>JAQCLD010000041.1 GCA_027592785.1 Acidobacteriota bacterium
AGCCCCTGGTCGTGTCTCGACTAGCCAGGGACCTTCTGCATTTATGTATACCACCCCGTGTCAAGTGCGCTGGCCGAAGGAGGTGAAGATGAAGGCAGGACCATGGGCTCGCGCCCATGGCTCGGGTGGGGCTATGTCGTGCGGTGATAGAGGCGCCGCCCTGGCGGGCGGTAGCGCAGCCTTACGGCCGCGCCTCTGTTGCGCGGGTTGTGGGCGGATTGACGGTCGGCGTACGGTGCTAGGACCCGCCGCTTACGCGGCTGGGCTCGGGTCGCTGAAGGATTGAGGAGGGCGAAAGAGTAGTGCAGGATGATCGGATCGCTTGGTCTGTCGCCACAGGCTGCGACGAACTAGACCAGGAATCGTGCTGCAGCACCCTGGGAACGGGCTGCGGCCTCTGCAGCGCGATAACCGCTGCGAACCGCGCCTTCCATGGTCGCTGGCCAGTTCGTATCCGTCCAATCGCCGGCTAGAAAAACGTTCGCGTACTTGGTTTCTGCTGGGGGCCGATGCTTGGTCAGCCCCGGCTTGATCGAGTATGTCGCTCTAGCCTCTTTCACGACATGCGCTCGAATCAGTTGCTCCTCGGCGACGGCTGGAAAATACTCGGCGAGTTCTTTGCGGGCCAGCTCGATGATGTCGCCGCGCGACATCGTTAACAAATCCCGCGAAGCACTCACGACGCACTGCACATACGTGTCTGACTTACGAAACATCCACTGCATCGTGCGGTCGAGCAGCACTGCATGAGGCAACTCGGTCACTGGCCGGTCGAACCACAAATGCACGCCGGTAATCGGCGAATGTTCGAACGGCTCGACATTCAGCTCCAACCCCGGCAGTAGCGCCAAAACGCGGTCATACGGCACAGCGCTGATATAGACATCCGCCTCATCGCTCTGGGCATCAATGCGCTCAACCGACTCACGCAAATGCACTTGAACGGCGCCTGGGGCGCCGTCGTAGAGCTCCGCCAGCGGCACTGCGGGCACGCCCATCTCATAGCTTGTCTTGCTGCCCAACAAGCCTTCGGCGAAAACTTGAAATGCAGCACGCGCCGAAGCTCGCTCTGGCTCTTCATTCAGGGCGCTGACAAGAATCGGCCGCCAAAATCGCTGATAGCTGTTCTTGGAAACGTTGCGCGACGACAGCCATTCGGCCATCGTCAGCTGTTCGAGCGCCACATCGCCGTAGCGCTTCTGCAACGCCCGCAGGTCGGCGGCCAGCGCGAACTTATCGCTCCAACTCAAAAAGCCAAACTGAAGAAACGAGCCCGCCAAATGTGCCGGATAGGGCAACGCTCCGCGGCGCAACGTGTCGACAGCGCCGCCTGGCCGCACGAAATATAACTCGTCGTAGAAGCGAATCTTCTCGGCGACGCCGCAGCGTTTGTAGAAGTCCATCAAGTTGTCGCAGCAGCGCAGCAACACATGCTGGCAGTTGTCGATGCGTTCGGAGTCGGGCTCGTCAGGGCGCACAGGAAATGACGTTGCGCGGCCGCCGAGAAAGGGCTTCGACTCGTACAGATCGACTTGCCAGTCGAGCGATGCAAGCGCCACCGCCGCCGACAATCCCGCTAAACCGCCGCCGACAATCTTTACCCGGGGAATAGCAACGCTCCTCCGAACCAGCGCGTGCGCGCGGCGCGCAAAACGATCCAGGTCTTCTCGAGAGCGGTCAGCCGCGGACGCTGTTGATAAACGTCATACCCTTGGCTCTTGATACGCAGCAGAATGCCGTAATAGATGGCCATCAAGGCCCACAATGCAGGACGGCTTGCCGGCCGTACCAGCCCCAACAGCGGCGCCGCTTCTTGGTAGTAGCTCCTGGCGCGCTCCCACTCGAAAGCCATCAGTTCGCGCGGCGCTTCTTGGCCGGCCATCAGCTGCTCGCGCGTGATGCCGAAGCGCTGGAGGTCTTCATCAGGCAGATAGACGCGACCCATGCCGGCGTCTTCTGGAATGTCGCGCAGGATGTTCGTCAACTGAAAGCCGATGCCGCATTTCTCTGCCAATTCCAACGCCCGCGGATCGCTGAAGCCGTAAATGTGAACCACCGTCAGGCCAACAACGGATGCGACGCGATAGCAGTAGCGATACAGCTGCTCGAAGGTTTCGTAGCGTTGCGGCGCGAGGTCGCTGGAGACGCCTTCGATCAAGTCTAAGAAGTACTCGTGCGGAATCTTGTAGCGCTCGACTGTCGCACGGAAGGCCGGCAAGATCGGATCGTCGCCGAGATCGCCCGACAGCGCGTTGACCAAGGCGGCGTGCCACTTGTTCAACGCCGCGTTGCGCGCTTCAACCGACCGGTTGCCTTCGTCGCTGATGTCGTCCGAGTAACGCATGAAAGCGTAGACGGCGCACATGGCGTCTTTTTGCTCGCGCGACAACAGCACGAAGGAGTAGTAAAAATTCTTCGCGCGCGTCTTGGCGACGCGGCGGCAGTGCGCGAAAGACCGATCCAGGCTTACCATAGCCGACGTCCCACGACACGCAACAGCAGACCAACGCGCTCCGCTTTGCCGACACGCGGACGGGCGCGAATCGGGTCATGGTCTTGCTTGCGAATCTTGTTGAGGATGGCCATGCCGCCGCGGCTGAATAGTTCGATGTCGATGGCCAGCCGCCGATCCAAAGTATCCGCCAACGGCAGGCCTTGCTCAAACAACAACTGCGCCCGGCGCACTAAGTCCGCGAACGCCTTTTTGACAACTTCGCCGGCTTGACCCTGTCTTAGGTCGGCCTCAAGCGTCTCTAGCGAGCCGCCATGCGCCTGCAAGACATCGGCGGGTACGTAGATGCGATTGCGGTCGGAGTAGTCGCGGCCGACGTCTTGCCAATGATTCGCTAACTGCAGAGCTGTGCAAGTTTCATCGGACAATCGGATGCGTTCGGCATCGGCGTAGCCGCAAAGATGCAGCACCAACCTGCCGACTGGGTTCGCGGAATAGACGCAGTAGTCGAGCACCTCGTCGTAGGTTTGGTAGCGATTCTTGGTTTGATCCTGGACGAAGGCGCGCACCAAATCGGCGAAGGGCTCTTTGGGCAGCAGGTGCTTATCGACCGTCGTCCGCAGCGCCACGAACACGGGATGCTTGGCTTGCCCTTCGTACATCGCGTCGAGCTCATTACGCCACCAGCCGAGCAATTCCAGGCTGCGCTGCGGGTCGCCGAACTCGTCGCCTAGGTCGTCGGCCCACCGGCAATAAGCGTAGACGTTAAAAAAATCTTGGTGTAGGCGCTTGGGCAGCAGCAGGCTGACGACGTGGAAGTTTTCGTAGTGCGCCCCTGACAGGCCGCGGCAGTAAGCGAGCGAGTCGTTGAGCGTCCAGGCGGGGAAATCGGTTCCGTGGGCTTCGACGAAGTCTTTCGGAAAGAGCGTAGCCATGGGTCCGGTCTCGCCGGAGCAAGACGACGTCGTCTAGACGCCGTTAGGCAGGATCGCGGTCTTCAAATGACCGTTGTGGGCCATCATGTGCCGGAAGACCTTGAGCAAGTCGCCCAAGGGAGCTTCATCGATGACGAAATCGGCAGCGTTGATAGCGCCTTGGCTGACGATTTCTAACGCACGCTTTACCAATCGAGGCGTGTGATGGAAGCTAGCCTTCAGCGTCAGTTCGGAATAGTGCAGCAGCGAAGTGTCCAGGCACACAGAGGTGTCTTTGGGGCAGCCGCCAAAAAAGTTCACCGTACCGCCGCAACGCACCATCTTCACCGCGCCGTCCCAGGCGTGGGGGGAGCCAACGGCCTCGACGACCACGTCGGCGCCGCGCCCATCTTCGGTTGCCGCGCGAACCGCTTCGACTGGTTCGGAGCCTGGCCGCGAAATGATCAACTCGCTGGCGCCCATGCGCGCGGCGCGATCGAGTTGTTGCTGACGACGGCCGACAGCGATCACGCGCGCTCCGGCCAAGACCGCCAGTTTCACAAACATCAAGCCGATCGGTCCGAGCCCAATCACGACAACCGTGTAGCCTGGCTTGACGCCGGAGTCCTCGAGGCCGTGCAGCACGCAAGCCAGCGGCTCGGCCATCGCGGCGTGACGGTAATCGACATGCGCGGGGATTTCGTAGCAGTTATTTTCGACGATCCTCTCGGGGATGTCGATGTACTGCGCGTATGCGCCGTTGTTAAACAGCAGGTCTTCGCAGAGATTCTCGCGGTCGCGCTTGCAGAAGTAACACTCGCCGCATGGCGCGGAGTTGGCCGCGACGATGCGCTGGCCGACTTTGAATTTAGTGACGTTAGCGCCCACCGAAACGACGTCCCCGGCCAACTCGTGGCCGAATAGCGCCGGGGGCTGGATCATGCGCGCATGGCGACCGCTGCGGAAAACCTTGAGGTCGGTGCCGCAAGTCAGCGCCGTTTGAACCTTGACGAGAATGTCGCCGAGACCAATTTTAGGGACAGGAACTTCTTCGACACGGAGTTCTTCCTTGCCGTAGAGGACCGCCGCCTGCATCTGTCCGGTCAACGTTCTAATCCTGCTCCTGCGGATATACCAGTACTTTCAGCGACCCGTCTTGCGGCCGCCGGGCAATCTCGATGCCGCGCTCCAACTCGGCCAGGGGCAGGCGGTGCGAGATCAAATCCTCGACGGGAAAGTCTTCCCGCCAGACGATCTCGGCCGACTCCCGCTGCAAATCTACCGAAGCGGAGTACGAACCAAATACCATTCTCTCGTTTTTTCCGATCCCGGCGCCGTCTAACTCAAACTTTTCTTGTGAGGAGGTCTGGGCGAAAAGCATGATGCGGGCCCCCGGACGGGTCAGAGCGACCGCCTGCTCCACGATACCAGGCGCCGAAGCCGCGACAATTACGACATCAGCCCCGCGGCCCGAGGTGGCTGCCCTTAGTTCTGCCGCGATATCCACCTGAGTCGGGTCCCAGGCCCGCGCGGCGCCCAATTTCTCCGCTTTCGCCAGCCGTTCGGGCAGGCGGTCGGAGGCGTAAATGTGCTCCATGCCGCGTTGTTTCAACAACATGGTAAAAAGCAACCCGATTGGCCCTTGACCCATGACCAGGACGGTTTCGTCGGGGGAAAGGGCGCACTTTTCGACGCCCTTGAGGCAGGTGTTCAGCGGCTCGACGAACGTGCCGCGCTCGAAGCTGACGCCGTCGGGAATTTTCTCGACGCCGGCATCGACGATCCAATCCATCACGCGAACGTACTGGGCGAAGCCGCCTCCGGCAGGCTCAAACCCGGCGGTGACGCCCACCTGGATATATCGCGCGCACTGGGCGTAGTCCTTGTGGCGGCAGTAAAAGCAGTCGCCGCAGGGGATGTGGTGGCACACGCAAACGCGGTCGCCGATTTGGAATTTGGTGACGCCCGCCCCGATTGCAGCGACCGTTCCGGCCGTCTCGTGGCCGTAGATGCGCGGCGGGGTCAGCAGGTCGTACTCGATTTTTTTGAGATCGGTGTGGCAGATGCCGCAGGCGGCGACCTTGACCAGGATCTCGCCGGGGCCGATCTCAGGGATGCCGACCTGTTCGTATACGACGCGTCCCGCGCCTCGGTAGACCGAGGCGGACATCAAATCGGGGGCTGTGGCGGCGGCGCTCATTGAGGGCTCACGTCAGATCGGCATCGGTGCCGAACCGGGACCGGATGGACTCTTCTTGAAGGGTTTGAATGGCCGGCCAATGGTGAGGAGGGTTCTTTGGGCTAAGCCGTCGTCGTCGGTTGCATCCGATGCTTCTACATACTTTAGCGCCGAACTCTCGTGGGACCTGCCGAGCCAGGAAGATCTGACCGACTTCGAGTGTGGGTACAAGCGCGCTTTCGTCCGACAAACTTTTCCTAGATTCCACTGGGGCAATGCTCCAAGTACTTTATACCACAAAGCCACCTGGGCTCAAAGCATTTCGCTAAGCAACAAAAGTCATGTCAAGCGCACGGCATACTGCAAGCAGCCGGGCTCATCCGGGGCGCACGTCAAAGCGACAGATACTTAAGAAATCGGCGAGACGCTGGGAAGCGAGTTCAGAATCTCGCTTGAGGGAGAGCAAGCGCTTCCAATGGCTGGGGTTAAGACCCGCTTGCGCGAGGACGCGCCAGCCAGCGAAGGTTCCATCGGAGCGGCGGGCACGATTGAAGTCCACGGGGAAATCCGTGTCGGCCCGGTCACTGACTACGCGGACGCAGTAGAAGGGTACGCTGCGGCGCTCCGCTTCTTCGGCGACGGCGTAAGCTTCCATGTCGACCGCATCGGCGCCGGACCGGCGCAGGGTGCGTTTATCCTCGCAGGTTTGGGCGACTCGGTCGATGGTGAGGAGAGTCCCTTGGGCGACGCCAATGTCCCGTGGGAACTCCGGTGTTTCAACGTGCTTTGGAGGCGAGCCCTCCCGCGCGATCTGGCGGGCGACGAAGATCTGGCCGACGTCGAGCGTGGGGTCGAGGGCGCCGACGTAGCCGACCGAGACAAGGGCACCCACGGGGATGCGTTCGAACCCGCGGTTAACTGCGACCCTTGCATTTTCGACACCCGGACCATGCAACGCAACGAGTGAAGGAGGTACCCCTAGGGACATGAGCCCAGGCCGCCGCAAATCCAAATCGAGTTTGGTCATGCCAGCCATAGCCCGGACTTCACGAGAATCCGCCGCCACCAGCAACACACCGGGCGTCTTGCTGTAGATGACGGTGTACTTCGTCGTGAAGGCGGGAGTCCAAATCGATAGCTCCCATTGTTGCTTCGACGTTGGAAAGACCTCTTTGACTCGCTCAGCGAGGGCAGAGAAGCCTTCCAACTCCTCATTCACCTCTGCGACTCGGAAAGGAGTGTCCGCTTGTCCAGATTCCGCGACGAACTCCAGGTAGATTCGATCTGTTGTGTAGAGGTCTCGCTTGTATGCGGAGATCCATAGAACCTCTTCCCATCGGAGAGACCAGCGATGGATTGGCCCCTCATACACACTGAATCCGTCCCCGCTCAGGGTGATATGAAGCGGGTCTATTGGCTTGCGGCTCGGCAAAACGTACCGGACTAGTACCTACTTTATGATCTCGTCCAGGATGCGACCGAGGGAGCCGGAAGGCATCTCGATATCGAGCAGGGCGGCGATGGTTGGGGCGGCGTCGTTTAGCGCGGCGGCTTTGTAGTAGCGGCCGGGTTTGATGCCGGGGCCCATGAAGATGAGCGGGATGTGCGTGTCGTAGTTGTAGGGACTCCCGTGGGTCGTGCCGCTGGTGCTGCGGATCCAAAACGGGTTGAGCACAATCTCGAGATCGCCCGAGCGCTGGGGGTTAAAACTCCGCAGCACGCGCGAGTCGATGGCGTCGTAGGCGGCTCGGCCTGCCAGAATCTGCTGCCGCGTGTAGACGCGGGCGACCTGCGGGTGCTCACGCATGACGGCGGCGACAATGTCCTCGGCTTCGGCGCGGTCGACGCCCTGCTCATCCATTAGCTTGTAGTTGAAATAGGGCGATGTTCCCGCCGTGGCCTCGATCCAGTTGCCGGGGCCGTACTTGGCTTCAAGCGCGGCGCGGGCCGGCGCAAAAAAATCCCCGAGGACACGGCCGCCGGGCATCTTCTGTGATTCCAGCACTTCGGGCAGGGGGCTGACGGAGTGATCGGCGGTGAGCACGACGAGGACGTTCTCGATGCCGACGGCGCTTTCGACCGCGGCAAACAGGCGGCCGAGCGAACCGTCGACACCGACCGAAACAGCGTGAGCTTCGGGCGAGTCGGGTCCGTAGGTGTGCCCGACAGAATCGTTCGAGGAGAAGCCGACGGTGAGCACGTCGGTGACGCCGCGCTGGCCGAGTTTCTCCTCGCGTATGAGGTCTTCGGCGAACGACTCCAGAAGATCGTTGCCGTAGGAGCTGCCGTAGACGGCGGCGTTGAGCTTGGGGCCGGGCTCGGTGGGCATGGTGCGGCCGGCGACCCAGGTCTTGCCCGCGTACTCTTTGACGTGTCCGGCGGCGTTGAAGGCTTGGACCCAGGCGGGAGTTTGAGGGAAGTAGTAGTCGCTGCTGACGAAGGCGCCACTGGCATTGTCGAACCAGTAGGCGGCGTCGGCCATGTGTCCGGCGGGCAGGATGGCGCCACGGTCTTTCATGGAGATGCCGATGACTTTGGAGTCGGGCGAGCCGCTGCGCTTGAGTTCGTCGCCGATCGTGCTGACGAGCAGGCGCTTTGGCGAGGATGCCTCCCCCGCGGCGCCGAGCAGTTTGCCCAAGGGGTCGGAAACGCTGGTGACCTGTTTGCTGGTTTCGCGGTCGTACCAGTCGTTGCCGATGATGCCGCTGATGGCGGGCGTGGCCCCGGACATCATGGTGGAGTGTCCCACGGCAGTGACCGAGGGGTAGTGTTCGAGATGGGCGTTGGCGAAAACGGCGCCACGGTCGAGCAGGGTCTTGAGGCCGCCTTTGTACTCATCGCGAAAGCGCGGCAGATAGTCGTAGCGGAACTGGTCGATGGCTACGAAGAGAATGAGCTTGGGCTCCTGCGGTGGTGCTTGCGGTGCTTGCGCACGCAATAGGGCGACCGCGGGGAGGAGTAGGAGTGTGAGGAGTAGGAGGCGACGCACGGGGTTATTGTCGCCGATTTGTGCGGTGCCGGTGCGACGAAGTCAGCCGGAGATTTGGGTGAGCCGGGCGTGGTCGACGGCGAGTTGTTTGGGCAGAGGGAACTTGACGTTCTCTTCGATGACTTCGACCTCTTCGACGCGGTTGAAATCGAACTGGTTGCGCAAGTGCTCGATGACGCGTTGCACAAGCACTTCAGGGGCGGAGGCGCCTGCGGTGATGGTGACGGCGCGTACGCCGGAGAGCCATTGGGCGTCGATGTCGCGCTCGTCGTCGATGAGATAGCCGGGGGTGCCGGCGTTGACGCCGACTTCAACGAGGCGTCGCGAGTTCGAGCTATTTTGCGAACCGACGACGAGGATGAGGTCGGACGTATCCGCGCGGCGCTTAATGGCCTGCTGGCGGTTTTCGGTGGCGTAACAGATGTCTTGTGCGGGCGGACCTTGGATGTGGGGGAAACGCTGTTCGAGGGCGGAGATGATGACGTTGGCTTCGTCGAGGCTGAGGGTCGTCTGGGTCAAGTAGTAGACGTTATTGGGGTCGGGGATTTCGACGGTCAGGGCTTCTTCGCGCGTCGAAACGATGATCGTGCGCTCGGGGGCTTCGCCTTGAGTGCCGATGACTTCGTCGTGGTCGCGGTGGCCGATCAGTAGGATGGTTCCGTTCTGTCTGGCGAACTTGATGGCTTCCAGATGCACCTTGGTGACCAGCGGGCAAGTGGCGTCGATCACCAGCAGCCCGCGGGCTTCGGCCTCGCGGCGCACTTCAGGAGATACGCCATGAGCGCTGTAGACCACGCGAGAGCCGGAGGGTGCTTCGTCGAGCTCTTCGATGAAGATGGCGCCGCGGCTGGCGAGGTCCTCGACGACGTGGCGGTTGTGGACGATTTCGCGGCGGACGTAGATGGGCGCGCCGTAGGCCTCAAGCGCCAGGTCGACGATATCGATGGCACGCACGACACCGGCGCAAAAGCCGCGCGGCTTGAGCAGATAGACGACCTTTTCGGCAGCGACGGGCATCAGGTCCGAGTATAACGTGCCCTGCCGCAGCGGCTCGATGGCGGGAGTGCGCAGCGGACCTCTCCTTGACTATCTAGGAGAGTGCTCGCTATTCTCCTAGAATCTCTAGGTGAGGCGTTATGATCAAGACCTCTGAACTGCTGCCGGGAACGCTGGACATTCTGATCCTCAAGGCGGTTTCACTGGGTGAATTGCACGGCTACGGCGTGCTGCTGCGTATCGAGCAGATCTCCGGCCGCACGCTCGAAATTGAGCAAGGCTCGCTGTACCCGGCACTGCACCGTCTTGAGCATCGGGGGCTGTTGGCTACCGAATGGGGAGTCTCGGAGAACAATCGAAGAGCGAAGTTCTACAAACTGACGCGCGCGGGACAAGGCCGTCTTAGGGAGCAGACGTCGAACTGGGAACAGCTGGTCGCAACCATCACGTCGGCGCTGCGGGCCCAGCCTGATGAGGCCTGACATGTTCTCGCGACTACGCTCCTTGCTTACGGCGCTGCTTCGATCTCGAAGCCTCAACCGCGAGATCGACGAAGAACTTCGTTTCCATTGCGAAGCGCGCACCGAAGACCTCGTGCGGCGTGGAATGGAGCGCGGCGCCGCCGAGTGGCAAGCGCGCATCGAGCTTGGCGCCACGGCGGCCCATCGCGAGGAGATGCGCGCCTCACACGGGCTGCGTCTGTTCGATTACTTGCGCCAAGAGTTCGGCCAGGCAATTCGCACGCTACGCCGAAATCCGGCATTCTCGCTCTCCATCGTCGGTCTCATCGCTCTGGGAGTCGGATCCAACGTGGCGATATTCAGCGTCGTCGACGCCGTGCTGTTTCGCCCGCCCCCGTTCGCCGAGCCGGAGCGGCTAGTCAGTATCAACGGCGCGGGCTCAAGGAACGGCTGGATCTCCTTGCCCGAATACCAAACTCTCAAGACCCGTAGCGATCTATTCACCGGTACGGCGGCGTACGTCAGAGACCTCGTAACAGTCACCGGCGCCAACGAGCCGGATCAAGTCTACGCCGTGCGCGCCACAGGTCAACTATTCTCCGTTCTCGGTGTCCGTGCCCTGTTGGGCCGAATGATCGAGGAGTCAGACGAAATACAGCGCACCAGAGCGGCAGTCATAAGCCGAAGGTTGTGGCAGCGGCAGTTTGACGGCAACACGGATGTGCTTGGCAAGACAATCTCGTTATCGGGAGAGCTATTCACGGTCGTCGGCGTGATGCGCCCCGAGATCGAATTCCCGGTATCCAACGTCGACGTGTGGATTCCGCTCGATACCGCCCCCGACTCCCGGTACTTCTTGACGGCTATCGCTCGCCTGAAAGACGGGGTGACGCTTTCAGCCGTCCAAAGCGCTATGGATGTATTCGCCGCGCAGATCAGACAGGAAGATCCCCAAAAGGACGCCAACGTGCTGCTCGCTGCGCCGCCTTGGCGGCAGAGCGTCGAGCCGGCCTACGAGCTGACCATGATGCTCATCTTCGCGGCGTTCGGATGCGTCTTGCTGATCGCCTGCGGGAACGTCGCCGGCCTGCTGCTCGGGCGCGCCGCGCAACGCCAGCGGGAGATCGCCATTCGCGGTGCGCTCGGCGCCGGGCCGTGGAGAATCGCTCGCGGCCTGCTGGCGGAAAGCCTCATGCTGTCAGCCCTGGGAAGCGTTTTGGGCTTGATTGCCGCACACCAAGCGCTGCGGTTGCTCTCGAAGCTCTTGGCCCGGCTGCCGATCGTCTTGCCGCATCTGCAGTTCGTCGAGCTCAACGCCCGGGGAGTGACTGCAAGTGTGTTGCTTTGCCTGGCCGTCGCCTGCCTTTGCAGTCTCGCGCCAATCCTGTTCGCCGCTGGCGCACCGGCACGAGCCGCGCTGCGGTCTGGAGAGCGAACGGGTTCGAAAGCTTCCCGGCCGCTCTTCTCGTTTCTTGTGGCCTCGCAGGCGGCTTTCGCTTGTTTCTTGCTGGTCGGTTCGGGGTTAATGCTGCACAGCGTCGTGCACTTACAAAATGCTGATAAGGGGTTCAAGCCCGAGAATATTCTGGCCTTGAGCGTGCCGACCGGGACGATGCGCGGACCGCGTCCAACCGGCAAGGAGACTCAGCCGCAGATTGCCGCCTACTACGAACGATTGCTGGAACAGGTTGAGCGGATCAACGGGCCGGGCTCGGCAGCCCTCGTCAGCAACTTGCCCCTTTCAGGCATCAACATGACCTTGGCGTTTCCGGGAGCCGACGGCGAGACCATCGGGCTGTCGGCCACAAGCGTCAGCTCACAGTACTTCGCGGTCATGGGAGTCCCGCTCGTGTCGGGCCGCTTGTTCACGCCCGCTGAGCGCGACGGCTCCGCACCCGTCGTGGTCGTCAATGAGCGCCTAGCGAGCGAGATGTTTCCGGGTCAGAGCGCCGTGGGCCAGTATCTCCCGGTTTCCCAAGAAGCCAAGATTCGCATCGTCGGCGTCGTCAAGGACTCTTGGCAGTCCAAGTACGACCAGCCAATCGCCGGGGAGATCTACTTGCCCTACGAGCAAGCTATTCGCTGGGCCTTCGCGTCCACGATCGTCATTCGCACAGACCGCGACTCACGGACCACCGCAGAAGCCTTGCAGCGAGCCATCTGGGCGGTCGACCCCAACCAGCCCATCACCCGGATTAGGGGGATGGACGCAATCCTGTCGGACGCCATCTGGCGGCCGCGGTTTTCGGCTTGGGCCTTCTCTCTTCTCGGCTTGATAGCGTTGCTGCTGAGCGCTCTCGGGACGTACGCCGTCGTCAACTACACCAGCGCATTGCGGATGCGCGAGGTGGGCATCCGCATGTGTGTGGGGGCGACGGCTCGAGACGTCGTGCGTCTCGTCGTGGCGGAGGCGATGCGCCCATTGGCCATCGGGCTGGCCGTTGGCGGGCTGGCGACGCTAGGCCTTGCGCGATTTCTCTCTAGCGTTCTCTATGAAACGAGCAGCTGGGAACCCGAGGCGTATCTTGGCGCAGCAGCAGTCATGCTGGCTGCCTCGGTCATCGCTAGCTTCCTTCCTGCTTTGCGCGCTGCGTCCGCGGACCCCGTCTCAGTTCTGCGGGCGGAGTGAGAGTTGTCCCGTGATTCCCAGCGCGCCTGGCCTACGGGGAACATTTCCGGCCAGCTCGGTGTCTAGGGCTATTCCAATTGGTCGTACGTCCAGTCTGGTCCAGAGAATTCTCCTTGGCCCTTTTGGGGTATTCCTGGTTGCCGCTTTCGTCGGCCAGATGGCGTGTGCGCTACGAAATTCGGAGACGTTTCGCGTGCTTCCCTCGGCGCCGCAGTACGAGATCCAGTCGCCGGATCTGACCCGAGCTTCGTACGACGCAGTGTTGCAGGCCTACACGCCCCGCGGCGACGGCTGGATCGAGCTGAAGCCGAGGATGGGGTTGTTCATCCAATACGCGCTGTTTCGGGAAGGATCGACCGAGCAAACGCTGGAGAATTACGTCGGCACGGAGTCGATACGCTATGAGATCGAGAAGCGAGGAGAACTCGCGGAATTTGGCGAGGTTAGCCGTATGGACCCGAGGCCGCAGGACGCTCTTCCGATCGATCAACTCGTCTCGAAGCGCCAACGGAAGAAGAAGCATCACCGGTTTTTTTATCAAGTCGTGATCTATACGCCTGAAGCTCAACGAGTGGCCGCTTTGATCAGTTCCGATTCGCCTGAGGAACTTCAGGCGCTTGCCGAGAAGCTGCAATCTGGCGTGCCCGCCATGGAAGATGTTTCAGCGGACAACTTCACGCTGTTGCCGGAGAACGCCTCGGCGGCCGTGGAGTTTTCGTTCACGGTGGATGGATCGCCGACCCGTGCCATATGGGGGAAAAGGCTCTCCGGTTATGTGGGGGACTCCCGTCGGCCGAAACTGTTCCGACTCTACAAAGGGGAATGGCGAAGGGTAGATTTCGATCCTGAGGATCGCGAGTCGCTAGCGATGCCGCTGTTGCCGGGAGATCGAGTCGAGCGCTAGTAGGGCGTCGAGATCTGCGATTTTGGAGTCCGGCGGCCTATAAGCCGGTTTTTGTTCCCCGGCGAACCGGGGCGGCGACCATTCCTCTAGGACCGCCATTACTGACGGCCTCAAGCAACCTACCCGGGACTCCAGACGCGGCGGGCCGCCGCTTGTCCCCTATTTGGTCTTGCTCCACGCGGGGTTTGGCCTGCCATTGCAGTCACCTGCAACGCGGTGCGCTCTTACCGCACCTTTTCACCCTTACCGCCTCCGCAAGCGAAGGCGGCGGTACATTTTCTGTGCCACTTTCCGTGGACGACCCTTTGAGAGTCGCCCCCCGGCCGTTAGCCGGCGCGCTGCCCAATGGAGACCGGACTTTCCTCCCCGTCAAATGACGCGGCGATCGCCCGGCCGCCGGACTCCAGGTCTCATTGTACGCTGGCGAGAAGGGTATCCTGATAGGCGGCATACGATGCGTAAGACTCGGCTGATGATGGGCGTTTTTGCTGCGGTGACGGCCGGGCTGGCATTCGTCTACGTCGATAGCCGCGACGCGGTGGCCGAGAAGCAGGCGGCGATTGAGGACGCTTGGGATCAGGCGACGGCGGTGATCGCGGCGCGTTCGGAGTTGGTGTCGCCGTTGGCGGACGCCATCCAGAGACGGGGGCCGCTGGAGAGCAGGTTGCTGATGAACGTGGTGGAAGCACGGGCGACTCTGGAGAACTCCGCGCAACGCCCAGAGAAGATCGCCGCCAGCATGAGCCTCACCACGGCCTTGGCGGAACTCTTGGCCGCCGCGGAACAGGATCCAGCGCTGAAGTCGGACGCGACTCTGAAGCGGCTACAGGATCAGCTAGCTGAGGCGGAGAATCGCATCGCAGCCAGCCGGCGGCGATATAACCAGGCGGTTCAGGACTACAACACGCACATCCAGTTGTTCCCCACGAACATGGTTGCCAGTCTTGCGGGGTTTACCCGTGAGGGGGCCTACTTCCGCACGACCGAAGAGGACCGCTTGGCGGCGCCGCCGCTGAAATTCAGTCAGGAACAGCCAGCGGCGGAAGAAGAGAACCCCGAAGAGTAGGTTACTGCCAGGCTTCGTAGCCGCTCTCGTCGGTGACGAACGAATTGAAGATGGCCAGCACACGCTTGCGGTATTGGTACATCTGCTGCAGATCGGCCCGGAAGCGTTGATCGTATTCCCTTGCTTTCATCCACTTACGGAACGTTGTGGGAGAGATGTCGATCTCTTCGCGGATGGCGTCAAGGGAGTGGCCTTTGAGGAATAGGCCGTAGAACATCGCCGCCTCGCGTTGAGGCGAGTGAAAGTCCATTTCGGCGAGGCGACGTTTTGGTTTCCTGGCGGTCATGGGTCCAAAGAAAACTCAGTATAGACGCGCTTTTGGCGGGCGGCAACCGGGTGAACTGCCTACGACCCGCGACTGGTTACCAGTCGAGCTGATCGCCGAGTTGGAGGTTGCGACGAGCTGCTTCGCCGGCGGCCAATTCGAGGACGAACTGGGCGGGCGCGGATGGCGAATAGATGGGGCAGTTCAGGCCGGAGGGGCAGGGCGGAGTGTCCGCTGAAATCGTGACGATGCGGCGCTCGGTGTCGAGCCAGATGATGTCGAGCGGGATGAGCGTCTGGGACATCCAGAAGCCGTAGAGGCCGGGCGAGTCGAAGAAGAACAACATGCCGCGATCTTGGGGCAGGGCGGTGCGGTTCATCAGGCCTTGGGCGCGATCCGAGGCGGTCGTGGCTAGCTCGGCTAGGATGGCGTCGCCGTTAGGCAATATGACGGGGCTGGTCGGCAGGCGCGGCGGGCCGAGGTCGAAGCTCTGAGCAACCAGGTCCGTGTACACGACGAGGCCCGTCTCACGGCCGTCGGTCGCAGTCTCGATTGGGGCGTAAGCCATGGGGCCAAAGGACCAATTAGCTTGCCCGTCCAGCAGGGCTAGAGATTCGGGATTGACCGTGAAAGAACCGGCAGTCAGGTCAACGGTGCAAATGAGGCGCCGGTCCGCCATGATCACGCCGACCCACTTGGTGGGGCTCGCAAACGCGAGCACCCCCCAATCCCACTCACAACGCAAGCCGTTGTCTCGTGCGTCCAAGTCGACGGGCAAGTCCTCAACGCGGTACGACCAATCCGGAATCCTCAGCGTACCTTCGAGATCGGGAGACCTTCCCCTGCTTACCGTGACTTGATACGTCCCAGCACCTAGCGGCCCTGCGGAACCGTTCGACGAAAGCGTGAAGCGGGAGGCGGGGCCGTCAACCTCAACGGTCTCGGGATCTGAGGGGGCGCTAGCATTGACCCCGTACTGAGCCTTTGCGTATGCCTGGCAGGAACCGACGGGCGGGATCTCATTGGGGTCGTTCCACACTCGACCTGTAACTGTGAAAGCGCTGTCATGTGGGACGCCGTCTAACCATTTGCGATCGAGGTAAACGCGCAACGGAGAGGTCTCGCGTCCCGGGCAGTCTTGCCCTGGCTCGGCGATGGCGATGGTCGCGATGTTGCTCGGCAGACCATTGCCGACGAGTTGGACCGGCACGAAGCAGCCATGGCTGACGTCGAGGGGGAGGCGGATGTTGATTTGATCGACGCCGACACAGCAGGCGGAAGGGCCCTGGAAGAGACTTTCGACCTATTTTCCGCCGACGATTACTCGTGCGCGGGGGGCGGGGCGACTCGCCAGACCAACAGGTACGTCATCCAAGCCCCGCGGACCGAAAAGACCCGTTGACCACAGAGTCACATAGCCGCCGGGGTAAGCTGGCGCGTCAAGGGTCAACTGTTGGGGCTGGCCATCGACGTAGCGCTGCGCTGCCGCTTCTTGCCGATGATTGGAATGGGCTTCCTGGCGAACCTGTAGAGCGTTGGTCACGAAGAGGCCAGGGTAGGTGCGAACGACTTTCACGGGCTCTGCATTGCTTGCCTGGCCCGCGCGGACGACGCGACTCGTGGCTGGCCCGACCGGAACGTCGGAGGGGAAGATGGCGTTGATCTGCAGGGGGTCAACGTGAAGCAAGGGCGCTTCGTAGACGACTCCGGCGGCGACAACCTCGACGCGGACACCGTTTGCTATTCGCGGCAGCGGGAAGGACTGGGCGTCGAACGTTTCAGCGGATAGCTCCGAGCCGAAGAGGCTAAAAATGGAACCCTGCGCCACGGCCCCGCCCGACAACGAGGCGGGACGAAAGTCTGCGCCGTTGACGATGCCTCCGGCGTTGACGATGGGCGTCTGGGCGGAGGCGGCAGTTGCGAGAAGGACTACTGTAAGGAGTGCTTGGGCAACTTGATGGAGCCCTTCCAGTCGTCTATTTTGTCGGCAAGCTCCCATAGTTTCTCCCACGTAAAGAGTCCGGTGGAGTGGCTGTCGCTCCAAAAAATCTGGATCGCGTAGCGGCCGACGTGTTCGATCTTGGTCGGATAGGTGAGGATCGGCAGCATCGAGTCTTGCACGATGCGTTTGCCGGTGACCTCGTCTTCGCATTGGGCGCAGGGGCAATTCAAACGCACGAACCGCGCCGGGTAGGCAACGGTCTGGCCGTTGTCCCACTCGATGGCAATGTCGTGCGCGCCATGACGATTGATACGGATCGGCTTAGGCATCCGGTTCAGAAGTTGATCTCGACGGGCTTTTCGGCGTTCGCGTTCTTCATGGCGACCTCGACCACGAGCTTGGCAGCCGCTTCGACGAAGGCCTTGGCCGCGGGCGCATCGGGATCGGCGAGGACGATGGGCGTGCCGCCGTCGGAAGTTTCGCGCACAGTTGTCGCCAAGGGAATTTGCGCCAGCAGCGGAGTCTTCCACTTGTGGGCCAGAGTTGCTGCGCCGCCGGCGCCGAAGATCAGTTCGCGTTCGCCGGTCTTGCGCGACTCGAAATAGGCCATGTTCTCGATGATGCCCAGGATCGGCGTCTTGAGCTGCTCGAACATGATGATTGACTTTTCAGCGATGGCGGCGGCCACGGGCTGCGGGGTGGTCACGATCACGGCGCCGGTCAAGGCGACTTGTTGGCACAGGGTCAGTTGCACGTCGCCAGTGCCCGGAGGCAGATCGACCAGTAGGTAATCAAGCTCGCCCCACTCGACTTGGCGGGCCAAGTCGGTCAGCATCTTCGAGAGCATCGGCCCGCGCCAGACGACGGCCTGGTCGGGCTTGGTGAAGAAGCCGGTGGAGATGATCTTGACGCCGTGGCAGATGACGGGCATGATGCCGCGTCCGCCGCGTTGCGGGGCCTCGGTGGCCCCCATGATCATGGGGATCGAAGGCCCGTAGACATCCGCGTCGAGCAGGCCGACGCGTGCGCCGGTCTGCGCCAGAGCCACGGCGAGGTTGGCCGAGACGGTGGACTTACCAACGCCGCCCTTGCCCGAGGCGATGGGAATGACATTGGCTACGCCCGGCAGTTCGCCCTGCCCCGAGCCCGTGCCCGCGGAGCGCGCGTGCGGCGTAAGACGGACTTCGACCGCTTCAACGCCGGCGACGCCCTTGAGGGCGCGTTCGACTTGCTGCTTGAGGTTGTTGTTGGCGTCGGCGGAAGAGCGCACGATTTGCAGATCCAGCGCGACGCGGCCGTCGGCGATCTTGAGCGCTTGGACCAGGCCGAGGGAAACAATATCCTTACCGAAGGCCGGGTCGATGACTTCGCGCAGTGCGTCTTGAACTTGTTCTTGAGTAGGCATGGACGGTTACTGGAGAGGAGTCGAGCCGGGAGCGGCGCCTAAGACAACAAGGTCGTCGACGAAGCGATTCATCTGCTCCTCGTTGCGGGCGAGATCTTCGATGGTCGTGCCGCTCAGCAGCTGGTCCACCGCCTGTTGCACCGCACGCCACAAGGAGCGAATCGAGCAGTTCGTTGTATGCGTACACTCGTCTTCGTTGCCGGAGTACTTCTCGCAGAACTCGCCGCCGTAGAACTTGCTGCCGAGAGCGGCGAGGCCTTCGGCGGCTGAAATCTTTCCTGCGGGCCGCGCCAGGCGATAGCCGCCTGACTGTCCGCGCTCGCTAGTGACTAGGCCGCCGTCGCGCAGCAGCCGCATGAGTTTCGCGACGTAGGGCACAGAGATACCTTCGGCTTGGCTGATCTCGGGAATTGTCACACTCTGGTTCGGTCGTGCCGCGAGCCGCAGCAGGCAACGGAGTCCGTATTCTTCTTGGGCGCTGAATTGCATCGCTTGCTCCTCGGTTCGCTAGAGAATATTCAGGGTCAGCTTCGCTGCGTCGTCCATTTTTTCCATCGTCCAAGGCGGTTCGAAGACGACCTCGACTTCGGCGGAGTTAACGCCCTCCAGCTCGGCCGTCTTTTGCTTGACTTCCTCGGGCAGCGATTGCGCGGCAGGACAGTTAGGCGTCGTGAGCGTCATGAGGATGGCGACGTCGGCGGTGTCGGAGATATCGATGTTGTAGATCAAACCGAGCTTGTAGATGTCCACCGGTATTTCCGGGTCGTAGACGTCTTGCAAAGCGGCGATCACTTCTTCGCGGAGTTCTGCTTTTTCTTCAGGCGTCATGGGGCTACTCCGTTTTGGCAGGTTCGTGGGCGTCTTCGATAGCGTTCTTCATGGTGTGCCAAGCGAGCGTGGCGCACTTCACTCTCGCCGGAAACTCGTTCACGCCAGCGAAGACGGCCATCTTGCCCAGGCCGATGCCGGCGTGGGCAGGATCGAGTTCTTCTTCGGGTCGAGTCACCATGTGATGAAACATCTCGAACATGCTGCGCGCTTGGTCTAGCGATTGGTTCTTGAGCATCGAGGTCATGATCGACGCCGACGAGGTCGAGATGGCGCAGCCCGAGCCCTTGAAGGAGACGTCGCGGATGATGCCTTCGTCGTCGACCTTCATGTAAAGGTGCAGCTTGTCGCCGCAGAGCGGATTAAATCCGTCGGCTTCGTGATTAGCGTCTTCCATCTCGCGAAAGTTTCGCGGCTTCTTGGAGTGATCGATGATCAGCTCTTGATAGAGATCGCGCAACTCAGACATTAGCCGAACAACTCCTTGACCTTGACGATGCCGCGGCACAGCGCGTCGACTTCTTCGCGCGTGTTGTAGAAGGCGAAAGAGGCGCGCGTCGTCGCGGGGATCGAGAAGAAGTCCATGACCGGCTGGGCGCAGTGGTGACCGGCGCGCACGGCGATGCCCTCGCGGTCGAGGATCGTGCCGGCATCGTGGGCGTGCACGTCGCCGATGAGAAACGAAAGCACGCTGGCTTTGTGTTTGGCCGTGCCGATTAGGCGAATGCCATCGATGGCGCTGACCTGTTCGGTCGCGTAGTCGAGCAGTTCGGCTTCGTAGGCGGCGATATTGTCCATGCCGACCGACAGGGCGTAGTCGACGGCGGCGCCAAGCCCGATAGCGTCGGCGATGTTGGGCGTACCGGCTTCGAACTTGTAGGGCAGTTCGTTGTAGGTGGTCTTTTCGAAGCTGACGTAAGCGATCATGTCGCCGCCGCCTTGGTAGGGCGCCATCGCCTCAAGCAGGGCACGCTTGCCGTAGAGTACGCCGATGCCGGTGGGCCCGTAGACCTTGTGTCCCGAGAAGACGTAGAAATCTGCGTCGAGGTCACATACGTCGACCTTCACATGCGGCGCCGCTTGTGCGCCGTCGATCATGGTGACCGCGCCCACCGCGTGAGCCTGGGCGATCATCTGTTTTACTGGGTTGATCGTGCCCAGCGCGTTCGAGACGTGATTAATGGCGACGAGCTTGACGCGTTCGCTGAGCAGGGCGGCGTACTCGTCGAGCAACAATTCGCCCTGCTGGTTCATGGGGATGACGCGCAGCTTGGCGCCGGTACGCTCGCACAGCATCTGCCAGGGCACGATGTTCGAGTGGTGCTCCATGGCGGAGACGAGGATCTCGTCGCCGGCCTTGATGTTCGCTTGGCCCCAGCTGGAGGCCACCAGGTTGATGCCTTCGGTAGCGCCGCGAACGTAGATGATCTCTTCGAGCTGCGCGGCATTCAGAAAGCGCTGCACTTTGACGCGAGCCTGCTCGTAGCTGTGCGTCGCCCGTTGGCTCAGTTCATGAACGCCGCGGTGGACGTTGGCGCGGTCGCGCTCGTAGAAGCCACGAATGGCGTCGATGACCTGCACGGGCGTTTGCGCCGAGGCGGCGTTGTCGAGATAGGCGAGAGGCTTGCCGTGGACCTGCTGGTGCAACGCCGGGAAGTTCTGCCGGATGCGGGCTACGTCGAGAGCCGTCGTTGCCGCGTGCGAAGTCGTCGTACTCATCAGTGCGTCTCCTCGGCGTTGGGATCTTCAGACAGCGTGCGCATCAGGACGTGCTCGAAGTGATCGCGCAGCGGTTGTACCTTGACGCGTTCGAGCAAATCGGCGGCGAAGGCGTAGGTGAGCAGGTGACGCGCTTGGGCGGCGCCGATGCCGCGCGCTTGCAGATAGAACAGCGCTTCGGCGTCGAGTTGGCCAATTGTTGCGCCGTGCGTGCAGCGCACGTCGTTAGCGTCGATCTCGAGCTGCGGCTTGGTATCGATTTCGGCCTTGGGCGAGAGCAACAGGTTCTTGTTGTTCTGGATGGCGTCGGTCTTTTGCGCGTCGCGGCGAACTAAGATTTTGCCGTTGAACACGCCGCGCGATTCGCCGTCGAGTACGCCTTTGTAGAGCTGGTGCGAATTGCAGTTGGGCGAGGCGTGGTCGATGACCGTGTGATGGTCGACGTGCTGCTTGCCGTTGACGACGTAGAGCCCATCGAGAGCGCACTCGGCGCCTTCGCCGTTGAGCTTGACGCGAACGTCATTGCGGGCCAGGCGTGCGCCGAAGCTCAGCGAAATGGTCGAGATGTAGCCGCTGCGCTCGGTCAAGCCTTGGACGACGCCGGTATGGATCGCTTCGGAGCCTTGCTGCTGCACCTGGAAGTGCTCGATGCGGGCGTTCTCTTCGGCGATGATCTCAGTGACGGGGTTGGTCCAGGCGGCGCCGTCGGCAAGCGAGACGAACGACTCGATGACGGAGGCCTGCGAGTTGCGGCCGGCGAGGATCAGCGTGCGCGGATGAGAGACGATGCCTGCCTCGCCGGTCGAAACCCAAACGATATGGATGGGCTTCTCGACGATGGCTTTCTCGGGGAGCTCTACCAGGGCGCCGTCGGCGAAAAAGGCGGTGTTGAGCGCCGTCAGGGCGTGCGATTCGAAGTCGGCGTAACGCGTGAGATGGCCTTCGACGTTGGCGAGACCGGAAGTCAATCTCGCGCCTAACAATGTATCGCCGGCGGCGCTAAAAAACTTGCCGTCGACGAAAACGATGCGCGCGGCTTCTTCGCCGGCGTAGTCGACGTCGGGCGTCTCGACGGACCCTGCGGCGCTGGGCGTCCAGGTCTGGCCTGAGATCGATTTCAGGCTGGTGTACTTGTACTCTTCGTCGTGCGTCGTGGGGATGCCGAGCAAGGAGAAACGCTCGATCGCTAGGCGCCGGCGGTCGGCCAGCCAAGTCGGCTCGCTGCGCTTGAGTGTCGCGAAAGACTCGACGAATGCCGCGGTGTTTTGCTGTTGGACGGCCATCTCTGTTTGTCCTATGCCGTGGCCAGGCCGCTCGCTAAGTCGTCCACCCAGCCGTAGCCTTTCTTTTCGAGTTCGAGGGCCAGGCCCTTGTCGCCGGACTTGACGATCTGTCCATGGGCGAGCACGTGGACTTTGTCGGGCACGATGTAGTCGAGCAGCCGCTGGTAGTGCGTGACGACGATGATCGAACGGTCGGGCGAGCGCATCGAGTTGACGCCTTCAGAGACCAGCTTGAGAGCGTCGATATCGAGGCCTGAGTCTGTTTCGTCTAGAATCGCGAGCTGCGGTTCGAGCACGGCCATCTGGAAGATTTCGTTGCGCTTCTTCTCGCCGCCCGAGAAGCCTTCGTTGACAGCGCGCTTGAGCATGGCGTCATCCATCTTGAGCTTCTTCATGCGGTCTTTGACGAGTGCGATGAACTCGACGGCGTCCAACTCCTCTTGGCCGCGATGGGTGCGGATGGCGTTGAGCGCCGTGCGCAAGAAGTACATGTTCGAGACGCCGGGAATCTCAACCGGATACTGGAAGGCCAGGAAGATGCCCTCGCGGGCGCGAATTTCCGGGTCCTTGTCGAGCAGGTCTTCGCCCTTGAAGGTCGCCGAGCCGCCAGTGATCTCATAGCCGTCGCGGCCAGCGAGGACGCCCGCGAGCGTCGACTTGCCGGAGCCGTTCGGGCCCATGATGGCGTGCACTTCGCCCTTGCCGACGCTGAGGCTGATGCCTTTGAGGATTTCTTTGTCTTCCACGCGTACGCGGAGATCTTTGACTTCTAGCATTCTGTTTCCTATCGATCAATTCTCAGGGCGACTTCTTGATTACGGCTTCCGTGAAGAACCCGTAACAACTCAATCCCGACATCCCTCTGGCGGTAGTAGATCAAGTACTGCGCCTCTGGAAATACCCGCCAGCCAGGCCCGGCAGCCGAACGGGAGGTTCCCAAGCGCGGGAACTTCCCAAGCTGCTTGACCCGGCTGAGAATCTGCCGAACCATTTCCGTCGCCCGTTCTTCATTGCCGCCTTCAACAAGGTATTCGTGGAGCGCCGCCAGATCTTCAGCTGCCGCGGGCGCAATCCTGATGCGCCTCACAAGGCCTTGCTTTTCTCCGCTCTCCGCGCCTTCGAACTAGCTTCGATCTCCTCAACGAAGGTGTCGACGTCCGTCTCGTCATTGAGCGTGCGAAACTCACCGCGTTCAATCTGATCGATGCCAACCTGCACCAGGCGGATCTCTTCCTGCCGCATGTGAAGCAATTCCAAGGCGTCGCCGACAACCTCGCTGGGCCCCTGGTATCGACCGCTTTTCAGTTGTTCCTGCAGAAGCTTCTCGTGTTCTGGCTTCAGGCTGATCTCCATCGACTCCTCCTACTTAGCCCACCGAACCTTCGAGGCTAATGCCGAGCAGCTTCTGCGCTTCAACGGCGAACTCCATGGGGAGCTCTTTGAACACTTCTTTGCAGAAGCCGTTGACGATCATCGAGACGGCGTCTTCTTCGGAGATGCCGCGCTGTTTGCAGTAGAAAATCTGGTCTTCGCCGATCTTCGACGTCGTGGCTTCGTGCTCGACCTGCGCGGTCGGGTTCTTCACTTCGATGTACGGGAACGTGTGCGCGCCGCACTTGTCGCCCATCAGCATCGAGTCGCATTGGGAGTAGTTGCGCGCATTCTCGGCGCCGGGCAGGATCTTCACCAGCCCGCGGTAGCTGTTGTCCGAACGGCCCGCGGAGATGCCTTTGGAGATGATCGTCGAGCTGGTGTTCTTGCCGATGTGGATCATCTTGGTGCCGGTGTCGGCTTGCTGGCGATTGTTGGTCACCGCGACGGAGTAAAACTCGCCGACGGAGTTATCGCCTTGCAGCAGGCAGCTGGGGTATTTCCAGGTGATCGCTGAGCCGGTCTCGACCTGCGTCCACGAGATCTTGGAATTCTTGCCGCGGCAGGCGCCTCGCTTGGTCACGAAGTTGTAAATGCCGCCCTTGCCTTCCTTGTCTCCTGGATACCAGTTCTGGACCGTCGAATACTTGATCTGGGCGTCGTCGAGAGCCACGAGTTCGACCACCGCGGCGTGCAGTTGGTTCTCATCGCGCATCGGCGCGGTGCAGCCTTCGAGATAGCTGACGTAGGCACCTTCGTCGGCGACGATCAGGGTGCGCTCGAACTGTCCCGTGTTGGCGGCGTTGATGCGGAAGTAGGTCGACAGCTCCATCGGGCAGCGCACACCCTTGGGGATGTAGCAAAACGAGCCGTCGGTGAAGACCGCTGAGTTCAAGGCCGCGAAATAGTTGTCGCTGGCAGGCACGACCGAGCCGAGGTACTTCTTAATCAGCTCGGGGTGCTCTTGGACGGCTTCAGAAAACGAGCCGAAGATAACGCCCATCTCGGCCAGTTTGCTGCGGAAGGTCGTCGCGACCGACACAGAGTCGAAAACCGCGTCGACAGCGATTCCCGCGAGCTTCTCTTGCTCTACCAGGGGGATTCCGAGCTTCTTGTAGGTCTCGATCAACTCGGGATCTACCTCGTCGAGGCTCTTGGGGCCTTCGCCAGCCTTCTTGGGAGCCGAGTAGTAGGAGATCGATTGGTAGTCAATGGGCTTGTAGTTGACGTTGGGCCAGGTCGGCTCCCTCATCTCAAGCCAGTGACGGTAGGCCTTGAGGCGCCACTCGGTGAGCCACATGGGCTCGTTCTTCTTCTCGCGGGAGATCCAAACGATGACCTCTTCGTTAAGGCCTGGAGGCGCGGAATCGGCGTCGAGGTCCGTGATCCAACCGTACTTATACTCTTGCGTTGCAAGTAGTTCGAGATTGTCTGTGCTCGAGCTCATGGAGTCTCCCAGCGAAATCTGTACAGGAAAGTACAGATTGGCAAATTTCAAGATATCAATCCAGTACAAAAGAGTCAAGATTGAGGCTGAGCTGCCAAAGAAAACGGCCGCCCCAACCGGGGCGGCCTCGTGATCCAGAGAGTTTAACCCAGAACTCTAGAAGGTGCTGCCGGCCGTCAGAGTGAGCTGGAAGGGGCTCTTGGTCATATTGGAGGCAACGCCTTCGAAGTTGACCTTCGAACCGCGACTCGGCGCCGCACGGAGGCGATTCTCAAGGTTGAGCACGACTTCGACCGGGCCGCCGGGCTGACTGCCCAGGTTGAGCCTCTGCGGACGGTCAGAATCAGCGCCCAGGACATAAAGTTCCATCTTGGGCGACACCTTGCCCTGCAGGTTAGACCAGACGCTGTCGCCTGTTGAGCCGGTCAGCGCGTCGCGCAGGTCAATGAAGACGTAAACCAGCGGATTGGCATCGCGTCGCGCTTCCTCGGCCTTAAACTCGCGAACGCTGGCCGACTCAATCGTCAGACCCGCCGGCGGGAGAGGCTGCTTCATTGCCGCCTGCTTGAGGGCGTCCAAGCCGTCTTGGGTACCGGCGTACTTGCCATACAACGTCGAAAGATAGTCGGCAACCTGCGTGCGACCGGCGGCGGGAAGGGCGCCTTCGCCTTCATAGACGGCGGCGCGGGCGAACGAGAACAGCGCGAGTTCGTTCTTGTCCGGGTCGCCCTGAGCCAACACAACGTTACCGAGCCAGTAGGACACTTGGCCCAGATTCGGGTTCATGCCGAGCACGGTCTTGAACTCAGATTCAGCCTTGACATTGTCCTTGCGCTGCATGTGGACCCAGCCGAGCGTCTGGTGAGAAGTTGTCAGAATCTGACCCTTCACTGAGTTCCACTGTTCGTCGCTCAGGTTTGCCGGCTTGCCGCCGGCAATCAAACTCGAAGAGGCTTTCTCGCCGGCCGAGAGTACTTCCGCGGACTCGCTTCCCAGGCCGGGAGTCAGTGTTGCGATCGTCAGGTTAGCCTCGAAGTCGCCAGGGAACTGTCTCAGAACTTCCTCGGCGCCGCCGATGGCTTCAGCCAATTTGCCCGCCGCCTGGTTCGTTCGCATGACCAAGCGCAGCCGGTCTTCCTTGTAGTCCGACTCGGGATACTTCTCTTGCCATTCGGCGAGGAGCTGAAGCTTAGTCGCCGGATCCGCCTCCTCAAAGGTCTTATTGATGAGCTCGTACTCGGCCATGTCCTTGGGCTGTTTTTCCGCGGCCTCTTGAGGCGCGGGAAACGCAGCTGAGGCGGCGAGCAGCACGGCGCAAACGATGACCGCGGAGGTTGTGAATCTTTTCAGCATGGGTTTAATATTCTCCAGGAGCCAGCCTTTCGGGCTGCCGGGTCCCTTGGTTCGCTCTCAGGCGAGCCAAGCCCTTTGGCTTCGCGCTGTTACGGAGCCATTCGCGGAGTATAATCCAGCGACGTGGCGGGCGCAACAGCAACAATCGATCCCAGCGTAGTCCGTGCCGACCGATCTGCATGCATCGGACCGGCTAATCAGCTCCGAAATATGAGACGTCAGCTGTGAGCGGTTTGTTTCAACTTCCGTTGCCATGGGGTCGCCTCCGATGACGGAGCGCTGGCTCGACCTGGCCATCATCGGGGCGTACCTAGTTGCGGTGACGATCTTCGGAGCCCGATTTGGCAAGGGTCAGAAGACTTTACGCGACTACTTCCTGGGCGGCAAGCAAGCCCCCTGGTGGGCGATTAGCCTGTCTATCGTTGCGGCGGAAACATCGACGCTCACCATCATCGGAACGCCAGCTTTGGCCTTTGGGTCCGACTTAGGCTTCCTGCAAATCGCCTTCGGATACCTGCTGGCCCGCGTGGTGATCTCTCTGATTTTTATTCCCGCCTACTGGCGCGGAGAGATGTTCACCGCCTACGAACTGATGAGAAGGCGGTTCGGAGAGAAACTGCGGCGGGTCACGGCGTCGACATTTCTGGTCACGCGTTCGCTGGCCGAGGGCGTGCGCGTATTCGCCATTTCTCTGGTGGTGTCGGTGGTGCTGGGGACCGGCGAATTGGCGTCAATCGTCATCATCAGCCTGCTGACGATCTTCTACACCTTCCACGGCGGCATGGCGGCTGTGATCTGGACAGACGTCGTGCAGATGGCGCTCTACGTATCGGGCGCACTGCTGAGTTTCTGGATGATCTTGCAACAGATCCCGGGCGGATGGGAGCAGGTCGCGGCGGTCGCCCTTGCCGAAGACAAGTTTCGAATCTTTCACTTTGGCTTCGCTCCCAACATGGAGTTCTTCTCGATCACCTACACCTTCTGGGCTGGCCTGTTGGGCGGATGTTTTCTCACGACCGCGACACACGGCACCGACCAGCTAGTCGTGCAGCGCCTGCTCAGCGCCCGTTCGCAAGCAGAAAGCCGCTTGGCCCTGCTGTCGAGCTGGTTCGTGATCTTCATGCAGTTTGCGCTGTTCCTGACGATCGGCGTCATGCTCTACGTCTTCCACCAACAAACGGGATCCCTGCCGCCGGATCCGTTAGATCGGCTTTACCCTAGCTTCGTTTGGAACTATCTGCCGCCGGTCGTTTCAGGCATTGTCATCGCGGCCATCATCGCAGCTGCCATGTCAAACATTAGCGCTGCCTTGAATTCCTTGGCGTCCGCAACAATCGTCGACATTGCTCTGCCGATATTCGGCGATCGGTTGGGCAACGACCAAGCACAGCTGCGAGCCTCAAAGATCGCAACTGTGGCCTGGGGAGCGGTGCTAATCGGCATCGCATTTCTGGCCCGAACGTGGGGTTCTGTGTTGGAGGCGGGATTGGCGATCGCGTCCGTGCCTTTAGGGGCGCTGTTGGGCGTTTTTAGCCTGGGCGTGCTGACCACGCGAGTCTCCCAGAACGCCGCTTTGACCGGGATGGCCGCCGGTTTGGCAGCGGTCCTGTACACGACCTTCCGAACGCCTGTAGCGTGGACGTGGTACGTCGTGATCGGCGCTGTCGTCACGTTCAGCGTGGGTCTGGCGGTCTCGTACCTCTTCCCCAACCGATCCCAGTAGCGCCAGGAACGCCCGTAGAGGCCCAACTCCAAACGGACAGACGCGTCAAGGGCTTGGCGTGGAAGCCCATTTTAGGGACAATGGTTGTCAAATTAACGGCGACACTTGGCCGAACCGAAACTGTCGACGCCCGATCCGACAGTGTGTTAAGGGTCTCGCGGGCCGTGGAGCAATCCTCACAAGAAACAGCTTTTTGGAGTTTAACTCGATGGATGTTAACAAAATCCTCACTGATCTAAGACAGGAGCGCGAACAGATCGAAGACGCAATTATTTCGTTGGAACGCCTTGCGCGAGGCCGTGGAAAGCGCCGTGGCCGTCCGCCGGCCTGGATGAAAGGGGCGGAAGACCGGCGTGAGATTCGCTCCACCGAAAATGGCAAAGACAAATAGGCCGCCGCAAGTCGGCTAGTCGTAAAGCAGGTAAGGTTTCCGTTCGGCTTGGAAGTCCGCCGCTAGGCGCTGCCAGCGTCTCCAGATTGTTTCGACTGGAACCGAAGCAGAGAGTTGTTCGATGCTTTGGCTGTCGCCGATTAGCAACCCGGTTTGCTTGAAGTCCAAGTGGGCGGGGTAGAGTTCACCCAAGATCGAAGCGAGTTCCAAGCCCATGCGCAGCGATCCGAGCGCCTCGCGGTCGAAGATCGTCATCCCCACGCCTTCAATTGACTTGCCCGCGAAGTTGGAAGAAGCTGGCGTGCGTACCTCCGGATGGAACCGAACGCCTGCCAAACCCCTCTGGTTCAGCTTCTCAGCGAGTTGTTTGCCGTCGATCCAATCGGCGCCGATGAACTCGAACGGTTCATCGAGTCCGCGGCCGACGGAGTAATTCCTCAGACCCTCGAGCAGAGCGATGCCGGGATAGAGAATCGCTTGATCGAGGGAGCGGATATTGGGCGAGGGATTCACCCAAGGCAATCCCGTTTCGTCGAACCACATCGCACGGCGCCAACCGCGCATGGGCACGACTCTCACGTCGGCGCCTACTCGCTTCATGGAATTGAAGAATAGCGCCAACTCGCCCACGGTCATGCCGTGCCGTACCGGCAAGTCCATGTAGCCGATGAAGGAGTGATGTTGCGCATCGAGCAAGGGCCCTTCGACCCGCGTTCCGGTAATTGGATTGGGACGGTCAAGAATGTAGATCGGGATACCGGCTTTAGCGGCCTCCTCGATCGCATAAGCCATGGTCGTCGTGTAGGTGTAAAAACGTGCTCCGACGTCTTGAATGTCGAAGACAAGAGCGTCTAGGTCGGCAAGCATTTCTTGTTTTGGCCGCCGCTGATCAGGACGATAGAGGCTGACGACAGGCGTCCCGGTCGTTGGATCGACGGCGTCGGCAATGAGCTCTTCGTCCAACTGCCCCGTTAAGCCGTGCTCGGGGGAGAAAACTCGCACGAGCTGAACATCCGTTCGAGCCGCGAAAAGGTCAACGTTGCGGCGGCTGAGGCGATCGACGCCCGTGTGGTTGGTGATCAGGCCGATGCGTTTGCCTGCCAGCCGCTCGAAATTTTCAGCGACGAGTACGTCGAGACCTGTTTCGATCGCGGGCACAGCGGGAATGGCGACGGCGCGGCCTTCGACGGCTTCGCGGGCGGCGTCGAAGGCCAGGTCATCGAGCGCGGCGGCCGCCGCCGAGGCGATGCGGCTGCGCAGGCTGACGACAGACGTGCGCGTCGTCGGGTGGACGCGATTGGTCATGAGCACGATCCACAGACGCGTACCCGGATCGATCCAAACCGAGCAACCGGTATAGCCGGTGTGGCCGTAGGAGCCGATTGGCAGCAAGTCGCCGCGCGGCGAGGCGTAGGGAGAATCGATGTCCCAGCCGAGGCCTCGAGACGGCAGGTCCGGCGGAGACTGGCGTGTCGTCATCTGCGCGACGCTGAGCGGGCTGAGAATGCGGCGGCTGCCTCGTTCGCCTCCTCGGAGCATGGCTTGGGCGAAGCGGCCTAGGTCTCTTGCTGTGGTGAAAAGTCCAGCGTGTCCGGCCACGCCGCCCATGAAGCGGGTTGTCGGGTCGTGAACCACGCCATGCAGAATCGTGCCGTCAGACAACTGCTCGGTGGGCGCGATTCGGACGCGCAGTACCGGGTCCGGCAAGTAGGTCGAGTCGGTCATCGACAGCGGCTCGAAGATTCGCTGGGCGGCGAACTCGTCAATGGGCAGCCCGGACACTTGGTGAACAATCTCGGCCAGCAGGATGAAGTTGATGTCGCTGTAGATGAAACGCGTGCCTGGTTCGGCGGTCGGCTTTTCGCGCAGGGCCTTGGCGATGCCGGTTTCGTAGCCGCTCCAGACGGGCTCCAGGTCGACGTCGGGACGCAGGCCGGAGGTGTGGGTGAGCAGTTGGCGGATGGTGATGTCGCCGCCCGCGAAGTCAGGAAGGAACGTTCTGACGCGATCGTCGAGCCGGAGGCGGCCTTCCTCGACGAGCATCATCACGGCTGGCGCGGTGGCGGCGACCTTGGTGAGCGAAGCGGCGTCGAAAACAGTATCGACGTCCATTGGCTCGCGGTTGGGGATGAGCCGCTTGGAGCCGTAAGCGGCCTCGTGCAAGATCACGTCGCCGCGGCCGATCAGCAATACGGCGCCAGGAATCGTGCGCGCCTTGATCGCGTCTTCAACGATTCGGTCGAGGTTGGCGGAGCCCTTCCATTCGGCAGCAAACGCAGGGAGGGTTAAGAGAACGGCAAATAGGACCGCGACAACGCGCTTCACGCTGTCGAGTCTACCAGTGCCGGCGGGTCGCGAACAGGGCTAGGGGCGCGACAGGTCCCGCAGGTAGATATCCTTGAAGCGCATACGGCCTTGTCCGCCGGAGTGCAGTTGCAGGGCGATGACGCCCTCTTCGGCGATGGGCGAGGGGTAGGTGAAGTCGAGGACCTGGATCCCGTTCAAGGTCACCACGTAGCGATTGCCCTGGACCTGGATCAGCATGTCATTCCAGTCGGTGGGCCGGATGACGGTTTCGAACTCCGGCGGCGGCCATGCGACCCAGCCGCGGCCATCGCCGTAAACGCCGCCTGTATGGTGGCCGAGCACGCGGTCGATTTCGACTTGGCGGCCGGCTGTAACGGTCGCGGTCCCTTCTTTGAACGCAGTATGGAAGTAGACGCCGGAGTTGCCGTCGGCTTCGCATTTGAAGCGCAGAGAAAATTCAAAATCGCTGTAGCTCTTCTCTGTCGCCAAATAACCGTACTCTGCCGTGACTCCTTCGCCGAGGATGACCCCGTCTTCGACGACCCAACGCTCGTTGCCGATCTGCGTCCAGCCGGTCAGGTCTTTGCCGTTGAAGAGTTGCACCCATTCCGGGTCGATCCGATTCGGCCGAACGAACTGCCCAGGGCAAAGGGGCGCGGCGAGCGCGATGACGAAGGCAAGCAGGAATAGGCGACGCATGGCCCCATGCTATCGGTCGCGGGGCACGGCGGCAAGGGGCAACTAGCGTGATACGCTGGCCGCTGTGAAGAGGACCTTCATCCTCGGGTTGTCGGCCTACTACCACGACTCGGCGGCGGCGTTAATCCGCGACGGAGAAATCGTCGCAGCGGCGCAAGAAGAGCGCTTCACTCGCATCCGCCACGACGCCGGTTTCCCGTCGCATGCCGTTGCGTACTGTTTGAGCGAGGCAGGACTGTCTGCCGCCGAAGTCGACCACGTAGTTTTCTACGACAAGCCCATTCTCACCTTCGAAAGGCTGCTTGAGACGTATCTCGACTATGCGCCTGCAGGATTCCGTTCTTTCCTCCAAGCCATGCCGGTATGGATGAAAGAAAAGCTGTGGACGAGAGAACGCATCGCCAAGGAGTTGGGGGTTGAGTCGCCCATTCTTTTCACCCAGCATCACGAATCCCATGCGGCCAGTGCGTTCTTCCCCTCGCCGTTTGATTCGGCGGCGGTCTTGACCGTTGACGGCGTGGGGGAATGGGCCACCTCTAGCTACGGATGGGGGCGTGGGAACGAAATCCAACTGCTGGCGGAAACACGATTTCCGCATTCGTTGGGACTGCTCTATTCGGCGTTCACCTACTACGTCGGGTTCCGTGTGAACTCGGGGGAGTACAAGGTGATGGGCTTGGCCCCTTACGGGGAACCCAAATACACGGATCGCATTCTGGACGAATTGATCGACTTGCGCGACGACGGCTCGCTTCGTCTGAATATGCGTTATTTCAACTTTTGCCAGGGGCTAACGATGACCAACGCCGCCTTCGACGAGCTTTTTGGCGGACCTCCGCGTAAGCCGGAGTCGAAGATGACACAACGTGACATGGACTTGGCACGCTCGATTCAAGAAGTGACAGAGGAAGCCATGTTGCGTATGGCGCGCCACGTCCACAAGGAAACCGGCGAGAAGAACCTATGCCTGGCTGGCGGCGTGGCCCTCAATTGCGTGGCCAACGGACGCATCATGCGCGAAGGTCCGTATGAATCGGTTTGGGTTCAGCCCGCGGCGGGCGACGCTGGAGGGGCCATTGGCGCAGCCTTGTCGGTATGGCATCAGTACTTGGGAAATGGTCGCGCGGGGCAAAGCGACAACGCTGACCGCCAAGGCGCCTTCTTGGGTCCCGGCTTCAGCGAAGCGGAAATTTCAGCGGCGCTGGACTCTCTTGGCGCCCGCTACGAACGGTTGCCGCCGCACGGGATCGTTGCTCACGCGGCCGAGGCGCTGGCTGCGGGCAAGGTCGTCGGATGGTTCCAAGGACGCATGGAGTTTGGACCGCGGGCCTTAGGCAATCGCAGCATTCTGGGCGACCCGCGCTCACCCGAAATGCAGAAGATCATCAACCTCAAGATCAAGGGCCGCGAGAGCTTTCGTCCTTTCGCTCCAGCGGTGTTGGCGGAGTTCGCGTCGGAATATTTCGAGCTCGACGGCGAGTCGCCCTACATGTCGTTTACGGCGCCAGTCCGCGAAGGAGCCGGGATTGCGGCGGTCACGCACTTGGACCGTTCCGCTCGCATCCAGACCGTCAAGCGCGATACGCACGGCGCTTTTTATGATTTGATCGCCGAGTTCCGGCGGCTGACCGGCTGCGCCGTCGTCGTCAACACGTCATTCAATGTGCGCGGCGAACCCATCGTGTGCACGTCCGAAGATGCCTTCCGCTGCTTCATGCATACCGAGATGGACGTGTTGGTCTGCGGCAATCACTACTTGCGAAAATCCGCCCAAGACACCGACGCCGCAGCAGCCCTGCGGCAGGAGGCATTTCAACTTGACTAGCAGCCGGGCGCAGGAGCGAAAGTCCGCGCTGACGGTCGGCATCGTGCTGATCGCGCTTGCCGCATGGAGCGCCTATCGCAACCGCGATACGGCCATCTGGGTGTTTGGATCGCTGGGAGTCGCACTCGTTGCGGCGGGCCTGTTCCTGCCCTCCGCCGCTCGCGCGTTCCACGTCATTTGGATGCGCTTGGCGCATGCCCTGGGCTGGGTCAATAGCCGGATCCTGTTGGCGCTGCTTTTCTACTTGGTGATGACCCCGATGGGCTTGATTCAGCGCCTCGCCGGTCGCGATGCCTTACGGCGCCGCGGGCCGGGGAGCAGCAGCTACTGGATCCCTCGGCCCTCGCCGAAACAGTCGAAGGAACAGTTCGAGAGGCTATTCTGAAAGCTTGTGAGCAGAGTTTCCCTCATTCGCGAGTTCTGGGCATTGCTGGCCCAGAACAAGAAGCTTTGGATGCTGCCGATTGTGATTGTGTTCGTCGTGCTCGGAATCCTGCTGGTTTTCGCCGAGACGTCCGCTCTGGCCCCGTTCATCTACACAGTGTTCTAGCCAGGGCGCCGTGCGTGGGATAACCAATTCGGGTTATGGGGAGTCCTTACTGGGGATGGTTATTTCCAAGTTCTGCCTCGCGCTAGCTACCGCTGCTGTCGGTCTGGTCCTGGTTGCACCCTCTGCCGCTGCCTCGTGGCCTCAGTGGCGCGGTCCGAACAATGACGGCGTCGCAGAAAGCAGCGCTCCGACGAAGTTTTCCGCTACCGACAACGTGAAGTGGCGGGTACCCATTCCGGGGCATGGTAATTCGACGCCCATCATCGTCGGCGACCGCATATTCCTAACCACGGCGGTTCGCACAGCCAACAGTCAGGTCTCCCGCGGCGGCGGCTCAGGAGGAGGCGCGGGGATCGCCGAACACGAGTTCGTCGTGATGGCTTTGAACAAGGCGACGGGTGAAGTGATCTGGCGCAGAACCGCCATCACGACCACGCCGCACGAGGGGCACCACGAGCAGTACGGCAGCTTCGCCTCAAACTCGCCCGTTTCCGATGGCCAGATGCTGTTCGCCAGTTTCGGCTCGCGGGGCGTCTACGCCTATGACCTGGACGGCAATCTCAAGTGGAAGAAAGAGATCGCGCCGTTGCGTATGCGGCTGGGTTTCGGCGAAGGGACGGCCCTGGTGCTGCATGGCAACTCGCTCATCCTGCAGCACGACCAGCAGGCGAATTCCTACGTCTCGGTGCTCGACAAGCGCACCGGCGAGCAGATTTGGCGCGCCGACCGCAGCGAAGAGAGCGCCTGGGCGCAGCCGCTGGTGGTGGAGTACGAAGGCCGTAAGCAATTGATCACCAGCTCGACCCGCGTTCGTACCTACGATCTAGAGACCGGCGAGTTGATCTGGGAGGCTGGCGGACTGGGCGGCAATGCCATCCCGGCAGTTGTGCAAGTCAGTGAGGACATGGTGATCGCGCTTACGGGCTGGCGCAACGCCAACCTGCTGGCGATCAAGCTTGGCGGCCAGGGCGACATCACCGGCAACCCGGAATTCATCAAGTGGACCAATCAGCGCGGCAACTCTTACACGCCTTCGCCCGTGCTGCACGACGGAATTCTCTATCTGTTGGCCGACAACGGTGTACTGAGCGCCTTCGACGCGCTGACCGGCGAAGTGCACTACATACAGCAGCGGCTTCCGGAGTTCCCCAGCTTCAAGGCCTCGCCAGTAGCGGCTGGCGGGAACCTCTACACCGCCAGCGAAAACGGTATGGCGACCGTCGTCAAACTCGGCAAGCAGTTCGAAGTGGTCGCCGCCAACAACATGGGCGACGAGATGTTTGTCTCATCCCCGGTCGTCGTGGACGGCGACTTGTTCCTGCGCAGCCAAGACGAACTGTTCTGCATCAGCGAGGACTAATTTGCAACCCCGACCGCTGCACCGCAGTCCCACTGCGATCTCTCCGCGGCCGGTATCGCCTAGCTGAACCTCTTCGTTCCACAAGGAATCTCGCTCAGTCGAGCTCGTGTCGAAGTTGGGCTTGGCGACCGTCAAAGTTGCCCCACGACATTCATAGCCTTACGCCCCTGATCCGGTGATATACTGGCGGGAGCGTTCGAGTAGTGTCCGCTCGAGGACTTCCCCGACAGGGTAAATAAGGATTCGATCGGTAGTGCGGTCGCGTTGTATGCGCGAGCGGACGCCAAGAGGGTAGCGCCGTGCCAAAACTCAAGACTCATAGTGGAGCGAAGAAACGCTTCAAGTTGACCGCCAAAGGTCATGTGAAGCGTAGCCATTCGCTGGCGAACCACATCCTCACCAAGAAGTCGCAAAAGCGCAAGCGTAAGCTGCGCAAGGGCGGACTGGTCAGCAAGTCCATGGAAAAGACAATCAGGCTGATGATCTCTTAGCCTGAATTTAGCGGGCCCTTTGTCGGGCCTGCGGCGCGCGGACAGAGCCAACTTCGGCACGTGCCTGTTCCGCCGCTTTGTAAAGGACCGAATTACGGTCTATCGCCGCTCAGGAGGAAACCGTGCCCCGTGTAAAAAGAGGCAATAAACGCCGTCTCAGAAGAAAGAAGGTTCTTGCACATGCCAGTGGTTTTTACCAGGGCAAGAGCAAGCTCTATCGCTACGCCAAAGAGGCCGTCGACCGCGCACAGAAGTTCGCCTACGTCGGCCGCAAGCGCAAAAAGCGAGACTTCCGATCCTTGTGGATCATTCGCATCAACGCCGGAGCACGCCAGAACGGGCTGTCTTACAGCTTGCTGATGCATGGGCTCACTGTGGCAGGTATCGAGGTCAACCGTAAGATGTTGGCCGAGATGGCTGTCCGTGACGCGAATGGCTTCACCAAGCTGGCTGAGCAGGCGAAAGCCGCGCTTGGAAAGCAACCCGCCCCGGCGGAGGAAGCAGCAGCAGCCGAATAGGGGATCGGCGGGATGACTCTGGACGAAAAAGCGCACCAGCCCTTA
>JAQCLD010000155.1 GCA_027592785.1 Acidobacteriota bacterium
ACGGGCGCGCGGTCAAAGCCAGAAGAGCCGCAGCGGTGATGGGGATTAAGTCCCTAGGATCGATCTGAAACTTTTTCCGACCTCTCGCTTGGTAGGGGGTCGCAACCTACGTCCCAACGGGCTCCTCATTTGAGGGGCCCTTTGGGCGTTGGCCTTCAAATAAACACTTCGCCAATCCGGCGCCAAACCCGTCTTCGCAATGCCACATTGTGCTCTCCCGCGTGGGAAGATGCCCCCGGGATAGCGGCGGCCGCAAGAGTTCGTACCGTCGTTGATTGGTCCTCCTCGCTCCCTCGCTCAGAGAATCATCCCGCGCCCAGCCATCACCTTTCCCGCTGTATCGTCTTCTGATTTTGGGTCAGTAGCGTTCGGCTCTAGTCCAGCTTCATCCCCAGGTTCTTCACCAGGAAGGACCACAAATCAGCTAGTTCTTCGATTTGCTTTGAGGTGGGTACGCCGGCGCCGTGACCGGCGGAAGTCTCGATGCGGATGAGGACCGGCGCGGTACCTTGCTGATCGTGTTGGAGTTCGGCGGCGAACTTGAAACTGTGACCCGGCACGACGCGGTCGTCCGTATCGGCGGTGGTGACCAGGGTCGGCGGATAGTTCGAATTCTTTGAGAGGTTGTGATAGGGCGAGTAGGCCAGCAGGGCAGGGAACTCCTCGGCGACGTCGGCTGAGCCGTAATCGTCGACCCAGTAACGTCCGGCGGTGAATTGGTGGAAGCGCAGCATGTCCATGACGCCGACGGTGGGAATCGTGGCGCCGAACAGATCGGGACGTTGGGTGAGAACGGCGCCGACGAGCAGTCCGCCGTTGGAGCGTCCGTGGATGGCTAGCTTGGGCGTACTGGTGTACTTGTTCTCGATAAGCCATTCGGCCGCGGCGATGAAGTCGTCGAAGACGTTTTGCTTTTGAGCCTTGGTGCCGGCCTTGTGCCAGGCTTCACCGTATTCGCCGCCGCCGCGTAGATTGGGGACGGCGAGCACGCCGCCGAGGTCAAGCCAGGTCAGCCAGCGCACGGAGAAGGCCGGGGTGATGGATATATCGAATCCGCCGTAGCCGTAGAGCAGCGTGGGGTTGGCGCCGTTCTTCACGAGTCCTTTCTTGTGAGTCAAGGTCATCGGGATGCGCGTGCCGTCTTTGCTGGGGTAGAAGATCTGCTCGGTGACGTAGTCGGCGGGGTTGAACTTCACGGCGGCTTGGCGCAGCATTCTGCTTTCGCCGGTGAGCATGTCGTAGCGGTAGATCGTCGGCGGCTGGGCGTAGCTAGAGAACGAGTAGAAAGTCTCGAGATCGCTGCGTGAGCCGGAGAAGCCGGACGCCGTTCCGATGCCGGGGAACTCGACCTCGCGTACGAATTCGCCGTCGAGACGATGGATGCGCACCGCAGAGGAAGCGTCTTTGAGGTAGTCGGCGACGAGCAACTCGCCGACCATCGTGGTTCCGGTCAACGTCGCCTCGGATTCGGGGACGATCTCGACGGGCGGCTCACCGGGCTTGGCGACGTCGATGGCGATGACCCGGCGGCGTGGAGCGCCGAGGTTGCTGGTGAAGTAGAACTTCGAGCCTTCGGCGTCGATGAACGAGTAATCGTGGTCGAAGTTATCGATCAACTCGATAGGTGCGCCGTAGGGCTCCTGCAGATCTTTGTAGAAGATGCGGTAGCGCGCGTCGGTGCCCCAGGTGACGTGAATGACGAGATAGCGGCCGTCGGAAGAAAGGTCCGGGTAGAAGCCCCACTCGGGCTGATCGGGTCGCTCGTAGACGAGCACGTCGTCTGATTGGGGCGTCCCGATGCGGTGGTAGTAGAGCTTGTTGTTGAGATTGGTCGACTGGAATTCAGCGCCTTGTTCGGGTTTGGGAAAGCGGGTGTAGAAGAATCCGCGGCCGTCGTGGGTCCAGACGAGCGCGCTGAACTTGACCCACTCGAGCCGATCGACGAGTTCGTGCTTGGAGGCCATCTCAAGGACGTGCAGGGTATGCCAATCGGAGCCGGCGTCGCTGCGGGCGTAAACGGCATAGCGTCCGTCTTTGCTGAATTCGATGTTGGAGAGTGCGGCGGTACCGTTCTCGGACCAGACGTTGGGGTTGAGCAGCATCTCGGGCTCGTCGTCGAGTGCGTCCTGCATGTGAAGGACGCTCTGGTTCTGCAGGCCGTCGTTCTTGAAGAAGAAATAACGGCCACCCTCTTTGGAGAAGGTGGAATAACGCTCGTAGTTCCACAGCTCGGTCATACGCTGTTCGATGCGCGACCGCTCGGGGATGGCGTGGAGGTATCCGAACGTGACTTCGTTCTGGGCTTTGACCCAGGCGGCGACTTCGGGGGACTCACGGACGTCTTGTTCGAGCCAGCGGTAGGGGTCGGCGACTTTGGTTCCGTGATATTCGTCGACGTGGTCGATGCGCTTGGTGTCGGGGTACTGGATGGCGGTCTCCTGGGCGCGGAGCGCGGCGGTCGAGAGGGCGAGGGCAGAAAGGAGAAAAAGAGCGGAACGGATCACGGGGAGCCTCCAGGGAAGGCTCAGTATAACTTTGCTACTGCACGTGGCGTAGAGGAGACCGCCAGCTAAAGCTTGGCGGCTCGGATCCGCCACAATGAATAGATGGCACGCGTTACTTCCGAGAGTTCAGAAAACCTGCAAGTGCTGATTCGCACCTCTGATCACGAGCTGTTGGCTGATGAGCCGGCAGGGTTGGGCGATGGCCTGGGGCCGGACCCCTATGAGCTATTGCTGTCCGCCCTGGCCGCCTGCACCACGATGACCCTCAAGCTCTATGCCAGAAGGAAGGGCTGGGACTTGCAGCGGGTCGAGGTCGATCTGAGTCATGATCGCGTCCATGCTGCGGACTGCAAGGAATGTGAACAGACGGAGGGGAAGGTCGAGCGCATTGTTGTGCGGCTGAAGATCGAGGGCGATCTAACGGACGAACAGCGGACGCGGATTCGGGAGATCGCGCAGAAGTGTCCGGTGCACAAGACGCTGACGGGCGGAGCGACGATATTGCACGAAACGTGGGATTAGCCGCCGGGCATGCTGCGGATGATGTCTTCGGGCTTGTTGTTTTTGGTTTCCAGTTCGCGTTCGAGGTGGGCGATGCGTTCTCGTAGCGAGTTGAGCGCCTGTTCGACGGGATCGGGCAGCTCGCCGTGCTCCAGCATTTCCCATTCGTCGTGAACGATCTTGGAGCCCTTGACCGCAACGATGCGTCCGGGGACGCCGACGACCGTGGACTGATCGGGGGCGGGGCGAACGACGACGGAACCGGCGCCGACTTTGACCCAGTCGCCGATGCGGATGTTGCCGAGAATGGTCGCGCCTGAGCCGACCGCCACGTGATTGCCCAGCGTCGGGTGACGTTTGCCTTGCTCGTGTCCGGTGCCGCCGAGGGTGACACCCTGATAGAGCAGCACGTCGTCGCCAATGACCGACGTCTCGCCGATGACCACCCCCATGCCGTGATCGATGAAGAAGCGTTTGCCGATTTGCGCGCCGGGATGGATCTCAATGCCGGTCAGCCAACGGGAGAAATTGGAAATGAAGCGAGCGATCAGCCTGAGCCCGGCGTTATGCAGACGATGGGCCAGGCGGTGCAGCAAAATGGCATGCACGCCGGGGTAGCAGACGAGAATTTCGAGCGTCGACCTTGCCGCAGGATCGTGCTTGAAAACTGCCTCAATCTGTTCACGCAACACAGGAAACATGCGCCTCAACTCCCGGCAGCCGATTGGGCTGCGCTCCTATCCATAGATGATGGGATCCCTATAAGGGATGCAGGGATTTGGCCGACCTAGGGGGTCGGCTTGCTACAGGCGCAACAGAATTGAATGCACATAGCGCTTTGATTCTGATGCTAGGCCCTCTAGGTGTTCAAGTCAATGGCGCTTACTTTAGATCCCGCCAGTTGTTGCCGTCGTGGACGTCGGCGACGAGCGGGACATCTAGCTTGTGGGCGTGTTCCATCTCGCGCTTGACGAGGGTGGAGAGCGCGTCGAGCTCGGACTCGGGGGCCTCGAACAAGAGTTCGTCATGGACTTGTAACAGCATGCGGGCCTCAAAGCCCTCCTTGCGGAGCCGCTCGTCGACGCGAATCATGGCCAGTTTGATGAGGTCGGCAGCGGCCCCTTGGATGGGTGAGTTGATGGCGGTGCGTTCGGCGAATCCGCGAACTGCGGGGTTCCTGCTGTCGAGGTCGGGAATCGGTCGGCGGCGTCCGAAGATGGTTGCTACGTAGCCCTTCTTGCGGGCGTCCGCTTTGGTGCGGTCCATGTATTTCTTAACGCCTTTGTAGAGATCGAAATAGGCGTCGATGTAGTCGCGGGCTTCTTTTTGGGGGATCCCGAGTTGGTTGGAGAGGCCGAAGGGACTAAGCCCGTAGACGATGCCGAAGTTCACGGCTTTAGCGCGGCGTCGCTCTTCGGCCCCGACCATCATGGGCGGGATGCCGAAGACTTCGGCGGCGGTGCGTGTGTGGATGTCTTCGCCCTTCTGGAACGAGTCTTGGAGAGCTTTGTCGCCGGAGACGTGGGCGAGGACGCGGAGTTCGATCTGCGAATAGTCGGCGCCGAGGAGCTTCATGCCGGGGGGCGCGACGAAGGCTGTACGGATGCGGCGGCCCAGCTCGGTGCGGATGGGAATATTCTGCAGATTGGGATTGACCGAAGACAGACGGCCAGTGGCGGAGCCGGTGGGATTGAAGGTCGTGTGCAGGCGGCCTGTCTGCTCGTTGACCAGCAAAGGAAGAGCGTCGACGTAGGTGCTCTTGAGCTTGGCGTACTCGCGGTAGTCGAGGAGTTTTTGGGCGATCGGATGCTCGACGGCCAGCCCTTCGAGTACGTCGGCCGCAGTGGAACGCGCTTTGGTTTTGCCGCGGCGGGCGGGGGCGGGCAGATTGAGTTCGTCGAAGAGGATTTCGCCGAGTTGCTTGGGAGAGTTGAGATTGAACTCACGGCCGGCCAGCCGATAGGCCTCGGCGGCGATGCCCTCGATCTCGACCTGCATCTCGATGGAGAGATGTTCGAGGATGTTGCGATCGAGCAGAATGCCGGTCTCCTCCATGTCCGCTAAGACCCGGCTGAGGGGCAGCTCGATTGTTTCGTAAGGAGGGCGCAGTCCCATGGAATCCAGATCGGGGGCGAGCGATTCGCCGAGGCGTTGGACGAGATCGACTGCGCGGCAAGGGTCGCCGTCGGGCTGCACGCTGAGGATGCGCGCGGCGGCCTTGGACAGCGAGTAGTCGGTGCGCGTGGAGTCGACGAGGAAGGCGGCGAGCATGGTGTCGTCGGTCACTCCGCGAAGGTCGATGTCGATGGCGCGCAGGGCGTGGATGGTGGTCTTGGCGTCGTGGACGCGTTTGGGAGCGGCGGGGTCTTCGAGGAAGGCCTTGGCGGCCGCAACGTCTTTGGTGCGGAGTTGGGCGGAGTGTCCGACTGCGGAGCAGAAGGCGATGCCGCCTTCGTAGATCTTTTCAGTTGGATCGAGGTCCACCCAAACAGACACCGGTGTACTTTCTTGCTCCGCAAGCCAGGTGCGGAACTCTTCGGGGTTCTCGAAGATGCGCGAGGCTACGGTCGTCTGCTCGGGCTCAGGGGATTCGAGCTCGCTCAACATACTGCGGAACTCGAGCTCGGCGTAGAGGCTGCGGAGCGCTTCGAGATCGGGCTCGGCGACGCGTAGGCCTTCGAGGTTCAGAGTGACGGGAGCGTCCACGGCGATGGTGGCCAGCTTCTTGCTGAGCAGGATCTGGTCTTGGTTGTTTTGCAGACTCTCGCGATACGTCTTGCGTTTTACCTCATCCGCATTAGCCATGGCTGCTTCTACCGAGCCGTACTGTTCGATCAGCTGGAGGGCGCCTTTCTCGCCGATGCCTGGGGCCCCGGGGATGTTGTCGACTGCGTCTCCCTTCAGCGCCAGCAGGTCGATGATCTGCTTGGGCTCGACGCCCATGAATTCCTTGACGCCCGCCGAGTTGTAGACCATGTCGTTCTTCATCGGGTTGAGGAACCAGACGCGATCGCCGACGAGTTGCATCAAGTCCTTGTCGCTGGAGACGACGAAGACGTCGACGTCGTGCTCGGCGGCCTGTTTGGCCAGTGCGCCGATGCTGTCGTCGGCTTCGAAGCCGTTCTCTTTGACGACGGGGATACACATGGCGTCGAGCAGCTTACGGATCAAAGGAAGTTGCGTCGCGAGGTCTTCGGGCATGGCTTCGCGATTGGCCTTGTAGTATTGGAAGGCCTCGTCGCGAAATGTCGGGCCTTCGCCCTCCCAGACCACGGCGAGATAGTCAGGCTTTTGCTCGCGGATGAGCTTGCGCAGCATGTTGGTGAAGACGTAGACGGCCTCGGTCGGCAGCCCGGCGGCGGTGCGCATGGAGGGTACGGCGGCGCGGGCGCGTCCGTAGAACGCGCGAAAGATCAGCCCGAAGGCGTCAACGAGGAACAGGCGTGGGGCCTGGGAAGTGGACATGGGAACGCACTATTCTAACCGGCTTGTTGGACCGGTATGGGATGCCGGTTCCGGTTGCTGGCCAGGATCGTGATTCCAAGAATGATCAGACCG
>JAQCLD010000042.1 GCA_027592785.1 Acidobacteriota bacterium
CCCAACGACTTGCCCGCGAGTGGAAGCCGAAGACGTGGGAAGAGTTGAAGGCAACACAGTAGTGAAATATCTGGAGCACGCTCTGCGGAAGTTGTGGCTGATCGCGGTTTGTCTCATTGCTGCTGGGTGTTCGTCGCCGAGTGTCGTAGACCACACGGCGCAGGAAGCGAACGAGACCGCCGACCAGATCGCGTTCGTCGAACCGGAAGCCCTTAGACGCGTGAGGGTAGCCGCCGAGCAAGGTGACCCCAACAGTCAATATGAATTAGGGCAGGCCTGCGCCGAAGGTAAAGGCGTTGAGCCGAATTACCAAGAAGCCGCGAAGTGGTTGCGCTTTGCGGCTGAGCAAGGGGAACCCCGGGCGCAGTTCGATCTCGCTGCCATGTACGACGCCGGCACCGGCGTGCCTCAGGACTTCGTGTTGAGGCACAAGTGGCACATCCTTGCGGCCTCGCGCGTTAGCGGTGAGAGGCAGCGACAGTTTGCTCATATCAGAGATCGATTTGGAGCGGAGTTGCCCGTGGGACAGGAAGCCGAAGCGCAGCGCCTCGCCCGCGAGTGGAAGCCGAAGACGTGGGAAGAGTTGAAGCCGAAGGACTAGAGGGCGTTGGGGCCTCGCCCTAAGCTCGGCTCACAACTTCCCGCGCCAGAACCGCAAGGTCCTTCGCCTCGTCAGGCGTCAGGAGGCGTGCTCCCCGCGCCGCGCGCAAGGTACGTCGATCATCCGAGTGTGACCGCGCCCGGCGGGCAATGGCACGCCTGACGCACCGCCTCGCTGGCGCGGGGTTTGCCGAAAGAAATGGCGTGCGGCGACGATTCGGGATTGGTAATCTAAAGGCGACCGATACCCGACTTAACCGGCTTGCGATTTGCGGACACCACGCGGACACAGGCCAAATCGGAATCAAGCACTACATCGTAAGTGATTGATTATACAAATTCGGGCGCGTAGCTCAGTTGGTTAGAGCGCCTGCTTCACACGCAGGAGGTCCCCAGTTCGAGTCTGGGCGCGCCCACCATTAGAATCAAGAAGTTAGCTCCTTGGAAGTCCCCGAAGGGGTTCCACTAAGGGTTCCATTAACCCAGCCATAGGCCTCGATTTGGCCTGCATCAGCGTCTTCTGCATCGACGTGAGAGTAGACGTCCAGAGTGATCTGGACCGAGCTATGTCCGAGTTGATCGCGCATCGTTTCCGCCTTGACGCCAGCCCTCCGACCCCACGTGGTGAACGTGTGGCGGAAGTCGTGCCAAGACATCAGCGGAATGCCGAGCTTGACACAGGCCGGCTTGACGTGACGGGACACGGCGTTCTTCAGGTCAATGGGACTGTTGGTCCTCACGCCAAAAACGAAGTCATCCGGTCCGGTGAACTTGGCCTTATCTCGCCAAGACTCCAGCGCTAGTTGGACGCCATTCCCGATTGTGGCCCGGCGTATTGACTTCCGGGTCTTTGGGCTTCCGAGCCTACCCTTGTAGACAGCCTCATCCACCTTGATACGACCGGGTTCTATGTCATTCCAGCGAAGGGCTGCAATCTCGCCCTTTCTCATGCCGCTGAGACCCGCCAACATCACTATCGTGCTGTAGGGCTCCTCAAGAGCCATCACGAGGTTCTGGAACTGCTCCGGTTTGATGATTCGCTTTGTGCGCGTCGGCTCACGCCTCGGCAATGTCAGATTCCCTCGCACTGGATGGACTCCGCGTTGAAGCCAGCCCCAGTCCTCAGCGGTTGATAGAAGCCCGCTGAGGCGGTTCTTGAGGTCATAGACTGACTCAGGAGCCAACTCCCTCGCCGAAGCCGTCAGGAACGCTTGAACGTCCGCCTTTTCAATCTCTGATACAGGCATCGGTCCAAAGCGAGGGATGATCCTCTTCAGCCCCCACTCGTAGCTCTCCTGAGCGGAAGGCTTCAGACTCGGCTTCACGTCCCTTCGCCAGCGATGAATCAGTTCGTTCAAGGTTCTCTCCGCGTGCTCAATCCCCGGTTCAACATCGTTGATCGGTTGAAGGAACAGATCGCGTTCCTTCTTCGCCTCGGTGAGGATCATGTCCTCGACTCTCCCAAGGCACTTGGTCTTCTTGACTTCTAGCAAAATCAATAACTCGTTTCTGATGCAGTTGGGCGTTCGTCAGGGCGTGCATGTCGATTCTCGGGACTTGGTATTCCCGACCAGTAATTGAGGAGCAAGAGCCGAGAGGGCTCAGCGGTTCGGGTTCGGGGGCAAGCTACGGACCCACTGCATTTGCTGGCCTTTGCTATCTAGGAGTGGGTCTACGCCAAAGCTCTTCTTAATCGAGGCGGCCCAACCCAGCGGCCTTGGCTTCGCCAGCCTTTCCTGTCCGAGGAGAGCGAATATCCCGTCGTGTGTGCGGCCCTTTATCCGTGGAGCGAGCAGGCCGAAGTACCGAATGTTGTGGCGGTAGTGGTCAGGAATGTGATCGGCCAGTGCAGTCAAGAACTCAGCGGGTGAGTAGGTGGTTTCGACTGTCTTCTTGGTGCGTGTGTCTTTCGTCAAGAATCGGATCTCCCGAGAATCGATCCTTTGAAATCGGTGCTGAGCGATCGGCGGGCGTCGTACATACCTTCCGGCGTATCCGAGGAACTGCTTCTTACTGTGGAAGCGTTGGATGTTGATGTTCCACCAGCGTTCGTACTGTGTCTTCAGCAGAGCCCGCAGAGTGCGCTTGGACATGTCTGTGACGACGATGTTAGCGTTGGCGGCGTTGGCGGCTTGACAGAAGGCCAAGCTTGCGGACGAGCCGCTCTGGCGATTTCTGGGAGGGTGCGACCCTCGGGTAAAGATTTACGCCGGCGGTATCGACCTCCTCACGCCCATCGAAGAACTCTGTGAGCAAACCCACGCCAATCTGGAACGAGGCATTCGCGCAATCCAAATGAAGGTCGGACGGGAGCGGCTTTCCGAGGATGTCGAGCGGGTGACGGCGCTGCGGGAACTGCTCGGCCCCGAGTTCCCGCTTATGGTGGATGCCAACATGTGTTGGAGTCCGGCGCACGCGACCCGCGCGGCGCGTGCTTTGCGCGAGCTGGACATCTACTGGTTGGAAGAGCCAACGACGCCGGATGACGTCGAAGGTCATGTGCGGATCGCCCGTGACGGCGGCGTCCCGATCGCAGCCGGCGAGAATCTCCACACGATCTACGAGTTCCAGAAGGCGATCGCCTCGGGCGGGATTGCCTTTCCTGAGCCCGACCTCGCAAACATCGGAGGCATCACGGGTTGGATGAAGGTGGCACACCTGGCCGAGGCACACAACCTGCCAGTCACGACGCACGGCGTCCACGATTTGCAAGTGCATCTTCTCGCGGCAGTTCCGAACGCTTCCTATCTCGAAGAACATGGGTTCTCTGTTGCGAAGTATCTACAACATCCCATGCAGATTGAAGACGGAATCGTCATCGCCCCTGATCGGCCAGGTCATGGCGTCCAGTTCGACTGGGACGCGCTTGAGGCCCTACGCGCGTGACGGCAATGTCGATCCAGCCTCCGCCAACCACTTTGTGGGGGGCCCTCAAGAGGATCGGCCCCTCGCTGATCCTCACCGCCAACATCGTCGGCTCCGGTGAACTCATCATGACGACGGCCCTCGGAGCCTCCGTTGGATTCGTCGCACTGTGGGTCATTCTGGTTAGTTGCGCCGTGAAGGTCGTCGTTCAACTTGAGTTCGGCAAACACGCCATCAGTTCCGGCGAAACTACCCTCGAAGCGTTCAACCGCCTACCCGGCCCTCGCTGGCGGGGCGTTTCGTGGTCCATGCCGGTCTGGTTCACCGTAAAATTCATTCAGCTGATCCAGTACGGCGGAATGATTGGCGGCGTCGCCCTGGCTATGAATCTCGTTGTTCCTAGTGTGTCCGTCACCGCTTGGGCATGGGCCTGCGGACTTACTGCCTCCGCCCTGGTGAGTTGGGGAGGTTACCGTTTCATCGAACGGACGGCGGTGGGCCTGACCGTCTGTTTCACGTTCCTAACATTGCTCTGTGCGCTCTTACTACAGTGGACGCCCTACCGCGTCACGTTGGGCATGTTGGCAGAAGGTCTGTCGTTTGAACTGCCGGCCGCAGCAGTAGGCGTGGCAATTGCCGCCTTCGGCCTGACGGGCGTCAGCGCCGACGAGACAATCTCCTATCCCTATTGGTGCCTGGAGAAAGGCTATGCCAAGTTAACCGGCGTTCGCGATGGCTCGCCGGAATGGACGGCTCGTGCCCGCGGTTGGATTCGTGTGATGTATGTGGATGCGATCGTCTCGTTGTTTATCTACACCACGGCGACAGCGGCCTTCTACGTGCTCGGGGCGGCGGTACTGCATGTGCGCGGCGAGGTGCCCGAAGGGCCGGAAGTAATCGCAGTGCTATCAAGAATCTACACAGAAACACTGGGCCCGGCGGCCATGGGGCTATTCATCGCCGGAGCGGTTGCGGCGTTGTTTTCCTCCGTCTTCGTGGCCTGCGCATCCAGCACCCGAATGTTCACCGATGGCTTCGCTCAGTACGGCCTGATGGATTATTCCGACGAAGCTGCCCGCAAACGCTGGTTCCGGGTGCTGGCCTGGTTGCTGCCGACGATCTGGGTGTTCTTATTCCTGTACTTTCGATCACCGGTATTCATGGTTACCGTCGGTGGGTTCGTAATCGCGATCCTGCTGCTGTTGGTCGCCTTCGCGGCCTATCATTTCCGCTACAAACGCTTGGTTCCCGAGCTGAAACCGTCCCGCATCTACGACGCCTTCCTTTGGGTTAGCATCGCGGCGATTCTTGCCGTGGGACTTAAGGCGATCGTATCCTGACGAGAAAGCTGGAGCCTCGCGTCCCCTTACTCGACCTCGATGGTCCGCTGCTCCGATCAGGCGCCAGCGGCTACGGTCCGAGCCCCCCAACATTGGCCAAAATCGTCCGATAACAACAAGGCTTCGATAACCGTGCGTCAGCACGTTTTGCAGTAACAAAACAGACGACGCGGCGTATGCAGATCTCCCTGACCTTTGTGATACTCTTACGGTCTGCGAAGGGTCCGCGTACGTGAGGCAACCTAACCTATATCCGCGCCATTTCCTCTGGTTGGGCACGGCACTCGCGATCACCGCGCTGGCGCTCGTTGCCCCGCTATCGGCCGCGACCATCTCACATCGGGCCCGGGCTGCCCACGTTCGGAGTCAGCTAGGCCGAGGCGTTCAGACGTCGAGACTAGGTATTTCAGGCGACGCGATTGAGGGTGGCAGGGTTGATGCAGCCTGCTCTGGCGTCCTTTTGCGCGCCGCCATCGATCACAATGCCGCTCCGCCAGTGCATGCGTCATGTGGCGTCAGTCCCCGCGTACCGGGGAGCGAGTTCTCGGCGTTTGTCGGGATTGCCGCGACGTTTCTTCTACCTGTCCGAAAACACCTGATCTCCCGTGCTGCGCCGCGCGGACCTCCGACCACCTAGGCGTCAAGTACCGCTATACTCGCCATCGCGGGGGCAACCTGGTTGCTCGTCCGCCAGCTGCGAACGCCAGAAGGGCTATTCCTTCATGACGAAACTGCGCTAACGGCTTCAACGTGCCGCTCTGCGTCTGACTTGGCTGCAAACTCTCGGAGGCTATTGTGTTCGACCAGATAGACCTATCCTCAATCCCATTCTTTGCCGCCCAGTTGGTGGTGTCCGGTCTGGACTCTTGGGACATTACCCGGAATCCTGATTCGACTTGCTGCGGTTCTCTAACCTCATGAGCGTCACGACGACACCTGTTCCTAAGGGCACTATCGAGGGACTTCGCAGCTATTGGACCGCTGACCTGCTCTCGGGCTTTCTGGTGTTCCTCATCGCCCTGCCCCTGTGCCTCGGCATATCTCTCGCTTGTGGTTATCCGGCCATGGCGGGCATCTTCACCGCCATCATTGGTGGAGTCCTGTCGACATTTATTAGCAACTCGGAGCTGACCATCAAGGGCCCCGCGGCCGGACTGATCGTCATCGCGATCGGATGCGTCACGGACTTCGGTTTCACTGCCGGCACGGACCCCGCAGCGGATATGCAGGCCTATCGGCTTGCGCTGGGCGTCGGCGTCGCCGCTGGGGTTATTCAGATCCTCTTCGGACTCTTCCGAGCCGGCATTCTGGGCGAGTTCTTTCCATCGGCGGCAGTGCACGGCCTGCTCGCATCCATCGGCATCATCATCATCGCCAAACAGTTTCCAGTCACGTTGGGCTTGAGTTCGCAAGGGTCGCCGCTGGAACTGCTGGCGAAGATTCCCGAGTTCGTAATGACCATGAATCCGTACGTGGCGGTGATTGGGATTATCAGTTTGGCGGTGATGTTTGGGCACCCGTTCCTCAAGATAGGATTCATCCAGAAGATACCGGCCCCGATGATCGTACTGCTGCTCACGGTTCCGCTCGGGATGTACTTCGAGATGAGCCAGTCGCGAACGTATTCATACGGCGGCAGTGAGTTCGCTCTGGGTCCGCAGTTTCTGGTCGATGTTCCACTGAACATGTTTAGCGCAGTCGCATTCCCTGACTTCTCCGGTGTGGCGACGATGATCGGCTTGAAGTACATCGTGCTGTTCGCCTTGATAGGCAGCCTAGAATCTCTGCTTAGTTCGAAAGCGATCGACCAAATTGATCCTTGGAAGCGACGGACGGACCAAGATCGTGATTTGCTCGCGGTTGGAATCGCCAACACTGCTGCGGCCATGGTGGGCGGCCTGCCGATGATCTCCGAAATCGTCCGCAGCAAGGCGAACATCGACAATGGCGCGAAGACACGCTTCGCAAACATGTTCCATGGCCTCTGTCTACTTGCGTTTGTCGCGTTGGCCCCCGCTCTGATCAATCAGATTCCTCTCGCGGCGCTCGGAGCGATGTTGGTTTTCACGGGATTCCGGCTGGCGTCACCCAAAGAGTTCATCCACATGTATCACGTGGGGCGCGAACAGCTGATCGTGTTTGTGGCAACGATCATTGGCGTCCTAGCAACCGACCTTCTTGTGGGTATCGGGATTGGAATATTCGTCAAGGTCGTGATTCACCTTGTGAACCGAGCGCCCTTCGGGTCGCTTGTCCGACTGAATGCGCAGGTGGAGCGTGAAGGGACGGAGAGCGCTCGAGTCACGGTTCAGGACTCGGCGGTCTTCAGTACCTGGATCGGCTTAAAGAAGAAACTCGAAAACGTCCGGGACTGCAAACGAGTTGTCCTCGATCTGTCGAGCGTGGCTCTCGTCGACCACACGGTGATGCACAAACTCGAAGAAATGGAGGAGGAGTTCCAGGAACACGGCTCTACGTTGGTCGTCGAAGGACTGGACCAGCACACCAAGTTGTCGGACTATCCAACGGCGGCTAGGATAAAGGGAGCCCCATAGTATGCCGCCTGTAGGGGCCTCAATGGCGCCGAATTCGACGATGCGTACGTTATCCGCTGAAGAGCGAGACGGCGTCCGGCAGCAGGTCGAGGAAGCCTGCCAACCAGTCGCACAGTTGTGGCCCCTACGGACGTTCGCGTATCGCAGCCCAGTTCGAGGGTACGAATACTTGCCTTTTGACGAGGCTGTCCGAGCGGCGCATCACACGCTCGGAGGCGTCGGCTATCTCCCTAACCACGAGTACCGCGGCTTCTACCAAGAAGGCCGCATCAAGGACGAAAACGTTGCGCGCGCGCTGACTCGAATGGGGCCGAGCGTGGACTCCGACGCAGTGGTCACGGTCGGTTCTCGAAGGATCACGGCGGCGGAAGTGTTGCGGATTCACTTGCTCTCAGGAATCGAAGCGCTAGAGCCAAAGCTGTTGGAGTGGACGCTAAAGGCTGAAGGCCTGATGAACTCGCTGACGACCGACGTACCGGGCGGCGATCTGTGGAATGCCATCCTGTCTGTGCTCGATGAAGACAGGCTAGTTGCTGTGCACCAGGACTCGACCTTGGGCGAGGAATCCTTAGGTTTGCGGACACTTGGCGACTGGCTCGACGCTCGGGGAGGCGCCTCAATTGTCGAGCAAGTGAACGGCGAGATGATCAAATGGAGCGCGGCCTTTCTTGATGAAGGGCTAGCTGGTTGGGGCATGCCCGACCGATCGCAAGGGTTCTACCGATCCTGGCGGGAACTCGCAGCGCACGATGCTTCGGGCCGACTGCTAGGAGTCCGAGACTTTGGTGCGAAGGTGAGAGCGCTGCCTGACGCGCCCGAAGATGCGGTGGCTTGGTGCTTGAACACGCTCGAGGTGCCGGAGGCGAACTGGAAAGACTATCAGTCGCGGCAATTTGCGCAATTGCCCGGTTGGACAGGGTTCGTGAGATGGCGCGGTGAGAACCCCGAGTATCCGAGCCAGCAGGAGTATCCAATCGACTTGGTTGAGTACCTAGCGGTTCGGCTGTTCTACGAAGTTGTATTGGTCAACGCATTTTGCAAAAGGGCGTGGGGCATCCCCGGGACGCTGTCTGCGATCAAGCCGAAGCTCGCTGAGACGGAGACCCACGAGGAAGCCCCCCGCACGGTGATGTTGTGCCGAAGCGCGTGGCGTCTTTTCCGGCTCAGCCAACACTTGGAGCTTGCGGCCGAGGATGTAGCACGACTGTCTGAAGCCGACGTGCGTACGCTCCTCGGTTGGCTGGATGCGTTCCCCGCCGAGGACCATGGGCGGGTTTGGCTTGAGGCCTACGAAGACGCTTACCGCGACGGTCTCGTCGGAAAACTTTCGGCGCACGAAAGCATGGTGGCGAAAGCGGAACGTCCTCGCGCACAACTGATCTTGTGCATCGACGCACGTTCGGAGCCTTTTCGTCGGCACATTGAAGCAAGCGGGTCCTACGAGACTTTCGGGTACGCTGGGTTCTTCGGCGTTCCGATGAGCCACCAAGCATTCGACAGCGCCGAGCGCCTCGCGCTCTGTCCTGTCCTGCTCAAACCTGGTCATGCAGTCGCTGAGACCTTCCGGCCTGGCGAGCCCGGCCCCATGCAGGCCTATGCGTCTGGGACCCGTTGGCGGCGGTTAGGCGACGATTTGTTTCACGACCTAAAGCAAAACCTGTTGACTAGCTTCATGTTGGTCGACGCACTGGGGCTATTGTTCAGCATCGGGCTCACCGGAAAGTCCGTGTTTCGCAAGACGTTCGTGAACAGCCGAGCCTGGCTGCGACGTGGATTCAAGCCTGCGCTGAATACCCACATACCGTTTGCGAGGACGGACCAGTCGGCGTCGGACAACGGATTGCTGCACGGGTTCACGCTTGAGGAGCAGGCCGCGTTCGTCGGCGGCGGCCTGCGAGTCATCGGCCTAACCAAGCGGCTGGGCAAGTTCGTCGTTGCTTGTGGGCATGGCGCGATCTCGGAGAACAACCCTTACGCGGCCGCCTACAACTGCGGCGCTTGCGGTGGCGCCCACGGCGATCCGAATGCCCGCGTATTCGCGGCGATGGCAAATCGCCCCGAGGTTCGTCGCAAGTTAGCGGAAGCCGGGCTCGTGATCCCCGACGACACTTGGTTCTTGGCCGCCAAGCACGATACGACAGCGGACAGCGTGGCGTTCTATGACGTCTCCGACGTGCCCGCAACTCATACGGACGATTTCCGGCAGCTGACGCGCGACCTAGCGGAAGCAGGGGCTATCCAAACAGCGGAACGTTGTGCCCACTTACCCGGCTCTCCCAAAGGCATGTCGCCCAAAGCGGCCTTTGAGCACGCTCAATCCAGGGGCAGCGATTGGGCCAACGTTAGACCCGAATGGGGCCTGTCGGGGAATGCGGCCTTCATCATCGGCCGGCGGCAGATTACTGCAGGCCTCGACCTTCAGTCACGGGTTTTCTTGCATTCGTACGATCACGCTTCGGATCCGGAAGGAGCTCTGCTTGAGAAGATCATGACGGCCCCGCTGATTGTCGGCGAATGGATCAATATGGAGTACTACTTCTCCGCCGTTGATCCTTGGTTCTACGGCAGCGGCAGCAAGGTGATCCACAATGTGGTATCAGCGGGCGTCATGCTCGGGAGCCAGAGCGATCTCCAGGGCGGGCTTCCCTTGCAGGGCGTCAACAACGGCGCGAAGCACTATCACGAACCTATGCGTCTGCTAGCGATCATCGAGGCGCCGATGGAGCGAATCGCCTCCACCATCGCCAAGCACGCCATTCTCCAGCAAGTGTTTCACAACGGGTGGATGAACCTATTGGCGTTCGATCCGGAGACGGGGCTTTTCCATCGCTACCACGCCGATTCCAGTTGGGAGGTGATGTCGCAGCCGCGGGCCGCTTAGGCTTCGATTGCGATTTCCAGCTATGAACGCCGCCCACTCCAACACGTTGCCGCTACGGACGCTCGCACTGTTCGTCCTGTGGCTGCTTCTATCCGAGAGTTACACCTTGGGTCACATGGCGATCGGGTTCGCCGCGGCGCTCAGTGTGGCGTTCTGGAATTCAAGCTACCTGTCGCGCTCCGAATACCAGGTGCGCTGGGTCCAGGCATTCGCGTACCTTCCCTGGCTGTTTGGCCGGATTCTCGCCAGCGGCGCCCATTTGTCGTATCTGATCCTCCATCCCAAGCTACCCATCGACCCTAAGATGATTCACCATCGCCCTCGATTGTCGAGCGAAACGGCGCTTGTGATTCTCGGCAATTCTATTACGCTGACTCCGGGCACCATCACCCTCGAAGCGAGTTCGGACGAGCTCGTCGTGCACGCGATGGACGATGAGTCGACGATGGATGTCGTGAACTTGCGGCTTGAGAACAAGATTTCCGGTCTATTTGTACGGAGGGCTTCCCGCCAATGACCGGATTCAGCCTAGTGGTCCTGGATGTGTTGGCAGTGCTGATCGTTGTCTACCTGTACCGTGTCGTACGCGGACCGACTGTATACGACCGAATCTTGGGACTGAACGGGATCTCCACTAAGGCGATCATCCTCCTGGTGGTCATTGGTACGGTCTACGAACGGGTCGCAATGTTCGTCGATATATCTACTGGCTACGCTTTGCTCAATCTGGTAGGCGCGTTGGCGCTGGCCAAGTATTTGGAACAGAGAGGAGCTTTGTAAATGGAATACGTTGGCGCAGGGCTGATGACCGTTGGCCTGCTCTTTATGGTCGTTGCTGCAGTCGGCATGGTCCGCCTGCCCGACGTCTATACGCGGGCTCATGCCGTCGCGTTGACGGATTCTCTGGGTGCGGTGTTTCTATTGGCCGGTTTGGCAGCGCAGCAAGGATTCAGCCCGAATGCGCTGAGAATTCTTGTAGTCCTCTCGCTGCTCTACATCCTGAACCCCGTAATCGCCCACGCAACAATTCGAGCGGCGCGGCGGTCGGGCCTGAGGCCATGGACCAGGGAGAAGCCATGAGCTATTCGTTCGAGCTGCCGCTGTTGATCCTACTTATTCTGACAGCTGGCGGAGCCATCGTCGTAAAGGACCTAATCAGTTCGGTCCTCATTCTGGGTTCTTACAGTTTCTTTCTGGCGCTTGTTTGGGCGTGGTTGGGGGCAGTCGACGTCGCCTTCGTTGAAGCGGTGGTCGGAGCCGGGCTGGCGACTGTCTTCTTCCTGTTAACGCTTTTCCGGATGGCTCCCGAGCATATATTGATTCAGCGTTCCCCGCCGCCAATCAGTGCGGTCATTGCCCTGCCTTTGCTGGGACTGTTGCTGCTTTATGCGGCGTCGGACCTTCCCGCGTTCGGCGATCCCCAGTCGCCGGCAAGTTCCCACATATCGCCGTACTACTTGGAGAATAGCCTCCGTGAAACGCAGACTCCTAACGTCGTCACGGCTGTTCTGATGGACTATCGAGCCCTCGACACGATGCTCGAAACGGGAGTGATCTTCACGTCCGGCATGGCCTGCTGGCTCTTGCTGGGGAGGAAACACTCGTGATCAATACGCCACATGACAGCGTAATCGTGCAGAGTTCCGGGCGGTTCTTGATTCCTCTGATTCAGCTATTTGGGCTCTATGTTCTGTTCTTTGGGCAGTACGGACCTGGCGGAGGTTTTGTAGGAGGCGTCTTGCTGGGTGCAAGTCTCATCGCCGGCCTGTTGATCTTTGGCCCCGACGGAACGTCGTCGGAAACCGCCAGAAGGGTGCTAAAGATTGACGGGTTCGGCTTGATCATCTTCGCCGGCATCGGTGGCTTGTGCCTGATCGGAGGCGGCGAATTCCTGAACTACTCGAGCTTCTCGATCCCCGGCATCGATGATTCCACGCGCCGCCATGTCGGCATTATCGTGGCTCAGATCGGAGTCGCCCTCGACATCGCGGTAGCGGCGGTGTCCATCGTCTACAGCCTATCTGACCAAGGCGAGGATGGCTCTGATGCTTGACGTCATTGAGGCGTTGCTACGTCGACCGAACTTCGTCGCCTTCGTGACTTTGTTCTTGTGGGGCCTCTACATCACGGTCGTGCATCACAACCTCGTCAAGAAGTTGATCGGCCTCTACCTGGTACAGACCAGCGTTATCTTCTTCTTAGTCACGACCAGCGTGAAGTCGGGAGCAACCGTGCCGATCGTGGATCTTGCTGCAGGCACGGCCCCTGAGGTGTATATGAATCCTCTGCCTCACGCCCTGACGCTGACCGCCATCGTTGTGCAGGTGGCGACGCTGGGCGTCTCCTTGGCCCTAGTGGCGGCCATCTATCGCCGATTCGGTTCTCTCGATGAGAACGAGATCTTGAAGCGACTAGAATGACTCAACATCTGCCAGCACTAGTATTCCTCATACCGTTTTTCGCCGCCATTAGTCTTCCTCTAGTGGCGATGCGTGATGAGCGGCGTGCTGGGTCGATCGCGTTGGCGGCTCTGTGCGCCATGTCCGCGGCGGCAATAGCAAGCCTGTGGACCATTTTGGACCAGGGAGTGGTTCGCTACGACTTCGGTGGGTGGGCCGCCCCAATAGGCATCGAATGGGTGGCTGACGAAGTGGCCGCGATCATGGCGGTTGCGGCTAGCCTGCTGGCACTGGTGTGCGTCTTCTACGCGGCCTCTTTGCCGACAACGGCGATCGAAGGAAGAATGATTCCGTTCTACGCGATCCTTCTTCTCTTGATTTCCGGACTCGCTGGAGTAATCTACGCTGGCGATCTATTTAACCTCTTCGTCTTTTTGGAAATCGTCGCGCTGTCGGCTTACGCACTGGTGGCCGTGCCCGGAGGCAGGGCCCTGGTATCAGCGTTTCGATACCTCATCATGGGCGCCCTCGGAGCCTCCTTCTATCTGCTCGGAGTCGCCTACTTCTACGCGGCTACCGGAACGCTGAACATAGTGGATCTTGGCCAGCGAATCCCACAGCTCTTGGAGTCGAAAGCGGTCATCGTGGGGCTGCTCTTCATGTTCTTGGGATTGGGCATCAAAACTGCCCTGATGCCGCTGCACGCCTGGCTGCCTGACGCCTACTCTGACGCCCCAGATTCCGTTTCGCCGATCATCGCGGCTTTGTTAACCAAGGTTGCCCTATTGGCTTGGGTCCGCGTCTTGTTTTGGGTAGTCGGTGCAGGAGGCGGGTCCCAGCCAGCCGTCGTATTCTCGCTGGTGTGGTCGCTGGGCGCGCTGGCTGCGGTGGGCGGCGCCGTTCTCGCGCTGAGCCAGACGGGATTGAGGCGAATGTTCGCCTACGGCGGCATCGCTCACATTGGGCTGATTCTGGTCGGCGTAGGGCAAGCGAGCCACACCGGGTTAGCTGGAGGGCTCTTCTATTTGATCAATGACGCCGTGATGCAGTGCGTCTTGTTCATCTGGGCCGGCGTACTGGCCCATCAGTATGGCGTTCGGACGATCGAGGATCTAAAGAACGCCCAAGTCCGGAACCCTTGGATTCTCGGGTCATTCCTTGTAGTCACCATCGGCATGATCGGCCTGCCTCCGACCGGCGGTTTCTTTGGAAAGTGGTACATCGTCCTAGCCGCGGTTGAGAGCCAGAACTATATTGCCTTAGCCGCTGTCGTCGTGACCACGTTGCTCACCCTCGCGTACTTCGTTCGCGTCTTGGAGAAGCTCTACCGAGGGGCCCGCGATACCGGCACGAGCAGCTCGGTCGCCGAGCCCGTGATGTCCCTATCGTTTCGCGTGGGCATCGCTGTGCCCACGGCGGCGATCATCGGCCTTGGTTTGTTCAGCGACCGTATCGTCACCATTTTGTTAGCAGCGACTAGCGGGTTGGGTCTATGAGCTACCGCGGGAATATTGCTATGAGGGGGGAGCGATAGTATGACGGTCTTCGCGCTCATCCCGCTGCTGCCGCTGCTGGGTTTCTTTGTCATTGCCTTTGGCGGCAATCGCCTTGGTGAGGTCAGCCACAGGATTGGCATTCCCGCGGTAGGCCTGTCTGCGGCGCTTTCCTTTGTTGCCTTCTACTACGTGGCGGTCGCGGGGCCGATATCGATCCCGCTTTACACGCTGATCGATGTTGGCGCCGTCTCCGTTGCCGTGGATCTCTACATCGACCAGCTCACCGTTCTGTTGCTGTTGCTGGTGACGGTCGGCAGTTTCGTCGTTCACGTCTACTCATCGAGCTACATGATCGGCGACCCGCGATACAGGCGTTTCTTCGCGGTAATCGGGCTGTTTACGTTCGCGATGGTTCTATTGGTGATGAGCAACAACTTGCTCGTGACCTACATGTGCTGGGAGGTCATGGGGATCTGTTCCTACTTGCTGATCTCGCATTGGGCTCACCGCGAGTCGGCTGCCAAAGCCGCGACCAAGGCATTCTTAGTTAACGCTGTCGCCGATGTCGGTCTTGGCTTTGGAGTCATCTTCACTCTTGCTACTTACGGCACGCTGAACATTCAAGAGATCCTGGCGGCTGTTCCGAGCATGGCCGGGTCCGACATCAATCTGCTCGGTTGGCTTGGATTCGAATGGTTGATTGAGCGTAATACGCTGATCACGTTCTGTCTGCTGTCGGGCGCACTGGGCAAGTCCGCTCAGTTCCCGCTTCACATTTGGCTGCCTTTCGCCATGGAAGCGCCAACGCCGATATCAGCTCTGATTCACGCCGCGACAATGGTCAACGCAGGGCCATTCCTATTGGCTCGCATGAGCCCTCTCGTGTTGTCCGCGCCTTCAGCAATGGCGGTCATCGCGATCGTAGGAATGACAACCGCTGTGTACGGCGGCCTGGTCGCGCTAACCCAGTCGGACATCAAGAAGTCGCTGGCCTATTCCACCATCAGCCACATCGGATTCATGATTTTCGCGTGCGGAGTCGGCGCTTTTGTCGCGGCGATCTTCCATTTGCTGGCGCACGGATTTCTCAAAGGTTTCTTGTTCCTTTCGACAGGCAATGCGCTTGAGTCGGCAAGCGCACACGGGCACGCCAAGAGTAGCGGACGAGTTTCGGGTTCACTGGCGGCCGGGGCCCTGTTGCTCGCTCTGATTCCGGCGGTGGTGATCTTCTCGGGACCGTATGAGCAGATGTGGACCGCACATCAGACTCCCGCGGCTCAAGTCGCGTTCTTTTTTCTAGCTCTCGCCACAGTCTTTTTGACGGGGATGTACATCTTCCGTGCTGTGAGTTCGCTGTTTGGGCATCAGGTCGGCAACTCCGGCGTTCTGCCGAATCTGTTCGCGCCCGCCTATCTTGCGGGAGTCGGCGTTCTAGTGGCCGCCGTGGGATGTCTCCTCGTTTTCGTGTGGACGTGGTTTGCCGCCTTCTTAGGGCCAGCCCTAGGCGCCCAACCGCCGCTCGCGGCCGGTCCGGCCTTCTCGCCGTGGCTCGTGGCGGCGCTATTGGCAGCGGTCGCCGGATGGGGTTTCGCGCGTCAGTTCCAGCCCAGCCCGACGTTTGCGGGCGCTTGGACCAAGATGGCTTACGTGGCTCTGTTGAACCGACTTTACGTCGACGAAATCTTCGACGCTTTCGTCGTCGGGCCCTTCATTCGGTTCTGTGATTGGTTACAAGGAACAATTGAGACTCTCGGCTTGGACAACTTAATTCAGACGACTGCCAGAGTCGTGATGGTGCTGTCGAACTGGCTTTGGACCGTGCTGGAAGTCAGAGGCCTGGACCGTGGGCTCGGCGGTGGAGCGGACTCGTCCGTAGCCTTGTCGCGCTGGCTTTGGCGAGTGGTAGATCTTCGTGGCGATGCCATGGTCGAGGGGCTCGGACGCGCCAGCGATGAGACCGGCGAGATGCTGCAGAGAATCGAACCCCGCACATTGCAGCATCACTTGTTGGTCGTTGTTTTTTGGCTGATGTTGGCAATAGCTCTGTCGTATTGGTTAATCCTGTGAAGCTAAACGATATCAGCGATCCTGTGGCATCATGGTGCGGCTGTGCTGAGCGCTGCCTCACGGCTTTGAAGTTGAGGTGCCTGGAATGAGTACGATTCTCGCCGATCATTTGATTAGCTGCCTGATCGCAGTCCCGTTCTTGGGCATTGCCTTGTTGGTTCTTGCGAAGAGCGACGAGTGGGCTCGACGCATTGCGTTATTGGCCACGTTCGCCGCGCTTGGAGTAGCAATTACGGCGCTGCTGAGTTTTGACCCCGGCCAGTCAGGTATGCAGTTCGTTGAGCGTGCGGAGTGGATGCCCACCTTCAACATTCAGTACGCCGTCGGACTTGACGGCATCAGTATGCTGCTAGTCCTGTTGACGGCGCTGCTATCGCCCATCTGCGTTTTGGCTTCATGGAAGTCGATCGACAGCAAGGTCAAGGCTTACATGGCGCTGATCCTCTTGGTCGAAGGGGCCATGATCGTCGTCTTTACCGCCCTGGACCTGTTTCTGTTCTTCATGTTGTGGGAAGTCACGATGATTCCCATGTATTTCATGATCGTGATCTGGGGCGGGCCTGGCCGCATCGCCGCCGGCATCAAGTTCGTGCTTTATAGTCTGACCGGCAGCCTTCTGCTACTTGTCGGCATTCTCGGACTTTACCTGGAGGGCGGTCGGACATTCGACATCCTGGCGCTGAGCGGGCAAACGTTCAGCGACGATGTGCAGTTTTGGATCTTTCTGGCGCTCCTACTCGGATTCGGCATCAAGCTCCCGATGATCCCGTTCCACTCCTGGCTTCCAGACGCGCACTCAGAAGCCCCGACCGCCGGCAGCGTTATCCTCGCCGGAGTGCTGTTGAAGCTGGGCGGTTACGGGTTCTTGCGGATCTGTCTTCCGATTCTGCCGGACGCTTCCGTGGTCTTTGCTCCCTTGATGGTATGGCTGTCCGTCGGGGCGATCTTGTACGGAGCGTGTCTCGCACTGGCCCAGACTGATCTCAAGAGACTAGTGGCCTACTCGTCGATTTCTCATATGGGCTTCGTGACACTGGGAATCTTCGCGTTCAATGAGCAGGGGGTTCAGGGCGCCATTCTGCAAATGTTTAATCACGGCATCACGACCGCAGCGCTGTTCTTGGCCGTAGGGCAGCTATACGATCGGACTCACAGCCGTTCAGTCGACGATTATGGCGGCCTGCACAAGCAGATGCCGCGGTTTGCCGTGGCGCTTTCGTTCTTTTCGGTCGCGTCCTTCGGTTTGCCTGGGACGGCCAATTTCATCGGCGAGTTCCTCGTGTTGGTCGGCGCTTCCTATACGAGTTTTGCGAGAGTCTTGCTCGCGATGCTTGGAATCGTTCTGGCTGCGGCCTACATGCTGTGGATGCTTCAACGTGTGGTTCTCGGGAAAGCCTTGACCCGGGCGGCAGCCGCGCTTCCTGACCTCAGTACCCGCGAGATGGCGACGCTCGTTCCGCTTGCCATCATCATTTTCGTTGTAGGCGTATACCCAGGTCTTCTGATGGAGTTAATGGACGCGAGCGTCATCAACCTTGTAGAGCAGGCGCGGGTCGGGCTGCCAGCCGATATGGCGGCGCTGGACTAGCAGGGAAGCCCAACCGGACGCTCCCGTCCTCTGACGAACGGCGGAGGCGCCCTCACAGTATCTGCGGCGGACTCAGTCGCCCGAACACGGCAGGATACACGAAATCTCCGTCTACATACTTCCAGTGTTTTCAATAACTTGCCTCCGTTTTGTCGTGGTAAGCGCCGTCCAGGAACACAACGAGGTACACTCCGTCTCGGGTAACCGCGCCCTTACAGGGGCCGTCATTCCCATTACTAGGCTGATGAGTTTCTACGTTCGTTTGTTATCGCTCACGCTGCTTGGCGGATCCCTGCTTTGGGGACAGTCCAGCGACCGCTTCACTCAGGCGGTTTTGCCGTTCCTTGCGCAGAACTGCTACGCCTGTCACGGCTCCGACGACGCCGTCGGCAAGTTGAACATCGCGCGGCTGGACTCGCCGCAGTCGCTGCAAGAGCACCGCGCGCAATGGGCAGCCATGGCCGAGAAAATGGCGTCGGGCGAAATGCCGCCTGCGGGATTTCCGCAACCGCCGGCAGAACAGCGGACAGCTGTCGTCGAATGGGTCACGGCGGAGCTGGCGCGCCTCGACGATCTCGTCGCCCCGAACCCGGGCCGTGTGACCGCGAGCAGGCTGAATAGGGCCGAGTACGACAACACGGTTCGCGACCTACTCGGCGTCCGATTCCGCCCTGCCGACGACTTTCCGCAAGACGATTCCGGCTACGGCTTCGACAACATCGGCGACGCTTTATCGCTGTCTCCCGTACTGATGGAGAAGTATCTATCCGCAGCGGAGGCAGTATCGCGGACCGCCATCTTTGGCGTAAAAGAGTTGCAGCCCGCCCTCACGCGTTTCGACCCAGCCTTCATGAACTTCGATGAGAGCCAAGATGCGCCGTTCACTTACGACGAGACCGGCCTGAGTCTGCCGAGCGCGCTCCACGTGTCCCATCGCTTTCTCGCGGATGGCGATTACGACTTCACCGGGTTGATTCGAGGCTTCCGCCCGCCGGGCTCCGAGCCGATCCCAATGGCTTTCTGGATCGACGGCGAGATGGTGGAGGCCGTCGACGTCGAAATACCTTCAACGGGCGAACTCTCCGGCCAGATAGCGATGATCCGTCATCATGTGACGGCGGGCGATCATTGGTTGGCCGTCTCGTTCCTGAAGCTCTATCACGGCCTTCCGCACGAATACAGCGGACCGGAACCATCCAAGCTTCCGCCCCCGCCGCCTGCCGATCCCGATGAGCTGTTCCGGCCCCCGCCTGGTGCGACGCCCGAAGAGATCACCGAACTCTAGGCCCGCAAAGAGCGTTTCCTCGCTCGCCGGGCGCGACAGGCAGACGCCGGCAATGCCGACGCGCGCCGGCGTGCTTCGGCTGGCTTCTTCATGAGCAACCTCGACGTGACTGGCCCTTACAACCAGAAGCTAGGCCCGTCTGAAGAAAGCAAGAAGCTCATCTATACCTGTGGGCATTCCGACGGCGTACATAACCTAGCTTGCACCCGATAGATCGTCTCCAATCTGGCGACACACGCCTACCGCCGGCCAGTCGCCGAAGCCGAAGTGCAAGAACTCATCGGCTTGGTGGAGATGGTCCAGCGGACAGGCGACCCCTTCGAAGAAGGCCTCGCCCTGGCCATGCAGCGCCTCTTAATCTCGCCCAACTTCCTGTTCCGCATTGAGCATGGAACGGAATTGCCCGGCAAGCCCTTCCAAGCCGTCGCCGACTACGAACTCGCCTCGCGGCTTTCCTATTACTTGTGGAGCAGCATGCCTGACGACGAACTCATGCGGCTCGCCGGCGAGGGCCGTCTGCGGGACGAAGCTGTTCTCGATGCGCAGGTGCACAGAATGCTGCAGAGTCCTAAAGCGCAGGCTCTTGTGAAGAACTTTGGCGGGCAATGGCTTCAGTTCCGGGCCCTGGAGTCCATCAAGCCCGACCGGGACGTATTCCCAGCATTCCAAGAGTATCTGCGCAAGTCGATGGCAGAAGAGACCGAACAGTTCTTCGCCTACATCGTCCAACAAGACCGTCCGATTACAGACTTCATCGCTGCCGACTACACATTCCTCAATGAGAAGTTGGCCAATTTCTACGGCATCCCCGGAGTCAAAGGAAACGAGTTCCGTAAGGTGGACCTGGCGGGTACGCCCCGCGGCGGCGTTCTGACCCAGGCCAGCATCCTGACGGTGACCTCCTACGCCAATCGAACCTCTCCTGTATTGCGTGGCAAGTGGGTTCTCGAGAATATCTTGAACGCGCCGCCTCCGCCGCCTCCGCCCGGCGTACCGCCGCTCGAAGAATCCTCGGTTGGTCCGACGGCATCTCTAAGGAAGAAGATGGAAGCCCACCGCACCAACACGACCTGCGCTTCCTGCCACGCCCGCATGGACCCGCTCGGATTCGGGCTAGAGAACTTTGATGCAATCGGAGCCTGGCGAACCAAGGACGGTGAGCACGACATCGACGCTTCCGGGAAATTGCCCGATGGCCGATCGTTCAATGGGCCAACGGAATTGCGCGAGATCTTGACCGCTGACCGCGATGCGTTCACTGTTGGTATGACAGAGCGCATGCTGACCTACGCCCTAGGCCGTGGCCTTGAGACTTACGATCGCCGGACGGTTCGCTCGATTGCGCGCGAAACTGCTGAGAACGACTACCGCCTCTCAAGCCTTGTTGCTGGAATCGTGAAGAGCCTGCCGTTTCAGCATCGCCAAGAGGGAGAAAACCAATGACGCTGGTATCCAAGAAGAGCTTGCACCGACGTACGTTGCTGCGCGGAGCCGGCGCCGCTATTGCGCTGCCGTTGCTGGACGCCATGCAACCGGCATTCGCCGCCGCGGCCGCGAAGTCGCCCGTGCGACTCTCTTTCTCTTACGTGCCGAACGGCATCATCATGGATCACTGGAAGCCGACCGGCGAGGGCGCGAACTTCGCCCTGGGCCGCATCATGCAGCCGCTGGCGCCCTTTAAGAAAGATTTGCTGATCGTCTCTGGTCTGGCTGATCACAACGGCAACGCGCTTGGCGACGGCGGCGGTGATCATGCTCGCGCCGGCGGCAGTTTCTTGACTTCATCGCATCCCAAGAAAACGGGCGGGGCCGACATTCACGCCGGCATCTCGATCGATCAGGTCGCCGCTAATCAGCTCGGCCAGAACACGCAGCTACCCTCTCTTGAACTCGGTCTCGACGACGCCCGCACAGTCGGGAATTGCGATTCCGGTTATAGCTGCGCTTACACAAATAGCCTCTCTTGGCGCGCTCCTTCTTCTCCGCTGCCGCCTGAGTACAGCCCCAGGCGCGCGTTCGAGAGGTTGTTCGGTACCGAAGACGTGACGTTGGACCCCGAGACACGGGCTCGCCGCGCCGTTTATCGCAAGAGCATCCTGGACCTTGCGCAAGAAGACACCAAGAAGCTCATTAGTACGCTAGGCGCCTCCGATAAGCGCAAGATCGACGAGTATCTTTATGCGATTCGCGAAATCGAAAAGCGAATCGCCAATGCCGAAAGGGACGCCAGCGGATTTCGGCCCAGCATCGAGAAGCCGACCGGCATTCCCGTATCCTTCGTCGATCACGCCAAGCTGATGTACGACTTGCAGGTCATGGCCTTCCAAGCGGATCTAACCCGCATCGGAACGATGGTCATCGGTCGCGAAGGCAGCGTGCGAACCTACCCCGAGATCGGCGTTCCCGATCCGCATCACCCGTTGACCCACCACCAAAACAATCCCGAACGGATTGAGCGCGTGACCAAGATCAACGAACTGCATGCTGAGCTGTTCGCCTACTACCTCAAGCGGCTCAAAGAGACGCCCGACGGCGACGGCTCGCTGCTCGATCATTCCTTGGCGCTCTACGGCAGTGGACTTTCAGACGGCAACCGCCACCTGCACGAAGATCTGCCGATCGTCATCGCCGGCCACGGCAACGGCTCGCTGAAGACTGGCCGCTACCTCGCCTTGCCGGAGCAAACGCCGCTGTCAAACCTTTTCCTGGCCATGCTCGATCAAGCCGGCGCCCGCGAAGAGCAGTTCGGCGACAGCACGGGCAAGCTCGACTTGGGCGCATAAGCGCGTCAGAGTTTGACGGGTCTGCGCTCTCGCTGGGAGCGGTAGATCGCCTGCGCCATCTCGACGACGATGCGTCCGTCCTCGCCCGTGACCGCGGGTGCGCGCCCTTCGTTGATCGCCGTGAGGAAGTCGTCGATTTGCAGCGCGTGATAGTACTGCATGACGTCTCGGTCGCTCGCTAGCGCCCGGTCCTCGGATTCGAACTTGGCGAGCAAATCTTCCTCGCCGGGAATCGTCCACAGATCATTCAGCGGCGGATCCGCTACCCCGCTCGATACTCCGGCTACAAAAGTGGCGCCGTGATCCGTCTCGACGCCCACCGAAGCGCCATTGGATCCATGGATGTGGACTTTGGTGTAGATCCCAGGCTTCTGCGAGACGCTAGCGATGATCGACCCCAGCGCGCCACTGCGAAAGCGAACGACCGCGACCGCCGTGTCGTCGACTTCGATCGATGGATGATTCAAAGTCCCCCAATAGCCGCTGATCTCTTCGATTGGACCCATCAGCCATTGCAAGATGTCTAGCTGGTGCGGCGACTGATTCACCAACACGCCGCCGCCTTCCCCGTCCCAAGTTCCGCGCCAGGGATCGGATTGATAGTAGGCCTCGTCGCGCCAGCTGTACATCTGGAACACGCCTAGAATTGGCTTGCCGATCTTGCCCGCGTCAATCGCGGCCTTCATGCGCGTCACCGGTTCGTAGAAGCGCCGCTGACTCACAACTCCTAGCTGCACGCCGGCTTTCCGTGTTGCCTCGATCATGCGGTCGCAGTCTTCGAGACTCGCGGCCATCGGCTTCTCGACCAGCACATGCGCTCCGGCCTCCGCGGCGGCGACGGTTGCCTCGGCATGCAACGGATGGGGCGTACAGATCACCACGGCATCGGGGCGCGCCTCGCTCAGCAGTGCAGCTAGATCGGTGAACGGGGCGCCGCCGTACTTCGTCGCGAATTGTTGGGCGCGAGAGGCGTCTTTGTCGCAAACGCCGACCAGTTCCGATGCGCCAGAAATTCTCAGCGCTTCCGCATGAATGCCCGCGACCTTGCCGCAACCGACCAGGGCCGTCTTTACACGCTTCATCGCTACTCCCCGAAGTGCTTCGCGACCATTGCCGCCAAGAATTCCAGCGACTCGCGCATCTCGCCCAGGCCGTTCATGCCGTCCTCGATGCTGATCCAGCCCGAGTAGTTCTGGGCGGCAAGAATTGAGAAGATTGCGTCGTAGTCGTTGAGTCCCTGCCCGGTCACGCCGTGCCGCAGATCGGCGGAATAGCCGAGAGTGCCGTCACTCTGACGTAAGCCTTCGAGCGTCGCGCCTTCCGCTAAGTAGCGATCGCTGGCGTGCATGCTGACGACGCGCGGCGCTACCTGCCGGAGCAGTTCCACCGGGTCGTCTCCGGCGACGATCGCATTAGACGGGTCGTACTGCACGCCGAAGTAAGTCCTTTCTTCAACGCGGCTCAATAGATCCAAGAAGACGTCTTGCTTTTGAGCAAACTCCGGATACTTCCAGAATCCGTCCTTGTAGTGGTTTTCGAGACCCAGCACGATGTCTTGCTCGCGCGCTGCGGCCAGCACGTCTTCGATGCATTCGCGGCACCACTCCAGTCCTTGCTCTCGTTCGACCTCGGGGTAGCGCTGACCGCTCAGCACGCGGCACACAGCGCGTGGGCCGCCTAGCCTGCGCGTAACGCCGATCATCTTGACTTCGTGCTCGATCGCCCGCTTTCTGGCATCGGCGTCTGGGTTGGTGAAGTCGGGAGAACAGCACAACATCGGCATGGCGAATCCGGCCGAGGAGATGGCCTCTCCGACGCTGTCTAGGTAAGAGGGTTCGAGGCTGGTGAAGAACCCTTCGTACATTTCCAGTCCCTCGGCCGGAAGATCTCGGGCCATTTCGACCCAGTCGAAAACGGACATCGAACGCTCGCCGGCGATGGCGTCGAGGTAGCACTTGGGGAAGGCCGATAGCTTGGGGGTCACCCGACTAAGATAGCGCCGAACAGCGTTCAACGGTCCCACTCGATCGGCCGAAGTTAGGTTGTTTTAACACCCCATCGACAGGTCTAAACCTGAGTTTTTGGGCGACAAATTGGACTTAATCAGCCACTTGGCTGTAGCCTCCTAGAAGGGGAGCGATTTGCGTCCGCGACCAGGTCCTTAGCCCTGTGTGCAGCCCTTAGGCCCTCATCTGCCGGCTCGAGAGATGAGCTATGTGGTTGGCGCGGCTCCCCGCCGATTCGGAACAGTAGAAACCTATGAACGCTGAACGTCAAGAGATCAACACCCACCAGAAAGCCCTGCAAATCAATCTCGATCCGTCGCGCTACGGCACTTTCGCCGAGATCGGGGCCGGGCAGGAGGTCGCCCGCTGGTTCTTCAAGGTCGGTGCAGCAGCGGGAACGGTCGCCAAGACCATGTCGGCGTATGACATGGCGGTGTCCGACGCGATTTACGGCAAGTGCGATCGCTATGTTTCCCGCCAGCGACTGCAGAGCATGCTCGACTACGAGCACGATCTCAACCTCGAGCGGCTGGTGCCTGTTCGTGGCGACAGTACCTCGTTTTTCGCCTTCGCTGACACCGTCTCGGCCCGCAACTTCAAGGGCACCAACGAGTGCCACGGCTGGATGGGCGTCAAGTACCAGGCCCACCCGCGCGACGAAGACAGCCAAATTACCATCCACGTCTGCATGCTCGACAACGAGAACGGCCTGCAGCAGGAAGCGCTAGGCATTGTCGGCGTGAATCTGTTGTACGCGGCGTTCTTTCTTCACCACAAGCCGGAGGAAATGGTGGAGTCGCTTCTCGACGGTCTTTCCACCGATCGCATCGAGGTCGACATGATCGAATTCTCCGGTATCGAGTTTCGCCACGTCGATAACCGCGTGATGAGCCTCAAGTTGGTCCAACTGGGGCTGAGCGACGCCGCCCTGTTCGGCCCCGCCGGCGAGGTCCTACAGCCCTCTGAGGTCCTGCGCAAGAAACCCGTATTGGTTGAGCGCGGCAGCTTTCGCCCGGTGACGAAAGTCAACATCGACATGATCGATACCGCGCACCAGCTCTTTGCCGAGGAGTTGGGCGCCTCAGACGGCGAACAGATCGTCGAACTCATGGAGATTACGATGCGAAATATCCTGTCGGCGGGAGAGATCGACCTCAAGGACTTCCTGGCGCGAGCGGATGTTCTTGCCGCGGCAGGCAAGATCGTCTTGATCTCAGACTACTTCGAATACTACCGGCTGGCCGCCTATCTGGCGCGCTACACGCACAAACCGATCGCCGTAGCGCTAGGCCTGGCGAGCCTGATGGACCTTTTCGACGAGCAGTACTACAGCGAGCTGGAGGGAGGCATTCTCGAAGCGTTCGGCAAGCTCTTCACCACGAATCTGCGTATTTACGTGTATCCGCTGCTTGATCCAGAGACCGGGACCTTACGGACGATCGATAACCTCCAAATGACCCCCGAACTTGAGAATCTGTACAAGTACCTGCTCAGTCGGGGCCTGCTCAAGCAGTTGCACGGCGTCGACGAGAGTCTGCTGCACATCTTCTCTAGAGATGTCCTCAAGAGGATCAAGAATGGCGATTCCTCCTGGGAGGCGATGGTGCCTGCCGAGATCGCCTCGGTCATCAAGAGCCGCCAGTTCTTCGGTTACGTGCCCGACAAGCAACCCACTCGGGCCTAATTCCCGCCGTTCGAACGGCCAAAGCGACGCCTCACTGCAAGGATATTGGCTTGAGCGGGTGGTCGCGCTTATCATTCACACACTGCCAGCCGATCCGAGCCCTACAGTCAGGCATGCTTGCCCTGGATTCTCCGGTAAGGAGTAGCTTGCAGCATACGGCGTCTTAGCCACGCTTTTGGCGCCATTGAGAGGGAAGTCCACCTGCGGCTCATATTTGTGCTACCATTCGACGCTATCTGCTTTCCTTCAGATAGAAAGGTACCATTGTGCCTGATGCGCCCGGCGGACGCCCAACTGTTCGAGCGCGATCCATCTCCCGGCAGTCGCTCTTATTAACACTTCATGCGCGTATTCCTCGTTAATCCAAGTGACCGCTCGTTTGGCACGGCCATCATCACGCCTCGGTGGCTCTTCGTCCTGGCCGGTTCCACCCCAGGTCACTACGGCGATCCGATCATCGTTGACGAGACGCTGGAGCAGATGGACGTAGACCAGATTCGACCCGGAGACGTTGTCGGAATCGGGATCCACACCGGGAATGCTCTTCGCGGATACGAGCTGAGCCACAAGGCCAAAGAGCGCGGCGCCACGGTCATCTTTGGCGGCATCCACACGACGCTTTTTCCCGAAGAAGTCTTTGAGCGAGCAGCGGTCGACTCGCTGGTCAAAGGCGACGGCGACGGTGCCTGGGGTCAACTCCTCGCCGACCACGCTGAAGGCCGGATGGAGCGCCAATACGACGGCGGCCGCATCGACGGCGACCAGTTCCTGCCCGCAAGGTGGGACCTGCTGCCGGCCGATCGCTACATGATGGCGTCGGTCCAAACGGTTCGCGGCTGCCCTAAACACTGCTCGTTCTGCTCGGTCTGGCGCACCGATGGACAGAAGCCCCGCCAACGGCAATCGGAAGTCGTGGTCAACGAAGTCGTCGAACTGCGCCGCTTGGGCTTCCGCTTCATCGTGTTGGCCGACGACAACTTCTACCCGGTTACGCTCGAAGATATTCGGCTCGCCAAACGCCAAAACAACGAGCAGCGGCTAGCTGAACTGATGGCGGTACGGGAAGAACGATTCGAGCTGATGCGGCGTCTGGCGGAACTGCCGAACGACATCATGTTCTTCACCCAGATCACCATGGAAGCCGCCGGCGATGAGGAATACCTCAAGGCGATGGACAAGGCCCGGGTGCGAGGTGCGCTCGTCGGCGTCGAATCTGTTACGCCCGAGGGCCTGAAAGCCGTCTACAAAGACTTCAACGAAACAGGCGAAGGCCTCGTCAGGCGGCTAAAGAAGTTCCGCGAGCACAACATTCATATCTTGGGCTCATTCATCTTCGGCTTGCCGACGGACGACCAGGATACCTTCAAAGCCACTGTGGATCTCGCGCAAGAAGCCGATGCCGCGTTCGCCCAGTTCGTTATCATGACGCCGTTCCCTGGAACGGTTGACTTCTTGCGATGGGAAAAAGAGCAGGCTAAGAATCCGACGATCATCGACGGCATTCCCATCACCCGCTACTGGCTGCTGCCCGCCCACAAGCGTCCGAAGCTAGCGATGCCTCATCCGACCATGTCCGAAGAAGAGGTCCGGTCCGGCACCAACGATGCCTGGACGCGCTTTTATTCGGTTGGTTCGACCTGGAAACGCGGGGCAAGTCGGGTGACGCGGCTCCGCTCCAAGCTGATGTATTTGGTGATTTCCAAGGTGTACTTGCATATGTACGCCAAGACCGGAGTCGCCACTGACAGCGCTCGCCGCAGCAGTGCTAACGGCTGGGCCCGCTGGTTCGGCAAACGCGCCATTCCTCTGTTCAAGGCTGCTCCGATGCCGAATTTGCAGGCTCCTCCTTCGGATTCGGCATTCATGGCCGCCGGCGACTAGCTGAGACGACGGAACCCTGCCGGGGTACAATCTGGGACGACTTAGAGAGACTCTCTCATGCTTCGTGCCGGCCTCATTACTCTCGTCCAGTTGGCCTTCTGCGCCGTTGCGGCAGCCCAGACGCAAACGGCGGAGCCGCTCAATCTCGATGGCGCCAAAGGCCTGCTGAGCTCCTACTGCGGCAACTGCCACATGGGCGACTCGGCGATCGCCGGATTCAACCTAGATCAGGCCCAGGACGAAGCGAGCCTGTTATTGAGACCGCAGCAGTGGTCGTCCGCCGCGCGCCGCGTCCGTGACATGGAGATGCCTCCGCGCGGCCAGCCTGCGCCGACTCCAGACGAGAGAGAGGCGTTAGCTAGTTGGATCGAGGGCACCCTACGCGCCGGCGTCTGTGCCGTTGGACTCGATCCGGGACCACAGCCGCTGCGCCGCCTGAACCGCGACGAATACCCGCACTCCAGTGCCCGTGTTCTCGGCGTGCACTTCAACGCGGGCGCCGCACTGCCCAACGACGGCGCGGGTGGAGAAGGTTTTGACAATGCCGCCGAGACCCTGTTTCTTTCTCCGATGCATGCGGAGAAGTACCTGGAGGCGGCTCGCCAATCATTGGACTACGGCCTTGGCGATCCGCGATCGAGAGCGGACTTTCTCATAGAACCGAGCGACGATCTGATGGCCGAAGCTGCCGCGAAAGCGACGCTCGAGCGGTTCCTGCCGCGCGCTTTCCGGCGCCCGGTCAGCGAAGCCGAGGTTCGCCGTTACCTGGACCTGTTCGCAGCGGCTGATCGCGATGACGCCCCCTACGATGAAGCGATCTCGTTCGCTCTTCAAGGCGTGCTGATGTCGCCCCAATTCCTTTTCCGCGTGGAACAGCCTAACGTCAATCCCCAGCCGCAGCTTGTTAGCGATTACGAGTTGGCGACTCGCATTTCCTATTTCCTGTGGGGTTCGATGCCCGATCAGGAATTGTTCGACATGGCTGCCTCCGGCGGTCTTCGTGATCCCGATTACTTACACAACAAGGTCCTTTGCATGCTGGACGACGAACGCTCCTATGAGTTCGCCGAACGTTTCGTTGAGCAATGGCTGGGTACGCGCGAGCTAGGACGGGACATCCAACCGGATCAGAATCTCTTTCCGGTCTATGACGACGCAGAGCTCCAGGCTGCAATTCGCCACGAGCCGATCCTGTTCTTCCAAGACGTACTGGCGGGCGAGCGTTCGTTGCTTGAGCTGATCGACTCCAATTTCACGTTTCTCAACAACAAGCTGCAGAAGCACTACGGCTTCCACATCAAAGACCTGGGGCAGAACCCGAAACGCATGGAAGTGCCCGAAGACAGCGGGCGCGGAGGTATCTTGTCGATGGCCGCGATTCTAGCGGTCTCGTCCTATCCCCACCGCACGAGTCCGGTTTTGCGCGGCAAGTGGGTCCTCGAGAACCTCTTAGGTACGCCGCCCCCACCGCCTCCGCCTAACGTACCGGAACTCGAAGAGAATCACGGCGCCGTCGCTGCGAGGTCCCTACGGGAGCGGCTTGAGATGCATCGCCGCAACGTGGTTTGCGCCTCGTGCCACGATAGTATCGATCCGCTTGGATTCGGCCTCGAGAACTACGATGTGCTGGGGCGTTGGCGTACCAGCGATAAAGGAATGGCCATCGACGCCCGTGGCGCCTTGCCCAACGGAGTCCTTTTCGATGGACCCAAGCAGTTGAAGGCCGTGTTGCTGGAACGCAAGGATTTGTTCATTCGCAACCTTGTTTCCAAGATGCTCGGCTACGCGCTCGGACGCGGACTCACACTGACGGATCAATGCACGATCGATCGCATCGTCGACGAGCTGAAGGATGCCGACTACGATGCGCATACGTTGATCCTCGAAATCGTGAACAGCGTTCCGTTCCGCTACCAACCGGGTACTAACCCGGAGGCTCGGGTTATACTCACCGAGGCCCCATGAAGAAACTGAATCTTACCCGCCGCAGTGTCCTCCAGGGAGTTGGAGCGACGCTGGCATTGCCCTGGCTGGAAGCGATGACGCCTGCCGCCCATGCCGCCGGCGGTAAGCCGCCCGTACGCATGGCCGCGATGTTCATGGCCAACGGCGTTCGTCAGGACATGTGGACGCCTGCCGGAGAAGGCGGCGACTTCCAGCGATCACCGACGCTGGAACCGCTGGCCGGTCTCAAGAGCGAATTGACCGTTCTGACGAATCTGTGGAACCAAGGCAGCAAGGGCGGGGAAGGCCACTACGTCAAAACGTCCGGCCTGTTGACTTGCACCACCGTAACCAAGACCGTCGGGGTCGACCTGAACTGCAACGGCGTCTCGATGGATCAAGTGGCGGCGCAACAGCGCGGCAAAGAGACGCCGCTGCCGTCTCTTGAGCTGGCTTGCGCACCGGTCTCAACGGGCGTCGACAAGAACGTCGGCTATACGCGCGTGTACGGCTCGCATGTGTCGTGGAGCGGTCCGAATACGCCCCTGGCACGCGAGACCGATCCTCGTTTGGCCTACGAACGGCTGTTCCGCGCCTCCCAGCCGGGGCATGGCTCATCTAAGCGCGATCTGCTGCTCCTCGACCGCGTTCTAGAGGACGCCAAAGACTTGCGCAAGCAAGTCGGCGTTGACGACCGCCGTCGAGTGGATGAGTACTTCACGGTCGTACGCTCCCTCGAAGAGCGCCTGGAGCGCGCTAGCGAGCCGGAGCGCATGGCCTGGAAGCCGCGTGCTGACTTCGACCCGTCAGCCAAACCCGAAGGCAAGCCCGACGCCCATGCCGATCACGTTCGGCTAATGCTCGACATCATCGCCGTCGCGTTTCAAACGGATACGACGCGCATCGCCACGTTCATGTTCGGCAACTCGGTCAGCAATCAAAACTTCAGTTTTCTCGATGGCGTTGAAGGCTCGCATCACTCGATCTCGCACCACCAGGATGATCCCGACAAACTGCGCCAGTACCAGCTCATCAACCGCTGGCATGTTGCCCAGTACGCCTATCTGCTGCAGCGGCTCAGTGAGATGAAAGAGGGGGAGTCTTCCGTCCTCGACAACTCGATGATCCTTTTCGCATCGGGATTGAGAGACGGAAACTCGCACAATCCTCATAATCTGCCCCTGCTGCTTGGCGGCCGCGGCGGAGGCCGTATCGACTCCGGACGCCACCTGGTCTACTCCAAAGACAGCCCCTTGGCGAATCTCTACGTCTCCATGCTCGACGCATTTGGAACCCCTCTGGAGCGCTTCGCGGACAGCACCGGACCCTTGCCGGGTCTGCTGACTTCTTAGACGCGAATTCAACGCCGGTATACTGAAACCAGCGGTGACCAGTTCCTACACATCGACCGGGCCGAAGCGACTCAGCGCTCTTATCCTCGCTGTCGGCATGGTCTGTGTCTGGCTCGTGGGCGCACGTGCAGCGCTTTCGTCATCGATCTACAGCGCCAAACACGCCTGTTGCCACAAGGAGAAGCTGGCGGACTCTTGCCGCACGCTGTGTGTGTCGGCGCACTGGACTGCAACGCCCTCTGCTGAACAAGCATCGCTCGCCCCTCTAGTTGCCGTAGTTTGGATCGAAGTCGTTCAGCCGATTTCGGTCCACTTTGGCGTCTTTGCCAAGATCGCCGCCGCTAACCATTCGCCCCCCTTGTATCTGCAGCATTCCTCACTGCTGATCTGATCTCCCATCCGCACTCCAAGCCTGTCGCGCGGGGCAGTTTCTGCGCGTATTGCGAATTGGAGATTCTCTATGAGAACGAGACGGGACCTTCTGAGAACCGGTGCTGCCCTCGGAGCTGCCGGACTAGCCCATCAGCTGCTTCCTCCCTGGGCGTTGGGTGCCTGCACGCCCGCCGCGGCCGGGCTGACCACGCTATCGGGTACGGAGTTCGACCTGGAGGTCGACCACGCCACGGTCGCCATCGACGGCAAAGCCGGTCAGGCAATTACGATCAACGGTCATCTGCCGGCTCCGCTCTTGCGTTGGCGCGAAGGTGACGAAGTCACCCTGCGCGTCACCAACCATCTGCACGATCACGACACCTCTATCCACTGGCACGGCATCCTATTGCCCTATCAAATGGACGGCGTTCCTGGTCTCTCCTTCGCCGGCATCCGACCAGGAGAAACCTTCACGTACAGGTTCCCGGTCAGGCAGAACGGCACGTATTGGTACCACAGTCACTCCGGCGCTCAAGAGCAGATCGGCCACTATGGCCCGATCATCATCGATCCTCAAGGCGCCGATCCGGTGGCCTACGACCGGGAGTACGTGATCGTGCTCTCCGATTGGACGTTTGAGGATCCCCACCGCCTTTTCTCGAAGCTCAAGAAGATGAGCTCGAACTACAACTACCAGAAGCGCACCGTCGGAGACTTTTTTCGCAATCCGCTGAAGGACCGCGGCATGTGGGGGCGCATGCGTATGAGCCCCACCGATCTGGCCGACGTGACCGCGGCAGCCTATACCTACCTCATCAACGGCCATTCCGCACAAGACAACTGGACCGCACTGTTCGAGCCCGGTCAGCGAGTTCGTCTACGCATCATCAACGCCTCGGCGATGACCATTTTTGATGTGCGTATCCCGGACCTACCGTTGACCGTTGTGCAGTCCGACGGTCTCGATGTGGAACCGATTGAGACGGACGAGTTCCGCATCGGCGTTGCCGAAACCTACGATGTCGTCGTCCAGCCCCAGAGCGCCCAGGCTTTCACGCTCTTCTGCGAAACGATCGATCGCAGCGGCTTTGCCCGTGCGACGCTGGCTCCGCGCCCCGGCATGACTGCGGAGGTACCCGCTCGTCGACCGCGCCCACTGCTGACGATGAAAGACATGGGCATGGACCACGCCGCAATGGGTCACGAGACCCATGGTTCTATGGAGGCGGCCCCCGCGCCCGACCCACACGCCGGCCACACGATGCCAGCGGTCGCGCCCGACCCGCACGCCGGTCACACAATGCCGGCTGCTGAGCCCGATCCGCACGCCGGCCACACAATGCCCGCTGCTGAGCCCGATCCCCACGCCGGCCACGATATGGGAGCGGCCGGCGCAGGTGAAATGTCGGGGATGCAGGAGCACGATCATCCGACCGGGCCTGGAACCGCCGGCCGGTCCATGCAAACCAGCAGCCGACTCGCCGAGCCAGGCTCCGGATTGGAAGATGCGCCGCACCGTGTTCTCACCTACTCCCAACTGAGAAGCCGTGAATCCAACCCGGACAAGCGAGCCCCGGGCCGTGAAATCGAACTGCACCTAACCGGCAACATGGAACGCTACATGTGGTCGTTCGACGGTAAGAAATACTCCGAAGGCGTCGAGCCGATCGTGTTGACCAAAGACGAGCGCGTTCGCCTCACCTTTGTTAACGACACGATGATGGCCCACCCCATCCACCTGCACGGCATGTTCTTCGATGTCGTCAACAGCGATGGAGACCACCGTCCGCGCAAGCACACGATCCTCGTCAAACCGGCCGAGAAAGTATCCGTCGATCTGACTGCTGATGCACTTGGCGATTGGGCCTTCCACTGCCACTTGCTCTATCACATGCACGCCGGCATGTTCCGCGTCGTCTCCGTGCGCGAACCGGCCATGCCGATGAACCACCAGCACCAGGAGGCTCCGAGATGAGCAAAGGTTTCTTGCTGCTGCTCATCGTAGCGACCCTCTCGGCCCAACACCACGAGGGCCCAACTGCAGCGAACGATCCGGCGGCCATGGCCGCCGCCGCCGAAGCAGCCCGCCGCGAGATGGGTGGACAAGTCATCAGCTTCGTTCAAGCCGACCGCCTGGAATATCAAACAAACGGGAACTCCGGCCGCTTCCTATGGGAAGGACAAGCCTGGATCGGCACCGACTTCAACCGCCTCTGGATTAAGACCGAAGGCGAGCGCGTCAACGAGGGAGGGAAGACCGAGGACGCCGAAATTCAGGCTCTATACAGCCGCCCCATCAGCTCCTACTTCGACGTCCAAGCCGGCGTTCGCCAAGACTTCACCCCCGGCCAGCGCCGCACCTTCGGCGTTATCGGTGTGCAGGGCTTAGCCCCCTATTGGTTCGAGATCGACACGGCGCTATTCATTTCTCATGAAGGCGACCTTTCCGCGCGCTTCGAAACCGAGTATGACTTGCGCTTCACCCAGCGGCTCATCCTGCAGCCCCGCGTCGAAGCGAACATCGCGTTCCAAGATGTGCCCCGCCTTTCCGTCGATCGAGGCCTCGCCGCGTTCGAAGGCGGAGCCCGCCTCCGTTACGAGTTCAGGCGCGAGGTTGCTCCCTATATCGGCGTCTCCTGGGAGTACGTCGCCGGAGAGCCCAACCGGCTTTCCTTTGTGACCGGTTTGCGCCTGTGGTTTTAGTCAATCAGACCGAAGGCGACGATGTTCGGTCCCGAAGCGATCCCCACGAATTGCTTGCCGTCGACCATATAAGTCATCGGCGAAGCCTTCCACAGGTTGCTCATCGGGAAATGCCACAGCGGTTCGCCTGTTCGCGCATGGACTGCCGCCAAAGCGCCGCTGTCGTCCGCGTAGATCACCAGACCACTCGCCGTTCCCAGCACGCCGCCCCAGCTTGTGCCAGGGCCCGCCTGCGGAAGCTCCCACTTGACGTCGCCAGTTACGATATCGATCGCTCGCAGAATCTTCTGCGGCTTCTTGTCCGGTGAGTACTGCCGCGAGCCGCCGAAGTAGCCCTTGCCCGCTTCCCAATCATTGGGACGCTTGGTGAAAATATCGCAAGCCTCCAGCGTCTGCAGATAGTACAGACCCGTGTCGTGGCTAAACGAAGTCGAGTACCAATTCGTCGCGCCCAGCAACGAAGGACAAGCTTCTTGACCTTCCGTCGACGGTTCCGTTCCCGCAACCTTCATCGGACGGCCCTTCTCATCGAGACCCGTCGCCCAGGTCAGATTGTTGACGAACTTCTTACCCAGCAAGAATTCGCCGTTCGTGCGATCGAGGACGTAGAAAAATCCGTTGCGTGCCGCATGCAGCAGCAGCTTCCGTTGTTGCCCGTCCCACAACCGATCCACCAGGACAAACGGCTGTTCGGCGTCCCAGTCCCAGACATCGTGAGGGGTGTATTGGAAGTACCACTTCATCTCGCCTGTCTTGGCATCCAGCGACAACATCGAGTCCGAGTACAGGTTGTCGCCCAAACGGTAGTCGCCGTTCAGGTCCGGCCCCGGGTTGCCAGTCTGCCAGTAAACCAGGCCCAATTCCGCATCGTAGTTGCCGGTGAACCAAGCCGCGGCGCTCGGGTGCGCAATGCCGCCGCCTTGCCACGTCTCCGAGCCCGGCTCGCCCGCCAGCGGAACGGTCCAGGTGCGCCAGACCTCGTCGCCGGTCCGTTGGTCGAAGGCTGCAACAAAGCCGCGCACGCCTTCGTCGCCGCCGGCCGTTCCGGAAACGACAAGATCGCCCACAATCAGCGGAGCCGAGGTGGCGTTGTAGTTCTGGCGCCAGTCAGCCATCTCCGTGTCCCAAATCGGCTCACCCGTAAAGCGGTTCAGAGCGACGATGTGCGCATGGTCGGTGACCATGAACAGCCGATCGCCTGAGACTGCGACGCCGCGGTTGATGCCGCCCGCCGCGTTGCCGATCAGCCCCTCGGTTCGCGGAACTTGGTAATGCCAAATCTCAGCGCCGGTGCCCGCATCGAGCGCCCAACACTCGTTCGCGCTCGTTACGTACATCACGCCGCCAATCACGATAGGCGTCGTCTGCGACTGACCCACGTTGGGCATAGTGAATGTCCATTTCGGCGCCAGCCTATTAACGTTGTCGTGATTTACCTGGGTCAGCGTGGTGAAGCGATTGCCGTCCAACCCGCCGTGGTAAGTCGACCAGTCTTTCTCGCTCGTCGCGCGGCGGTAGAGGTCCCCTGCCTTACGCAGCAAAACGAGGCGTCCGGAATCGTCGAGCAACTGCAGCGACCAGTTGCTTTGGTTCATTACCTCGCCGCTGAGCGTTTCGCCGCCGATCGTGCGCACCGAGATGCGCTCTCGCTCTTGCGTCGGCGGTTGAAACGTGTGCAGGTACGCCACCAGATTGGCCAAGTCCCCATCCGCCAGTTGGAACGCCGGCATGCCGCTATTGGGAAAGCCTTCGCGCACAACGGTCGACAAAGCCTCATCGTCCTTGCCCTGGACCCGATCCGTAATCCGTGGCCCCAACTCGCCGCCCATGCCCCCGCTGCCGTGGCAGCCCGTGCATCGTGTTTCGAAGACCGTTTGACCTGCAGCCACGTCCTGCGCCATGGCCGCAGTTCCGCTGAAGAGCAGGCATCCGCCTGCAAGGATGAGCGCTGTAGTTTTCATGAGGTTCTTTCCCGTTCGGCCCAGATGGTCCGTCTGTCAGTTTGATTGCTGGGGTCCCATCAAGGCAACCTTTCCCCGATCCGTTGGTAAGCGAGGAGCAGCAGCGGCGTGGGAAGCGGAGAGTCTAGTAAGCAGGGGCCGA
>JAQCLD010000003.1 GCA_027592785.1 Acidobacteriota bacterium
AAGACCTTTACGACCCGAGGGCCTTCATCGGTCACGCGGCGTCGCTGGTTCAGGGTTTCCCCCATTGACCAAGATTCCCCACTGCTGCCTCCCGTAGGAGTCTGGCCCGTGTCTCAGTGCCAGTGTGGCCGTGTGCCCTCTCAGGCCGGCTATCGATCGTAGCCTTGGTGAGCCATTACCCCACCAACTAGCTAATCGACCGCGGGCTCATCCTTGAGCGCATAAAGCTTTCATCCCGAAGGATCGTATGCGGTATTAGCTTCGGTTTCCCAAAGTTATTCCCCACTCAAGGGCAGATTACCCACGTGTTACTCACCCGTCCGCCACTTTACTCGCCCCCCGAAGGGAACTTTCTCGTTCGACTTGCATGTGTTAAGCGCGCCGCCAGCGTTGATTCTGAGCCGGGATCAAACTCTCGAGTAATTTTTTGACGTCTGCTGATCATCCCGAAGGATTCACAACAAACAATCTCGTAGAGTCTGTCGTCCGACCTAAAACTCGGTACTGACGAAATTGTTATATGGACTGCGCGTCCAACCAAACTGTCAAAGATCAATGCCTTTCGGATCGACTGCGGATTTCTCCGCATCCCCGACCAGGCCGACCTAAATCCGTTTCGACCGCGAGAAACCTATCACCCCTCTTGGGAGGGGCCGAAAAGCACCCTGCGGTCTTATGAGATCTTAGCGGTAGAACTCACTTTGAGTTCCTGGTCCTGAGACCCTGTCGCTTACGCTCCGGGCTGGATTCGAGTCAACTAGACTCGGCCAGCGGTCCCGTGGCGCACTCACAACATTAGCACTGCGCGATCTTCTGAGCAAGCGGTTTCTTGCTTTTTTCAGATTTCCGCGCAACTAACGCCGCGACTTCAAGTAAGAGTAGCACCTCTGCTCAGTGCTGGCAACTTGATTCAGGCTTTCTTGATGGTTTTTTTCGCCTTCTTGGCGACCCGCTTCTTAGCGGCCTTCTTCGTTGCTTTTTTCTTGCTCGCTTTCTTGCGCACAGGACGCTTCCCGCCACCCTCGGCGATGCGCAGTGCGCGGGCCTCAAGCAACGCTACGGCCTGCTCCATGTTGACGTCTTCCGGGGCCGTCCCGCGGGGCACGGAGGCGTTGATCTCGCCGTCGGTGACGTAGGGGCCGAAACGCCCCGCCAGGATCTTCAGCGGCTTGTCTGTGCCCGGATGGGGGCCCAATTCCTTGAGCGGCGCGGCGGGCTCAGCCCGGCCCCGGCGACCTTTGGGCTGCTTGAGCAGTTCCACGGCCTTCTCTAGCGTGATATCCAACGGCGAAACGTCGCCTGGGGGGATGGAACGGATCTCTTCGCCGGACTTCACGTACGGGCCGAATCTGCCGTTCGCCGCCAACACTTCTTCGCCAGTTTCCGGATGCGGCCCAATCACGCGAGGGAGCGTCAGCAGCCGCAGCGCTAGGGCTAGGTCGACTTCCGTCTCGGCCATCCCGGGCAGCAGGGAGGCCATCTTGGGCTTAACGCCTTCTTCGGCCTCTCCCAACTGCACGTAAGGACCGAAACGGCCGGCTTTCAGGAACACCGGCTTGCCGGTCTCCGGATCTTCTCCGAGCGCTTCGGGGCCTTTGGCGGCGATCTCCAGCATCTCGACCGCACGTTCGACCGTCAGATAGTCGGGGGGCGTGTCATCGGGAACTCCCGTGCGCAGTTCGCCCATCGACAGGAACGGGCCGTAGCGCCCGATGCGCACTTCGATCTCTTGCCCGTCTTCGGTCTTGCCGATTGGCAGTCCGCAAACTTCGCGCGGATCGATGGACTCTTCGCCTTTTTCGACGAGGGCCTTCAGGCCCGGGTGACCGTTGCCAAAGTAGAAGCTGCGCAGGTAGGTGTTGCGATCCGCTTCACCTCTGGAGATGGCATCGAGATCGTCCTCTAGCCGCGCTGTGAATGCGTAGTCGACCACATTGGCGAAGTGCTTCTCCAACAAGCCGACGACGGCCATGGCGGTGAACGTCGGCACGAGCGCAGTGCCCTTTTTAAAGGCGTAGGAGCGCGAAAGCACAAGATCGACGATCGTGGCCCAAGTGGACGGCCGACCGATGCCCAGACGCTCCAGCTCGCGAATCAACGCGCCTTCGGTGAAACGCGACGGCGGCTGCGTGTGACGCTCTTGGGCGTCGACTTCGCCCGTCTTGAGCAGGTCATTGGCCGCCATGCTGGGCAGAACCTTTTCGTGACCGCCCAGTTCGGCGGTGAGATCTTCTCCGGCGAGGTAAGCACGCAGAAAGCCAGGGAATTCGACGGTCTTGCCGGCGGCGCGGAAACGGCCCGAGCCTGCTTCGACGATGACCACGATATTGGTACCGCGGGCGTCCGGCATCTGGCTGGCCAGAGTGCGCCGCAGAATCATCTCGTAAACCTTACCCGCCTCGGGGCCAAGCTGCTGGCGCACGCGCGCGGCATCGGCGAAATCCTCGCCTGCGGGGCGAATCGCTTCGTGAGCTTCTTGTGCGTTCTTGACCTTGGTCTGGTATTGGCGCGGCGCCGGGAGCTGGTATTCCGCCCCAAAATTGGCGCCGATGTACTTGTGCGCGCCTTGCAATGCCTCGTTCGACAGCGTCGTCGAATCGGTACGCATGTAGGTGATGAAGCCGTTCTCGTAGAGCTGCTGGGCGATGGTCATCGTCCGCCGCGCCGACAGCCGCAGCTTGCGGTTGCCGTCCTGCTGCAGCGTGCTGGTGACGTAGGGAGCGGCCGGAGAGCGCGTAAAGGGCTTCTGTTCGACGGATGCGACCTTGGCCTGAGCAGCCAGTACTTCGGCACGAAGCTTCTCGGCCTCGGGGCCGCTCAACGTAAAGAGTCCGTCTTTTTCTTTGAGCAGACCAGTATCGGGATCGAAGTCCCGGCTCATGGCCACGCGGCGGTCGCCTACGTAGGTCAACTCTGTCTCGAAGTTCTCGCCGTTCTTGGCGAATGTCGCCTTCAGGCCCCAGTAGGAGGCGCTACGGAAGCGAATGCGGTCGCGCTCGCGCTCGACCAATAGCCGCACGGAAACACTCTGGACGCGCCCGGCGCTCAGGCCCCGCGCCATCTTCTTCCACAACAGCGGGCTCACCCGGTAGCCGAACAACCGATCGACGATCCGGCGGGTCTCTTGGGCCTCAACCAGGCTGAAGTCGATATCGCGGGGATTCTCGAGCGCGTGCTGAATCGCCTCTTTGGTGATCTCGTGGAAGACCAATCGCTTGATCGGGACCGTGGGCTTGAGCGTCTCCAGCAGATGCCAGCTGATCGACTCCCCTTCGCGGTCTTCGTCAGTCGCCAGGTAGATTTCTTTGGCGTTCTTGACCAGCTCTTTGAGTTCTTTGACGTGCGCTTTTTTGCTGGCAGGCACAACGTAGAGCGGCCAGAAGTCGTTGTCGACGTCCACGCCTAGGTCTTTCCAAGGCGCCGTTTTGTACTTGAGCGGTACCTCGGATTGGCTCTGCGGCAAGTCGCGTATATGGCCGTTTGAGGCCTTAACGACGTAATCCTTGCCCAAAAAACGCTCGATCGTGCGTGCTTTGGTCGGCGACTCGACTATGACCAGCGAGCGCTGGCCCGATTCCTTCGGCATAATTTAGCTGGACTCCAACGAGGCGGCGCGCGTTTCAATCTCTCCACGCCAGCACGAAGCTTTTCCCCGGAAGCTGTTTGACCGAGCCGAACAGTTCTAGTTCGCTCAACGCAGCCAGTACATCCGCGGGAGACTCGCCTCTTACTGTGCGGATGATCTCGTCAATATGCAAGGCCTCGTCGATACGAAGCAGCGCAAGGATCTTCTTACCGGTCGGACTCACCTGCTCCCCGAACAAGCTCGTTTGCGCCAGCGCAGGGCCTTGTTGAGTGCTTGACCGTTCGCGATAAACCAGTTCCTGGCGGACCGTTTGCGGCAATTCTTCGATTACGTCGAGAGCTTCCTGGATCAGCTTAGCACCGTCTTTGATGAGCAAGTTCGGGCCCCAACTCTGCTGCGAAACAATCGGTCCGGGCACCGCCATCACTTCGCGGTCTTGCTCCATCGCCAGCCGCGCGGTGATCAGCGAGCCGCTGTATTGCGCTCCTTCCACCACCACAACCGCCAAACTCATGCCGCTGATGATGCGGTTGCGGATCGGGAAATTTTGAGGGAATGGTACCGAGCCCAGAGGGAACTCAGATACAACCAGACCACGCTCGACCAACTCGTCGTAGAGTTTGCGATTCTCGCGCGGGTAGGGAACGTCGACGCCCGTGCCGAGAACGGCGATCGACGCTCCGCCGCCCGCCAACGCGCCCTTGTGTGCCGCCGCATCGATGCCGCGGGCCATGCCGCTGACATGAACCAGCCCAGCCTCGACCAAGTCTCTGACGATCTTCTCGGCGACCGCGCGCCCATAAGGGGTTGGACGGCGGGTTCCGACAACGGCCACGCTTGGGCCCGCAAGCAGTCCCAGGTCGCCTTTGGCGTAGAGCAACACCGGCGGATCGTGAATCTCCTTGAGCAGTTGCGGATAGCGCGGATCTTGGTAAGGGATCACTGCCACGCCGATCGCTTCCGCCTTGCGTAATTCGTCCGCCGCTCCCTCATAGCTCAGCCCGGAGTGAATCGCCTCAATCACGGCCCCGCGCAGCCTCGGCATGGCCGTCTTCAGGTCGATGAGCGAGGCATGGAAGATCCCTTCGGGGTGACCGAAGATCTGGATGAGTCGAAGTGCGTTCCGGGCTCCAAGCCCCGGAGTGAGGTGTAGTGCCAGCCAGTTGAGCTGCGTCTCCTGGGTGGCGGCAGGCGCTGCCATTGAGTAATAGAGGTCTCCGACTCTAGCAACTCCACTAGCGTGGCGCTAGTCCCGCCTGCGCGGGGTGTTGCCCTGTGGGGGGCAAGCAGCCGATGACCGCCGACGTACCAACCCACGAAAGTCAGCGGCCTCTCCTCTCACCCTTACCGAGCCCCCGTCACCTCCACTCGCCCACGCTGAACAGAGCCGCGGCCGTCAGGGAGTCGGTTTCTTCAAACCAGCAACGACACCGCAGCGCCACTACTGTTCCCGACCCCGGAACTCTTCGTACCAGTTCTCGACGGCGCGGATGGTTGTGGCTTCCTCGCTGTCCTCGCTCCCGACCGGCCCCCGAGCAGCACAAACCGTTGACCGTCAGGAAGACATCTTTCTAGCCCAGGACTTCAGTCCTGAGGAGCCGCCAACAGCACGGCCCTCCAGCCCCCCCAGGCTAGCCCGGTTCACCCTCCTTGCCCCGTTGGTAGAGATGCTGCGGGTCGCCTTCGTGTCGACATAACTTCTACGGGTCATAACTTTCACTGGCGGCAATCAGACTCGCCAGACGGATTCGCGTCAAAGTGTGGCCCTCGTGTATGCCTCCGACATCCGCCAGACAGCTCGATCACCCTTTCACGGCTGCCCACCGACGACGCAGCTCTTTGCCGCGTGATCGACAACCTTCATGAGATCCGCGCGGCTCGCGCCGTCGCTGGCAAGCTGTGAAACGCCCCGCAGAACGCCGACGATGAACTGAGCGAGAGTACGGGGCGATGCAGTCAGCTCCTCTCCGCGATCGGCAAAAGCCCGGAAGCGTTGGCGGAGGGCCTGCTCTAATCCCCCGTTGATCTGCTGGGTAATCGCGCATGCCTGGGAATCGCTCGGCGCGCCGGATCCTCCGCTCTGGAAGATGGCGCAACCCGTAGGCAGGCCCTTCGTGGTGTAGAGTTTCACCAATCCACGCATGAGCTTGCGGACAAACTCGACAGCCTCTTCGCCGTCATCCGACGCGAGCTTCTTCATCGTCGCCCCGGCATAAGTCTCCACGTAGCGACCAATTGCGCGTCGGAAAAGGTCTTCCTTGCTCCCGAAAGCGTTGTAGATGCTCGATGGCCCCAAGCCGATTGCTTCGCTCAGGTCGGCAATGGAAGTGCGGTCGTAGCCGTGCTCCCAGAACAGCAGAAGGGCTCGCTCCACAGCGACATCTTCCGGGATGGATCGTGGTCTCGACATGGCTTCTCCTAGGTTTTAGTCATTTTACTTCAAAACAGGGTTGACGTCGAGCGAAGGATCGAGTATATTTTGAAGTGTTCACTTCATAACTAGCCGCGGACGGCGGCTACCGACACTCAGGAGAATCCATCGTGACCTCGAAAACATTCCTTCACACAGCCCTCGTAGCGACCCTCGCCGGGGCAGCAGCTCTAAGCGGTGCGGCGAACGCCGGCGCGCCGGAGAGTTCGACCAGACTACTGACGGCAAACTTTGCATCTCGTCAGGTGGTGCAAGTGGAAGTCGGTGATTTCCACTTCAAGCCGGGTCAGGTCGCACCCATCCATACGCACGCGGCGCCAGCCGTCGGTTATGTCGCCAAGGGCATGATCATCTATCAAGTCGAGGGAGAGAAGCCGCAGATCTTGGAGGCGGGCGACGTCTTCTATGAGCCCGTGGGCCCACGCATCTTGCGCTTCGACAACGCTTCGGCCACCGAAGAGGCAATCTTTCTCGACTTCAATCTCGAACAAGTCGACGAGCCTTTCATCGTCTTCGAAGAGCAGCCAACTGAGGCGATTGATCGCCGCACGCTCCCAACCATCGACGTCGCAGACACCAACGTTGATCAAGTGGATGTCTACTCCAGCGAGCTCGCTCCTAGCGGGACTCTGCACCTGAGAAACCAAGAGTCGACGCTTGGCCTCGTCTCTGAAGGCATCATCGAAATTCGGATTGAGGGCGAGCCCACGCAGCGCATGGCCGCTGGAGAGAGCTTCTATCTGACGACCGCGGGCGTGCCGGCAACCGTCGTCAATGCGTCGGCTGAAGTACCGGCCAAGGTAATTACCTTTCGCCTTCGTTGACTTCGATTCGCGACAAGGGCGCAGCCTTCTACGACTTGTCTTCGATACAAGCGGCATGGACCGTTACGGAACTTCGCGGGCTCTCAATAGCCCGCGGCCACGGGGCGACTCGCCCTACAACCAACCCGGTCCTTTTGCCCGGCGAACACAGAGAGAGGAGAGAAAGAAATGAAACATTACCTATTGGTACACGGCGCTTGGGAAGGTTCTTGGAGCTGGGAAGACACGACGCCTATCTTAGAAAGCCCTGAGCGTACAGTGACGGTCGTGGACCTCCCCGGCAGCTACGGCAACAAGCAGCCAATCTCAGAAGTCACGATGGCGAGCTATGTACAAACCGTGGCGGATGCGACCAGAAAACTGGACCACGAGGTCATCCTAGTCGGCCACATTCTGGGAGGCGCAGTGATTTCTCAGGTGGCGGAGCTGATCCCACAGAAGATCGAAAGGCTTGTCTACGTCGCCGCCTTCCTCCTCGAAAACGGGGATAGCGTCATAGAAGCCATGCAGCGGGATCCTGCAGGCGAATTTCTGCCGCAGCTTGCCTTTTCCGACGACCAAAGTTACGTCACCGCTTCAGAGCAAACGCTGCGGGATGTCGCGTTTCACGACGTCGAGGAGAAGACCATTCAACCTGCGTTGGCGCGAATGGCCGAACGGCAAGCCACGGAACCCTTCGTGGCAAAGGCCGTCGTCAGCGACGAGCGGTTTGGCTCGGTGCCAAAAACCTTCATTCGTACGGACCTCGACAAGATGGTCACTCCCGCGTTGCAAGAGGAAATGCTCGGCAATTGGAAGGTGGACCAAGTTCACCGCTTGCGGTCCGGGCACTTCCCCACGCTTTCGATGCCGGAAGAGTTGGCGGATGTTCTCAGCCTTGTAGGCAGGACCCGTCCCGCCCTCGCCGAGCCTATCGGCGATGCGGCAGCGGCTGATGCCAGAGCCGAAAACGCGGCGGAGGTTGGCGCGTGATCGCACGCTAGAGCGATGACCCGAAAGGAGCTTTGCCCATCCCGCGACTTGGCGCCGCTATTGAGCTGGAGCCAAGAACGGCCTGCTCGATGCGAACAGGCCGTTTTCTCGTTCTCGATGGGGCGACCGCAAATGTCCACTAGAGCTAGACACCACAGGGGGTCCCTCTACTAAACAAACCGGAGATTGCCTGACATTTGCGGCCAATCGGCGGCGCCTGCCGGTCGTGCCGCGGGCAGGCAAGGGCAGCGGCTACCCTTTCCTGACGAACTCAGTCGCATACGAGAGGTCTTCTGGCCGGCCGACGTCGCGCCAAAAACCTTTGATGTCGTACCAGCCGACTTTCTTGCCTGAGTTGACCAGTGCATGAACGGCGTCGGTCAACTCATACTCGCCGCGCGGCGAGAGGCCCATCTTTTCTTGAGCGGCGAAGACCGACGGACGAAAGACGTAGATACCGGCGTTGTTCCAGTTGGTCGTCGAAGTTCCCTCGGGCGGCTTCTCGATGATCTTTGTGACGCGGGCGCCGTCGACGTAAACCGCGCCGCCTTGGTAAGGGTCTTCGACCCACTTGACCGACAGCACCATCTCGGCGCCTTCTGCGCGGGACAGCATCTCGCTGTAAACGGAGGCTTCGACGAGGTTGTCTCCGTAGGTCATCAAGAAAGCATCGTCGCCGACTAAGTCGCGGGCCAGCAACGCCGCGCTGCCGGTGCCGTCCTGTTTGACCTGGGTGACGTAGCTGAGCTTCGCTTGCGCCGGCGGATTGGCGGCGAAGTAATCTTTGACGATGTCCTCGCGGTAGCCAACCACGATGAGAACTTCGCGAATGCCGGCCGCTTCGAGACGCTCGATCTGGTGCGCGAGCATCGGCCGGTCGCCCAGCGGCAACATCGGCTTGGGACAGTCCGCGGTGAGGCCCTTCATGCGGGTTCCGCGCCCGGCGGCGAGCGTGACGGCTTTGGTGATCGTTTCCACGTAGTTACAGTAGCTGGCTCGGCGCGAAAAGGCCTTCAGGCGGAAGCCTTATCTACAGCTCCAAGCTCACCGCCATTTTCTCCCTGGCGCTGCGGTAGACCGCCATCGTCATCTCGACCGACTTGAGGCCGTCGTAGGATGTAACCGGCGGCTTACTGCCGGCGAGCATCGCGTCCACAAAAAGGCGGTCCTCCTCGGCAAAGCCCCACTTCTCTTCCCTGGTTAGGTTGGCGAAATTCTCGACGCTAGTGGGCTTGTCGAGGCCGATGCGCCACTCGAGTTTTTCCATTTCCTCGGTGCGGATCGTCGAGTACTCGCCGTAGACCTCAACGCTCTCGTAGGGGAAGAACCAGCTGGTGTCTGCCGACGTCACGAACGTGGCGTGCTGGCCGCCGTCGAATTCGACGAGCATCGAGTAGTCGTCCTTGCGGCTCTCGCGCGCCTGGACCGAAACGATCTCGCCCAGCAGAAAGCGCATCATGTCGAACATATGAATTGGCGTCTCGAATAAGAAGCCGCCGGTGACCGCCGCGTCACCGACCCATGCGGGGTTCAGCAGTTCGCCGCGATTCATCTTGATGTGCGCGCAGTGCGCCGGGGAAGTTTCGAGCAGCTTCTTGACGTTCTTGTAGACCGGAGCGAAGCGCCGATTGTGGCCGACTTGAAAGACCGTCTTCGAAGCGCGGGCCGCCGCATGAAGGCGCTGCGCGTCTTCGAGGGTTGTCGCCATCGGCTTTTCGCAAAAGACGTGCTTACCGGCCGCCAAAGCCTTCATCGCCATGTCGACATGCGTCGTGTTGGGCGAGACCACGTAGACCGCGTCGGACGCCTCGAGCAAGTCGTCCACGCTGGCGACAGCGAGAGCGCCGGCTCTGAGCGGGTCCACATCGTAGATGCCCGAGATGCGCACACGGTCGTCTCTTTCGAGGTTCGCGCGATGGACACCGGACATGAATCCGGCGCCGATGAGACCAATCTTCAAGCTCACTGATTTCTCCTCAGATCTCAGAATCTAGCATGGCTTAGCGGCGAGGGTTTCGGCGAACAAATGCGCGAACAAATGCGTACTTTCTTGCAAGGATAAACCAATGATCAAAACGACTACGCCCTCTGTTGAAGGGCGTGCAATCAAAGCCTACTTGGGCATCGTGGTCGGCGAGGCGATCGTCGGCGCAAACATTTTCAAAGACCTATTTGCGGGCATCCGCGACATCGTGGGCGGACGTTCGGGCGCATACGAAAAGGAGTTGGGCAAGGCGCGGCAAATTGCGCTCGACGAGCTGCAGCAGAACGCCCAGGCACTGGACGCGGATGCGGTCGTCGCGGTTGATCTCGACTACGAAGTACTAGGCCAAGGCAACGGCATGCTGATGGTCAGCGCCAGCGGCACGGCCGTCAAGCTCGGCTAGCGAGCTTGCACCCCTGTTGTAGGCTTAGAGCATAGGAGCCCGCCCGGGAAACACGCGTGACGGCTCTTCCCCTGGGACACTCCGAGCAACGAGCCTCCGAAGGTGCATCGAACCTGCCGACTAGACCCTGAGAACCGTGCCAAAAGTTGCCAAAACGCCCTCGAAGGCCCGTAAACAAGTGGTTTCTTAGTACGAGAAAATGCCGTTCGAGCCTGTTTGCCTCAATCTCGAGCCAGCAGCCGCGCCAGATTACCGCCGAATACGTTGGCCGCCACTTCCGCGGTGATACCGCGTTTTTCCAGAGTCTGCGATTGGTTCTCGAACACGGCGCGGTTCCAACCGCGCGGGAAAAACGACGAATCGGAGCCGAACAGCAGACGGTCCGGGCCAATAACGTTGAGCGCTTGGCCGAAGACGTCTTCGAGAGTCGGCGGCGGAGTTAGATATTTCGTCCAGGTATTGCTGCTGGAGGTGTCGAGATAGACGTTGGGACACAAGTCGGCGAGCATCAGCGCTTCGCGAAAGAAGCCTGCGCCGAAGTGCGGTACGACGAAATTCACCTGGGGGTATTCCAGCGCGACGCGGTGCAGATCGAGAGGGTTCGAGCGGCTCATATCGAATTTCGACGCCAGCCCTAGCTTCTTGCGGACGCCGACGCTGAGAACGCCGCAGTGGACGAAGACGAGCGTTCCCGGCCGTTCAGCGGCCGCTTTATAGACCGGCGTTAAGCTCTCGTCCCGGACCGAGAAGCCTTGCATCGCGGGGAACAAGCACAACCCCTGTAGCCCTTCGTCGAAAGCCCGTGCGGCGCGTTCGCCTGCATCGGGTTTGGTTGGGTCGAACAAGAAGTAGCCCCAGAAACGCTCTGGGTAGGCCTGGATGGCTGCAACGGCAGAAGCTTCGTCTCCCGGAATGCTGGCAATCAGGGCGCAGCGGTCAACGCCTTGCCGGTCGAGCTCGCCGACCCATTGAGCGGCCAGTTTGATGGCATCCGCGGGAGGGGTTTCCCATCCAAGGCTTTGCACCATGGAGTCCACAGATTCGTCGGAGGCTGGTCGCTGAGAGCGAAGGACTTCGAAGAAGCGCTGGGAAAACAGGTGAACGTGAGCGTCGTTGACGGCAATCTCGCCCCAATGGGTTTGCATCCCACGAGGATAGAGCTTATCGCGGGCGCGGATCTTCGAGTTCCGCCATGCGCTCTAGCTCGACGTCGCTGCACAGGAATTCGGAACCGGGCATCTTAATGCAGCCGAGTGCGCAGCTATGCTGCGTGTAGAGCCGCGCAAACATGCGCTGTAGCCACTCATCGGCTTCCGAGGAAGTCGGGAACGAGTTCGCCAGGCAAATTCCGCCCCCCTCGATGAGTCCGAGATACTCTTCGGAATTCTCGATGCGTTCCCGTACTAAGTGAATCATCTGACTGCCTACCTGATGAATCTCGGCGGCAGGACGGTCGTTCATGACCCAATACTGGGGTCTTTTACTTAGAGCTTCAATAGCCCAGAAGTTTCATTCGTTGTCAGGGACCCTGGTACTACGATCCCCGAAACCAAAGGTCTTGGAGTCCGGTATAGGACTAGTCACATCGAACGAACGCGGTCGCCGACGCGGGACTCGTAGCCTTTGACGGCGGTCATTTGATTCTGCAGATAGCCAAGTTGATCGACACCGGCCAGCAGGCATTTCTTCGAAAACGCATCGATCGGGAACTCAACGGACGATCCGTCCGGCAGTACGAACTGCTGGTTTTCGAGGTCGATGGTGAGCTGCAGATTGGCGTCGGCTTGGGCCAGCTCGATCACTTTGCGGTGCGTCGCTTGATCAACGATGACCGTTAGGAGGCCGTTCTTGAGCGAGTTATTGCAGAAGATGTCGGCGAACGAGGTGCTCACCACGGCTTTGAAGCCATAACTCATCAGCGCCCACGGAGCATGTTCGCGGGAAGAACCGCAGCCGAAGTTGTCGCCGGCGAGTAAGATCGTCGCGCCGGCATGCTCGGGCTTATTGATGACGAAGTCGGGGTTCGGCTCGCCGGACGGCAAATAACGCCAGTCGTTAAATAGATTGATCGCCAGGCCGTCTTTGCTGATCGTCTTGAGGTAGCGGGCCGGGATGATCTGGTCCGTGTCGATGTCCTGGATCGGCAGCGCAACGGCCTTGCCGGTGAACTTGGTTATTGCTGGCATGTCTCTACTCTCTTAGACCAGGAACTCGCGCGGATCCGCCACGGCCCCTTTAATGGCGGAGGCGGCTGCGGTGGCTGGGCTGGCGAGGAAGGTCCTGCCGCCTTTACCCTGGCGTCCTTCGAAGTTGCGGTTGCTGGTGGAAACGCTGTACTGCCCGGGGCTGAGCTGGTCGCCGTTCATGGCGATGCACATCGAGCAGCCGGCCTGACGCCACTCGGCGCCAGCCGCCCGGAAGATTTCCGGCAAGCCTTCTTCCTCAGCCTGTTTCTTGATCTTTTCCGAACCGGGGACGATCATGGCGCGGACGCCGGGAGCGACCTTGCGACCCTTGAACACGGCGGCGGCCTCGCGTAGGTCGCCCATGCGGGAGTTGGTACAGCTGCCGATGAAAACGACGTCGATGGGGTGGCCAAGGATCGGCTTGCCAGGCTCTAAGTCCATATATTCCAAGGCTTTCTTTACGCCCGCGCTCTGGCTGGCATCAGCGATATTGGCCGGGTCGGGAACGGCTTGGGTAATGCCTACACCCTGCCCGGGGTTCGTGCCGTAGGTGACCATCGGTTCGAGTTTGGTCACGTCGACGATGGTGGTGCGGTCGTAGGTGGCTCCGGGGTCGGTGACTAGCTGCTTCCAACGCTCGATGGCGGCATCCCAATCGGCGCCTCGGGGGGCGCGGGGACGGCCTTTGAGGTACTCGTAGGTCTTCTCGTCGGGGGCAATCAGACCGGCCTTGGCGCCGGCTTCGATGGACATGTTGCAGACCGTCATGCGGCCTTCCATCGAGAGTGCGCGGATCGCTTCGCCGGTGTACTCGAAGACGTGTCTGGTGCCGCCGCCGACGCCGATTTGGGCGATCAGGGCTAGGATCAGATCTTTGGCGCCGACGCCTTTGGGGGCCGGGCCTTCAAAGCGCACTTCATGCGTCTTGGGTTTGTTTTGCAGCAAGCACTGAGTGGCCAGGACGTGCTCGACTTCCGTCGTTCCGACGCCGAAGGCGATGGCCCCAAAAGCGCCGTGGGTGGAGGTGTGGCTGTCGCCGCAAACAACAGTCAGTCCGGGCTGGGTTAGGCCAAGTTCGGGGCCGATGACGTGCACGATGCCTTGATCGATGCTGCCAAGATCGGCCAGCGGGACGCCGAATTCCTTGCAGTTAATGCGCAGCTGATCGACCTGCTTGCGGGCGATTTCGTCGGGAATGATCTGCAGGCGCGTGTCGGTGGTCGGGATGCTGTGGTCCAGCGTCGCCATCGTGTGATCGGGCCGGCGAACCTTGATGCCGCGGTCGCGCAAGCCTTGGAAAGCTTGGGGCGACGTCACCTCATGCACAAGGTGCAGGTCAACGTACAAAACGGCCGGCGAACCCGGCTCGTGGGTGACGACGTGATCGTCCCAGATTTTCTCAGTTATCGTGCGCGGTTGACTCACTCTTTTGGACCTCTAACTCCTCGGCTTAGTAGAGCAAGTCGCCTTATCATAATGCAAATTGATAGTATTCTAGTTATTCATAAGAATGGTTTATGACGTACCGGCGCGAAGGCCCCTCCCGGGATCGGACAAAACTGGCCAAAGCAGTGGCCATTGCTGTCCGCTGCCAGCCCGCAGCAGGCGGCGGATGGTCGAAATTGGGGGCGAAGAGTGATTTTGCTTTAGGAATATGCTCCTCTTGACGCGTGGTACGCGTCACTGTACAGTGAGCCGTGATATGCAGCTTTCAACATCGGGGACTGAAGCGACTGTACGAACGCGGTGACGAGAGCGGCATTCGGCCCGATCTGCTGGATAAGGTGAGCACTATCTTGGAGCACCTCGACGCTGCCCAGAGTGTGCAAGGCATGAGGCTTCCGGCGCTGCGTTTGCACGCACTCAAGGGCGACTTAAGAGGCTACTACGCGGTGACGGTGAAGACAAATTGGCGCATCATCTTCCGCTTTGCGGGCGGCGATGTTCATGATGTGAAGCTGGTCGACTACCACTAATGAAAGGACAAGAACCATGCCGATGAAGAACCCACGACATCCCGGCCTCTCGGTCAGGATCAACTGTATAGAGCCGCTGGGCCTCACCGTGACCGAAGCGGCCAAGAAGCTCGGCGTCAGCCGCGCCGCGCTCTCGCGTCTGGTGAATGAGCAAGCGGGGATTTCTCCTGAGATGGCGATCCGTTTTGAGAAGGCTGGCTGGTCGACAGCCGACACCTGGACCCGGATGCAGGCTGCCTACGATTTGGCGCAAGCGCGCCGGCACGAAGACGAGATTGTAGTGGAGAGTTTCGCGCCGCAAGCCCGCGCATTATCCTCCCCGACAAGCTAGGCCAGGATGTCTTGGACGATCTCGCCATGCACGTCAGTGAGGCGCATGTCGCGGCCGCTGAAAGGGAATGTCAGGCGCTTGTGATCCAGTCCCAGCAGGTGCAGAATCGTCGCATGCAAATCATGCATATGAACCTTATTCTCAATAGCGAAGTAGCCGTATTCGTCGGTGGCGCCGTAGACCGTGCCGGGCTTCACGCCGCCGCCAGCCAACCACATAGTGAAGCCGAACGGGTTGTGGTCTCGGCCGACGGTCTTGGGATCTTGGCTCTCGCCGATTTGGGCGGTGGGGGTTCTACCAAACTCTCCGCCCCAAACGACTAGCGTCTCATCCAGAAGGCCACGTGACTTGAGGTCCTTGAGCAATCCGGCGATCGGCTTGTCGACGGCCCGTGAGTTGACGCGGTGCCCTGCTTCTAGACGTTGATGCTGGTCCCAGCGGTCTTGTCCCTGGCGCCGTGGAGTGAGTAGCTCGACAAAGCGGACTCCTCGTTCGACCATGCGACGGGCCAGTAGGCATTGCCGCCCGAATTCGCTCGTATCGTCCTCGTCTAGTCCGTAGAGCTGGCGGGTGGCCTCGGTTTCGCCGCTGATCTCAAGCAAGTCCGGCACTGCGCTCTGCATGCGGAACGCTAATTCGTAGTTCGCAATTACCGCCTCAAGTTCACTGACCTCGCCAAAACGTTCGAGCACGCCCTGGTTGAGTTTGCTGAGCAACTGGAGTTTGCCGCGCTGTGCCTCTCCGGCAGCCTCGCGGGGCTCCAGGTCAGCGATCGGGTGTTCCCCGCGACGGAACAAAGTGCCTTGGTAGGAAGCTGGCAAAAATCCCGCACCGAAGCAATCCATGCCTCCGGGCGGGATCAAACCGCTGTCGAGCACGACGAAGCCGGGGAGGTCCTTACATTCGCTGCCGAGCCCATAGGTCAACCAGGAGCCCATCGAAGGCCGACCTTGGAAGCCTGAGCCGCTATGAATGAAATAGTTCGCTGCGGTGTGCTCGGAGAAATTCGCCGTCATCGAACGCACGATGCAGAGGTCATCGACGCAACCGGCAACATGGGGAAACAACTCGCTGACCCAGTGGCCCGATTCTCCGTACTGAGCGAAGCTGAACGGGGAAGCGAAGACCTTGTTCGAGATGTTGAAAACAGTGGTCGGCGTATTGTCCATGCGAATCGGCTGCATGTGCTCAAGCGCGAGTCGCGGCTTGGGGTCGAACGTATCCATCTGTGATGGTCCGCCGTCCATGAACAGGAAGATGACGTTCTTGGCTTTGGGTGGGAAGTGTGGAGCACGCACCGACAGTGGATCGGTGGGCCGCAGAAGGGGCGGCTCAGCTGCCGTCGCTTGCTGGGCGATCATCGAAGCCAGGGCAAGGCCTCCGAAGCCATTCGCAGCTCGACTTAGCCACTGACGGCGGCTCATCGGGGGGGCTGGAGGTGCGTGTTTCATTGTGGGATAGGCGCTCGCCTGCAGGCGGTCTCAACGAACAAAGATGAACTCCGTGGAGTTGATCAGAACGTGGGCCAAGTCGGTCCACACTTGCGTCTCTGCCACAGGATCCTGCCCATACTGCAGTTTCTGCGTTTGGAGAAACGCTAGAATCTCTTCCCTTTCCCCGGACTCCGGCGGCCGCCCAAACGCTCTCTCGAACATGTCTGCGATACGATCTTCGGGCGTCTCTAGCGCTCGAAGCGTGCGCTCAGCCCATTTGGCGGCTTCCTGGTTGACGAACTCGTTGTTGAGCAAAATCAATGCTTGAGACGGCACGGCAGAAACGCCTCTGCGGCCGATGGTCGACATCGGTGAAGGGTAGTCGAAGGCAAGGAATAGCGGCGGTAGGAAGTTGCGGCGCACGCCGACGTAAACGCTGCGCCGTCCGCTGCCGTCGAGAGGCCCGCTCTCGGGCTTGCCGCGGCCATCTTGGTGTTCGGAGATGTGCGGAGGAATCGGCGGGCCGCCTAACTCGGGTTTGAGAGAACCGGCTACAGCCAGGATCGAGTCGCGAATCGCCTCCGCTTCCAGGCGGCGCACGGGCATGTGCGCAAGCAGTGAATTAAGAGGGTCGACCTGCTTGGCCTGTTCGGACGCCGTGCTGTCCATCTGGTACGTGCTGGAGAGAACAATGCGGCGTTGCAGCACCTTTACTGACCAACCGCTTTCGATGAACTCCGCAGCGAGCCAGTCGAGCAGATCGGGATGGGTTGGACGGTCTCCGGTTTGGCCAAAATTGTCGGGCGTGGCGACGATACCGCGACCAAAGTGATGCTTCCAGACACGATTGACCAGCACCCGAGCCGTAAGCGGGTTCTTGGGCGACTTCGCCCACTGGGCCAATTCGAGGCGTCCGGAACCTGAGCGAAAGGGCTGTTGATCTTCGCCGGCGATGACTTGCAGGAACTGCCGCGGAACCACGTCGCCGAGGTTCTTGTGATTACCTCGCAGGTGGATGCGGATGTCCTGCGGGTCGGCATCCATACTGGACATGGCGAACGAGGATGACGGTACGCTGGAGCGGCTGAGGGTTCGGAGTGAGGCGGCTTCAGCGGCGGAAACACTCGAAGCTGATCCGTCGAGTTCTTCGAGCAGGATCCTGCTTGACGGGTCAGCGGAGTCGCTTCGCCACAAGTCGGTCGCCAGATTGCCGTAGGCAGAGATCAAATCCTCAAGCGACTCGATGGAACCGTCTTCCAGCAGGCGCAGTACCGAGGCGTTTGGCGGCCCGGCAATCGGCGGCGGCTCGGCAGAATTGGACAGCACGATCTTGTCGACTACGATGTGACCACTCCGGCTACGATCGGTGATCTGCAGATAGCCGATGCGGCCTTCATCGGTAGTTAGCTTGACGCTCTTCCAGTGAAGCCCTTCATCGCCGTCGTTGGTGATGTTCTTCGACGGATGATCATTGGCCCAGACTGTGACGCGCAGATCCGCCGTATTGGCTGGTCCCTGCGGCTTGCTTCCCGCCAGGCGAACGTGAACGTACTTCGCGTCGAGGCGGAACTTCGGCGAGGTCAGAATTCCTTCCGCTTCGTCTGTGGCCGCGTACGAGTTGGCCAGGCCCGCAGCCAGCCCGCCATGCAGCCCTTGTGACCACGGCGTGTGTCTCGCCGGCGATTCGCCGAATGCGGCCCCTTCCACGAACCAACGCTCGTAGCCCTGTTCGAAGTCATCGAAGACGCGGTCGGCGCGCTCCTGCCACAGCGGGTGCGTGGGCTCCGCTTTAGCCGCCCAATCGCGCATCTCTTCGCGAATCCCTTGCAGTCGCTCGTCGAAGCGGTCCGCGGACGGCTGAGCCAGACTTGCCAGAGGGTAGTAAGGGTGCGAGGGCTCTGTTGCAGCGTACTCCAGTAGGCCGGCCAGTCCCTCAATCTGACGCTTGCGCTCACAGGCCGCGCCGCCAGCACTGCCGGGAAGGCAATGAATCATTAAGGCGGCCTCTACGGCCGGTGAGTGATTGTCGGGCGAGTTGAATAGTTCCGCAGCGATGGCTAGCGAGTCACGGAGTTCGCCGGCGCGCGCCCGGAGCGACTCCGTCGCCGCTGATCGCAACTGGCTGTCGAGGTCCTGCAGTGCTGCCAGCGCGGTGTGAATTTTTGCGTCCTGTTCCGGAGAGTTGATCGACCGCTCACGCAGTTGCGTGCTGTGCAACACGCCGCCCACGGAATAGTAGTCAGCCGTAGGAATCGGATCGAACTTGTGGTCGTGGCAACGTGCGCAGGCGACGGTTAGCCCGAAGAACGCTTTACTCAAGACATCGATCTGATTGTCGACCTGATCGGCGCGCGCCTTCACTGAATCAGTCGGCGAGTTCAGCACCTCCCACAGCCAGAGCATTCCGGGCGCGATGGGCGTCTCATAGCGGGCGCCGTCAGACGAGAGGCGCTGCTCGGATTGAGGCAGCAAGTCTCCGGCGATCTGCTCGGTTACGAAGACGTCGTAAGGCAAATCCTGATTGAAGGCGTTGATCACATAGTCGCGATAACGCCAGGAGTCCAGCTTGTCGTTGTCGAACTCGTGCCCGTTGGTCTCCGCGTAGCGCACCAGGTCGAGCCAATGTCGTCCCCAACGCTCGCCATAGTGGGGCGATGCCAGGAGCCGTTCTACGACCTTGGCGTAGGCGTCAGGAGAAGCATCCGCGACGAATGCCGCGACGTCTTCTGGCGTAGGCGGCAGGCCGATTAAATCGAAGGTGACTCGGCGCAGCAGGCTCCTCCGGTCCGCGGGTTCCGCCCAGGCGAGATCTGCATCCTTGAGCTTCGAGCGGATGAAAGCGTCGACAGGCGTCTCGGCTGCTGGCTCGAAGGCGGGCGGCTTGGGTTTCACGACAGGGCGAAACGACCAGAACCCGCGCCCTTGCGCAAAGTCGATGCCGCCGACCTTTGTAACCGGCGCCGCCTCTTGCTGGCGCGGATCTGGGGCGCCGAGTTCGATCCAACGCATTAGATCCGCGATTTGATCGTCGGATAACCTTCCCGCCGGGGGCATTTGCAGGTCGGGATCCGTGTAGCCAACAGCCTGGATCAGTAGGCTCGCTGCCGGGTCGCCGGGCGCTATGGCGGGACCGCGACTGCCGCCGGCGAGCATCGCTGGCCCAGAGTCCAGCCGTAGGTCGGCTGCTGCCATTGTTTCCGCACTGTGGCAGGCGTAGCAGTTTTCGGCCAGCAACGGTCGGATCTTCTGCTCGAAGAACTCGAGTTCTTCAGGTGTTGGCGCTCCATAGGCCAGCACCGTGGACACCCCCAGCAGAAATAGGGCTAGACGGGCCATATTTAGGCATCATCATACCCTGAGCCTGTTTCAAGGGGTTGGTTACTCCATTGGGACACGTAGGAAGTGGCTTCGAACGGGGCGATCTGCCCGAGGATTCTGGAGGGTCGCTGCCGGGAAGCTGTGAAATATTCCTTCAGGCGCGCAGGGCAACTCGAGAAAGGCAGGCACGGAAATCTCGGTTAATTGGCGGCCGATTGCGATGTCGGGGTGTCACGTCGGCTACGATACGCCATGATGTTCGCGACTGGGCTCAAAGTGATGCTGGCTTTCTCTGTTGCCGTCGGCTGTGCGTCTGCCCAAGGGACGGCATCGGACTGGGCTCGCTTTCGAGGTCCCGACGGGGCGGGCTCGATGGAAGACTCTGCGGCTCCCATCGAGATGAGCTCGGAAGCGGGGTTCGTCTGGAAGCGCACGATTCCGACCGGCAAGTCTTCTCCGGTGCTCGCCGGCAAGCGGGTTTTTCTGACCGCCAGAGACGGCGAGCGGCTGCTCACCATAGCGCTGGACCGGGACACGGGGGAGACTGTGTGGACGGGTGAAATCATCCGGACGCACGTCGACCGCCGGAACGAGTTGAACGACGGGGCAGCGGGCTCGCCCGCCACGGACGGAAATTCCGTCTACGTCTTCTTCCCGGATTTCGGCTTGGCTGCCTACTCGGTGGAAGGGCAGGAGCTTTGGCGGCGACGGCTTGGCCCCTACGACTCGGCCCGCGGCATCTCCACCTCACCGTTGTTGGTGGAGGGGGTCATCGTGCTGATGATCGAGCAGTTTGTCGACAGCAAGGTGTTGGGGGTCGACGCCGCGACAGGCAAGACGTTATGGTCCGTGCCGCGACCGACTTCGATGGGCGGCTCCTACGCGACGCCGGTCGCCTATAAGGCCGAGTCCGGAGAGATGTTGGCGGTGGTGACACATCCTTTCGAGCTAGTAGCCTACAAGCCCAAGACCGGCGAGAAGGTCTGGAGCGTGGGAGGCTTGCCGCACCAGCCCAAGTCGAGCCCGATGGTTGTGGGAGACACGATCATTGTCGGGGTGCAGGGCGACAGCAGTCGGGGAAACCTCAGGACTTGGGAGCGAATGCTCGCGAGTGCCGACAAGAATGGCGATGGGGCCATCAAGGGCGAAGAGGTTAGCATCACACTCGCGGACTACGATCATGACGGCGACTTTGACCAACAGGACTACGAGCAGTGGGTCAAGGAGAAGTCTCCGGCAAGCCGTCTGATGGCAGTGCGGCCGAGGGGCAGCGGCGACTTGACTGATCAGGCTGTGCTCTGGCGGGTTGACCGCGGCGTTCCCAGAATTACGACTCCGCTGCCTTACAAGGGTTCGCTCTTCCTGATGCGCAACGGCGGGATCCTATCCGCGCTCGACCTGGAAACAGGCGCGGTTCAGAAGGAGGGCCGGCTGCGCAATGCAATCGACGAATACTTCGCGTCTCCGGTGGGCACGAACGGCCGGGTGCTCACGTTGAGCCGTGCCTGCGGGCTGACCTGGATTAAGGCTGCACCGGAGTGGGAGATCCTATCGTCGAGTGAACTTGGGGACGAGTGCTTCGCGACTCCCGCACTCGGGCATGACGGAGTCTTCGTGCGGACGTCTACCGCGATTTATCGCTTCGCGGACCAGGCTCAGCAGAGTGACTCGGGAACTAATTAGGTTCTATTGCAGGGGGCACTAGGCGCGTTGGAGATTGCGCTAGTTCTCTTGCGGGAAAAGACGGCTTAGCCGGCCGCGAAGACGCGCTCGAAAATCGCGTCGACGTGCCGCAGCTGATTCTCGAGCGAGAATGCGTGGTCGAAATCGGCGGACTGCAACACTCCGGCGATATCCGAATCCGCTTCGGCCAGAGCTCTGAAATCGCCGTCCTCTTCCCAGGCCTTCATCGCATTGCGCTGCACCCAACGGTAGGCCTGCTCGCGCAACACGCCCTTTGCAGCCAACTCGAGCAGTAACTGCCCCGAGTAGACCAGCCCGCCGCCGGACTCCAAATTCTTGCGCATGTGCTCGGGGTAAACCAACAGCCGGTCGATCAGATCCGTGGTCTTGGCCAGCAGATACTCGACCAAGATCGTCGAGTCGGGCAAGATCACTCTTTCGACCGACGAATGCGAGATGTCCCGCTCGTGCCACAGGGCGACATTTTCGAAGGCCGCCTGGGCGTTCGCCCGGACGACGCGAGCTAAGCCGCAAATCTGCTCCGAGGTAATCGGATTCTTCTTGTGCGGCATCGCCGAGCTGCCCTTCTGCGACTTCGAGAAGTACTCCTGCGCCTCGCGCACTTCGGTCCGCTGTAGGTGCCTGACTTCAAGAGCGATCTTCTCGCAGGTCGCCGCGATTAACGCCAACGTCGAGACGTAGTGGGCGTGCCGGTCGCGCTGGATCACCTGCGAAGAAATCGGCGCCGCGAGCAGTCCCAACCGTTCGCAAATCTTCTCTTCCGCCACAGGGCTGATGTGAGCGAAGGTGCCCACAGCGCCGGAGATCTTGCCCACCCGAATCTGCTCGCGCGCCTCGGAGAAGCGAGTCGCGTGGCGGCTCACCTCGGCGTACCAGTTGGCCACCTTCAGCCCGAACGTCGTCGGCTCGGCATGCACGCCGTGAGTACGGCCGACAATCACCGCATCCTTGAACTCCCAGGCGCGCCTCTTGAGCACTTCGCGGAATTTCTCGATGCCCGCGGTGATCGGCTCCGACGCCTGGCGGATGACCAAGGCCTGCGCCGTATCGACGACGTCGTTCGAGGTCAGTCCGTAGTGCAGCCAGCGAGAGTGTTCCGCCTGGCCCGCCTCGGCCATCTTCTCGGACACGGCGGTGGTGAAGGCGATCACGTCGTGGCGAACCTCCGCCTCGATCTCAGTGATGCGCTGTACGTCGAAATCGGCGTGCTGGCGCAGCGCCTGGGCTGCTTCAACAGGAACCTCGCCCAATTCAGCCAGCGCCTCGGAGGCAGCTAACTCAACTTCAAGCCACTGACGATAACGATTCTCTTCGGACCAGATACGGCCCATGTGGGGGCGCGTGTAGCGATCAATCAAAACTCAAAAACCTCGCTGGGCTCACCCTGCTTGGCCACCAACAACCGCGTATCGCAAGCGCCGCTCTGCTGCAAGGCGTCGCCGGCAAACATGCGGGCGACCTCCGGGTGGTTATTGTTGCCGCTCAGGTGAGCTAACACCAGGATACGCGTCGAGTGATCGAATTCGCTGGTCAGATACTCCGATACAGCGTCATTCGATAAGTGCCCCACGCGGCTCATCACGCGCTGCTTCACAAACCAGGGATACGGACCGACTTTCAGCATGTCGAGATCGTGGTTCGACTCCAAGATCAACATGTCCGCCCCGCGGATACGGTGCTTTATCGACTCCGTCAGATAACCCAAGTCCGTTGCCTGGGCGATCTTGAAGCCGCCTGACTGGAAGCAAAATCCGACCGGGTCCACCGCGTCGTGCGGGGTCGTAAAGGTGTCTACCTCGAGATCGCCGATCGTCAATCTCGCGCCAGCCTGAAACGTCTCGACCGTGGGCTCGACGTCGCCCCAGTCCAACGCGCCCGCTGTTCTTTCGGTCAAATAGACCGGCGTCGGTTTCTTCTGTTTCTTGATCAGCGTCTTCAGACCGCTAATGTGATCGGAGTGTTCGTGCGAAACCAGCACCGCGTCGAGTTCATCAGCTGATTCGCCGACCTCGGCCATGCGTTTGCTTAGCTGCCGATAGCTAAAACCGGCATCCACCAACACACGCACGCGTTCGGTGCACACGAGCGCTGCATTGCCCCTGCTGCCGCTGCCTAGAATCGTGATTCGCAGACTCAAAGCTTGCTAGCCGACCCCCAACGCTCGTAGGTCTCACCGATGAGACGACAAGATAGAGTATACCCCTGGCAACGCTGTTTGCCATCATCCGATCGTGTGCATAATAATCGGCAGTTTCCTTCGCTGGGGACAGACTCTGCCGTCATGAAACGTCCCTTGGAGCCGTTCGGAGCGCTCTTCGCTTCGCTAAAGTAGGACGGTGCAAGCGCCCTCGCCGCTGATCGATAGAGCCTCGCTCGAAAGGCTCGAAAGGCTTTCCGTGCGTTGGAATCGCTCCTTCGCCGGACTTCTCGGCGGCCGCAACGTCTCCAGACGCGCCGGCGTCGGCCACGAATTTCTCGATCATCGAAACTATCATCACGGCGACGACCTGCGCTCGATTAACTGGCGCGCCTATCTGCGACTAGAACGTCTCTTCTTGAAGATGTTTCGCACAGAGCCGCGCACGCCGATTCGTATTTTGCTCGACGTCAGCGAATCGATGTCTTGCGGTGGCGAATCGGGCGGCGAGCCCAAGTTCTCATACGCCTGCCGTCTAGCCGCCGCGCTCTGCTATGTCGGTCTAGTGCGTCTTGAGACGATCGTGATCTATCCGTTCTCCGACCGCCTGTTTGAGAGCTTTCGGGCCCAGGGAGGACGGCACCGCTATGCCCGCGCCGCCGACTTCCTCGAACATCTCGAAACCGGCGGGAAGTCCGACCTCGCTTCCGTCGTACGCAGCTTCTCCATCGACGTCACCGCGCCTGGGCCGACGATTGTGATCTCCGACTTTCTCGACGAGGGCGACACCCCCGCCGCTTTGCAACGCCTAGCTGCCGAAGGCCACGAACTCGCCCTGGTCCAATTGATCGCTGCCGAGGACCGGCTGCCCCCGTGGGATGGCGAGTTGGAGATCGAAGACGCCGAGACCGGCCAAACGCTCCACGTACAACTGGATCGCGAGACCGCCGAAGCGTTCGCGGTGGACTTCGACGCTTACTCCGCCGCGATCGAGAAAGTCGCCTTGCGGCATGAAGGCCGTTACATTCGCCTCGACACCAACGTATCCATCGAGGATGCGCTCTATAGTTCCCTGACGCGCGCCGGCGCTTTGTCCGCGCAATGAACCGATGGGACTGCTAAACCTGACCCTGACCCAGTTCCTCGCGGTGCTGCTTCCTGTAGCGGCCGGATTGGTTGCGCTCTATTTCTACGACCGCTCTCGTCGGCGCGTTCGGGTCTCCTCGTTGCGTTTCTGGGGACGCCGTTCGGCGCCGCCGGTCGCCCAGCGCCAGCGCAAGATCCAGCAGCCCTGGTCGCTGCTGCTGCAGCTGCTGGCCGCCTTGTTATTGCTGCTGGCTATGGCCGACTTTCGCTGGGGCCTGGGCGATACGCCGCGGCATCACGCCATCGTCCTGGACGGCTCCGCAGCGATGCTTTACCGCACCGCCTCGGGGGCGAGCGCGATGGACCAAGCCCGCCAAAGCGCACTGGTCTATCTCGACGCACTGCCCGCCGGGGACCCGGTCGCCTTAATCCGCGCGGACGCATCGCCCTCCGTCGTTGTCGGCTTCACGGCCGACCGTGCCCGGCTGCGTCAAGCGATCGAAAACTTCGACGCTGGCTGGACTGCGCTGCGTCTTGACGCCGCCCTCGAACTGGGACGCACCTCCTTATTCCTGGCCATCGGGGCACCGATCGACGGTCCGACGCCGGAAACCCTAGGCGAGACAGCTTATATAGGGAGCGGCCGAATCGAGCCCGGCTCCGAACCTGCCTCGCAGCCGCCTTTTTTGCGCTATATCGCTGTGGCCGAACCCGGCGACGACGTCGGCATCGTCCGCTTCGCCGCCAGCCGCCGACCCGATCAGCCCGGTCTGTGGCAAGTCTCTATTGAAATCCTGAACGACTCCGCCGCCGCGCTACCTATCACCGCGACCGTCGACTTCGCTGGCCGCCGACTGGGCGAGCGCACCGTCCAACTCGCTCCGCGCGATTCCTCCGTCGTCGACTTCCGCATCCGCACCACCGGCGCCGGAACGCTCGAAGCCTCCCTCGAAAGCGACGATGCCTTGCCCGACAACAACCGCGTCGCACTGGACTTGCCCGCCGCCCCGCACCTGGCGACCGCCTTGCTGACATCGCGTCCAGCTGCGTGGCAGGCGCTCATCGGCGCGAACCCGGCAATTACCATCACCGAATCCGGCGCGGCGTTAACCGTCGCCGATCGCTCCTCCAGTTCTGCCAACGCGCAGGTCTGGATCGATCCACTCGCCGCGGACTCGCCTGTCGAAATCCTGCGGCGCGTCAACCGCCCGCGCATCACCGCCTGGGCCCCTGGTCACCCGGTCACCCAGGGCCTGCGTGAAACCGACATCCGACTCTCTGCCGCATCGATCCTGGCCCCCGCGCCCAATGACGTCGTCCTGGTGGAAACCTCCGAGGGCCCCATCGCCGTGGCCCGTGTAGGCAACGACCAACGGCAAGTGATCCTGGGCTTCGACTTGCTTGATCCAGCCGCGGCGGGGCGACTAACCGGTCCGCTGCTGTTCGCCAACATCATTAGCTGGTTCGCTCCTGAGACCTTTCAATCTGTCGATGTCGAAGCTCGTCCTCCCGGCGTTTTGCAACTGCCCATCGGCTCCTACTCTGACTCGCAGATCGCCGTCGATGCTCCCGCGGGCGTCAGTCCGGTTTGGCTGCGGCACGGCGATGAGCTGCGCCTGTTTCGTTCCTCGCCCGGGCTCATCCGCGTGCGCACTCCCTCGCAAGACTCGCGCATCTCGATGACGCTGCCTGCTCCCGGGCGCGCCGTTTGGGATGTTCCGGCGACCGTGCGCCGCGGCATTCCCGATTCCGCCGCGATTTCCAGCGCGGTCTTTTGGCCTTGGATGGCGCTGCTCGCCGTCGCGCTGCTTTTCGTCGACTGGCGGCTGTTCGGGGATCCGACACGCCAGGCCGCCGCGCCCGCCGCTGGGGAGGCGCTCAGTTGACCGTGGCCAGCAACTGGATGCTCGCCCTCGCCCTGCTGCCGCTCGCCTGGGCCGCGTGGGAATGGCGCGCCTCCCGCCGCCGCGCGGCCCTGCTGCTCAAAGCAATATCGTTCTCGATCATTCTGCTGGCCCTCGCGGAGCCGCGCTGGCAATCGTTTGAACAGCGCTCGGGCATTGCCATCTTGGTCGACGCCTCGGCCAGCATTCCCGCCGAACAGCTGGCCCTGGAGCGGCAGCTCGCCGGGCGCATCGAAGAAGCCGCTGCGGACTCGGTCGTGCGCGTCATCGACTTCGATTCCGGCGTCCGCCGCGTCGCCGATGTTCCCGCCGACGCCAATCCCACTTCGGGCACCGATCTCGAGCTCGCGATTCAAGGGGCCCTCTCCGCTCTGCCGCCCGACCGCGCCCCGCGCATCGCCCTGCTGTCGGACGGTCTGGAAAACCTCGGCGTCGTCGAACGCGCCGTCGAACAGGCCCGCCAACGCGGCGTGCCGATCGACACGATCTCGCTGCCTGGGCGCAGCGCTCCGCAGCTTCAACTGCTGGCCGCCGACGCTCCAGCTCAGGTCTATTCCGGGGAGCTGTTCCCCATCGATTTCGCCATCGAAAGCCCCTCGGAAGCCAACGTGGATATTCGTCTCGAAGCCGATGGAGTCTCCATCGGATCGTCGCAAGGACATCTGCGCCCCGGCACAAACTACCTGCGCGCCCAGGCCCGTCTGCGCTCCAACGGCGCCGTACTCATCAGCGGCGTCATCGACGGCGGCCCGGCCGGCGAACTCGCCTTTGCCCGCGCCCTGCGCATGGCCCAACCGCGCGCACTGGTGCTTACCGACTCCGCCAGCGGCGGTCACATCGAAAGCGTTCTGCAGGCCTCGGATTTTGAGATCGACTTGCGCCGCCGCAATGACGCTCCGTTGCGGCAAGCCTACGACCTGGTGGTCGCCGACAACCAAGATTTCGAGCACTGGCCGGCACGCTTCAAGACCGAGCTCGAAGCCTTCGTCTCATCCGGCGGCGGCTTCCTGCTGGTCGCCGGCGAGCAGAACCTCTACGTCGAACACGTCGAGAACGCCGGCGATCCGCTCGAGCGCATGTTGCCCGCCAACCTCGCGCCGCCGCGCACGCCCGAAAGCACGGCCGTTGTCCTGGTCCTCGACAAGTCTTCCTCGATGGAAGGCCGCAAGATGGACCTCGCCCGGCAATCCGCGATGGGCGTCGTCGACAATCTGCGCGAAGTCGACCAGGTCGGCGTGCTCGTCTTCGACAATACTTTCGAGTGGGCGATCCCCATCCGCACCAATGACGACCCACGCCATCTCAAGCAACTCATTGCCGGCGTCATCGCCGACGGCGGAACCCAGATCGCACCGGCCCTCAAAGAGGCCTTCGAGAACATCCTGCCGCGCCAAGCCGTCTACCGCCACATCCTGCTGCTCACCGACGGCATCTCTGAAGAAGGCGACAGCCTGCAAGTCGCCAAGCTAGCTGTCGACCAAACAGTTACCATCTCCACTATCGGGCTGGGACGCGACGTCAACCGCTCCTACCTCGAGCGCATCGCCGAAACCGCCCTGGGACGCTTCTACGCCGTGCTCGACGTCTCCCAATTGGCCCAAGTCGTCCTCCGTGACGTGCTCGAACACACCGGCTCCTCACTCTCCGAACAGGAGTTCCGACCGCTCGTGCTGCAGGACGTCGACCTGCTCGAAGGCGTCTCGCTCAGCTCCGCCGGCCCCCTGCTGGGACGGGTCCGCTTCGAGAGCAAGCCCTCTGCGGAAACCATCCTCGCCGTTGACGACGAAGAGCGTGACCCCTTGCTGGTTCGCTGGCAGTACGGCGTCGGACGAGCCGCCGTTTTCACTTCAGACGCACGTGACCGCTGGGCCTCCAACTGGACAACCTGGGACGGCTTCGACCGCTTCTGGGGAAACATCGCCCGCGATCTTCTGCCCCGTACGCCCCGCGAACAAGTCGACGTCAATTTCGAACGCGCCTCGCGCGAGCTCGTCGCCGTCTATCACCCCGCGGGCGATGCTCCGACCGAGTTGCCGCTGATGTTGATCTCTGGCCCCAACGGCTTCCGCGCCACCGCCCAAGTCGAGCGCGTCTCGGCCGGCGTCTATGAATGCCGGGCCGCTATTGGCGATCGCTTTGGCCTGTTCCGCGCGCGCTCCGCTGAGCCGGTCGACGGCTTTCCCGAGGCAGGTCTCTACCGTCAAAACGATGAGCTGGCGACCTACGGCTCGGACCCCGATCTGCTGCGGCGCATCGCCGCGGCCACCGGCGGACTGTTCAACCCCACGCCCGAGCAGACCGCTGCGGCCAACCCGCCCGCCGTACGCACCCAATTCGACCTGTGGCCCTGGCTGCTCTTGTTGGGCCTCGTGCTGAACCTCGCCGAAGTCGCCGGCCGCAAAGGCTGGCTGCCCTGGCTCGGCCGCTGGCTCTAGGACTCTACTCTAACGCCCGAATCTCGGCCTCTTCGCCGTCCGCCGTTCATTCGCCGTTGATCGCTCGGACCGGGTCAATTCTGCTGGCTCGCCGGGCCGGAACAGCGGAGGCGGTCGCGACGACCAGCGCCAAGAGCAGAGCGACAGCGCCGATCACCATCGGGTCCAGAGCACTCACGCCGTACACCTCGTTTGCCATGACCTTGCGCAGGACGACCGCCCCAACTACTCCGAGCACGAGGCCTGCACTGGCTAGTCGCACTCCTTCCGTCATCACCATCTTGACGATGTTCACCGATGTACTCCCGAGCGCCACCCGGATGCCGATCTCTCGCCGACGTTGTGCGACGTAGTAGGCTAACAGTCCGTAGATTCCGATGGCAGACAGAAACAGCGCGACGGCGCCAAAAGCGATTGCTAGGGTCATCGTCGTTCGCCGGGAAGACAACGAAAGCTGCGCGCGCTCGGACATGGTCTGAACGTCGAAGAGCGCTAATTCGGGATCGATACGTGCCATCTCCGTTCTTACGCCCTCCAGAGTCGCCTCAGGTGCCCCTGCTGTCTTGACAGCGAACGTGAAGAACCCTGCCGGCGATTGATCAAGAGAAGTGTAGTAGGCTCCGACTGGGCTTCCCGTCCCAGCCAGATCGTCGAGGCGAACCGTCCGTACGACTCCGACTACGGTCAACCAACGAGTATTCTCGTTGGTTTCCAGAAGCTTCTCAGCGCTCTGCGGTTGGAACATACGTTGTCCGACAGGGTTCTGGCCAGGCCAAAACCGATTGGCGAGGCGTTCGTCCACGATGATGGCTGGCGTCGCCGTTTCGTCGTCGCGATCACTGAAGTAGCGGCCCTTCACCAGGGCGATCTCCAACGCCTCAAAGTAGCCCGGAGTCACTCGGAGTTGCCGGGGAGAGATCACGGATTCGCCAGGCCTCATTTGGTAGCCCTCAGGAAAGATGACGCTATCGCTGTGATTGCTCCCAAAGGGGATGGCGGTCGTACCCCCCGCTTCTGCAACCCCCGGTATGGCGCGGATCGCAGCTAGGGACCGCCGCATCAGCTCGCGAAGTTCCTTGTCTCCCGCGTACTTACTTGAAGGCGCACTCACGGAAAGCGTGGCCACGCGGTCGGTGCTGAACCCCGGGTCTACTCGCAGGAGCTGGCGAAAACTGCTAAACAGTAGGCCCGCGCCAAGCAGAAGCACGAAGGCTGCGCCGACCTGCGTGACGACGAGCGCCTGGCGCACCCGGTTGGTACTCCGGCTACTCGTGCCGCTTCGTCCGTCATCGAGCAGCGCGCGGCTCAGGGCGACGCGAAAAGACTGCGCAAGCGGCGCGCATCCGATGAGAAGGCCGACGACTGCCGCCAGCGCCAGAGAGGCTAAGACGACCGACGCTTCCATCCGTATCTCGCTTGCGCGCGGGAGGTGCTCAAGTCCGAATATTTGCAGCCCGCTCAACAATGCTGCGCCCAAGCCGACGCCCAACACTCCTCCGGCTATGGCCGCCAGTATGTTCTCGACGATGCATTGCCGTAAGACCTGGGGGCCGCTGGCCCCTAGGGCCTGGCGTGTCGCTAGCTCTTTGCGCTTCTGGGTCAGCCGCACCAACGCCAGGTTGGCGATATTGAGGCCGCCGATCAGCAGCACGAACAAGGCGCCGCCCCACAGCAAGTACAGAATACTCTCCACATCTCCGACGATCATTTCTTGCAGCGGCAGAACTTTCGTGTGGAACCCAGCGTCGATCAGGACCTGACGCAGTTCTGGGAGCAGCTCCAGGTTTGCCGCATTCAACGCGTCGACTTGCGTTTGCGCCTGCGCGAGCGTAGCGCCACGTTTGAGGCGACCGATGTTGTACCAGTTGTTGCTGTGATGGCCTTGTTTCTCTTCCGGCGTGAAGGCGAGCGGTGTCCAGAGTTTTACATCCGGGTCGACGAACGTGAAGTCTCGTGGCATCACGCCGACGATGGTGTGTGGCCGACCGCTCAAACGCAGGTCGCCCCCAATCGCAGCGTGGTCTCCACCGTAAAGCAGTTGCCAAAGCCCGTAGCTGAGGATGACCTTACCTTCGGCGCCTTTCTCGCCTTCCTCGTCCTCAAAAGTCCTGCCCAGCGATGGCGGCACGCGCAAAAGTCGGAACAGCGACGGCGTAGCGCTCATGGCGTCAACTCTCTGCGGTGTTCCGTCGATCTCGACCGTCTGGCCGCCCCTCCGAAACATCGCCTGGTCGTCGAACACGGAGACATCCCGCAACCGATCGTAGTAATCGCCCGCCGCGCTGTTGTCGGAATCGCCCGCACCGGCTCCGGGGTATCGGTTGGCCATCAACAGGATTGAGTCCGACTCCGGAACCGGCAACGGATTCAAGAGGACGGAATTGACGATGCTAAAGGTTGCGGTGTTGGCGGCGATGCATACGGCCAGGGTCGCAATGATGGTCGCCGAGAATGCCTTGTCCCGGGCCAACGACCGGGCGCCGTAGCGGATGTCGCGTAAGAGCTGATGCACGGCTGAGTACTGTCCCTTGGACAGGATACGGGATTAGTTGCTGTGCGGTTCCCTTTGGAACATCATGCGGTTCCAGCGCTGCCCCATTTGTCGCACGCCAGCAGTCTACAAGTCCGAGTACGGGCTACTACTCCCGCCGTCGCCGAGTCTCATGCCAGGAAAATTGAGACGCCATACTACATCTGAATCAGAAGATCCTTGGCTGGGCGAGATACGGTCAGAGGCTCCACTGCAGTGGGAAACAGGGCCTCGGGCGTGCGGTCAGGGCCAGACGAGCCGCAGCGTAAGAGCGATACAGGCACTAGAGTCGGCCCCAAGACATCTCCGGTTCCCCGCTTGGAAGGGAATCCAACCTTTGGGCGTTGGCCTTCAAATAGGAAATTCGCCAATCCGGCGCCCCAACCCTCTTCGCAACGCCAAACTACGTCTAAATATGCGGGTGTTCCCCCATGTTTGCCCCTCTCCACGCGATCAAACGCGATCAAACGCCTTGACAATGCCCGCCCAACGTGATTTCCTTCAGGCGGCGACTCTCTTTCGCTGCCGTCGCCCGAGGACAACATGAGCACCCTAAAACCGTCACGCCGCGCTTTACTGATCGGATCTGCCTCGGCCTGGTTCGCCGCCCACTACGTCGACATCGTCTCCGCCCAAAACCACGTCCAGGCCAGCGGCGCGGATCGCGGCTTCGCATTTTTCACGCCCGAGCAAGCAGCCGAAGTCGAAGCGATGGCCGCGCAGATCATCCCGACCGATGCAACACCCGGCGCGCGCGAAGCCCGCGTCATCCAGTTCATCGATCGGGCGCTCGTCACCTTCGACAGTGGAAACCAATCGGCCTACAGCGACGGATTGAAAGAGCTCGCCTCACAAACCGCACAGCGCTTCGCAGGCAAGACTAAATTCTCCGCGCTCAGTGGTCCGCAGCAGGTCGAACTGCTCACCGCCATCGAAGAGACTTCTTTCTTCAACCTCGTGCGCACCCACACGATCACCGGCTTTTTCGCAGCCCCTGCTCACGGCGGCAACCACGACAAAGTCGGCTGGGAATTGGTCGGCTACAACGACTCGCTCGACCACTCCCCGCCTTTCGGCTACTACGACGCTTTACCTGAATCGCAACGCTAATCGGAGCCCACGACGTCATGCAAACCTACACGCCAAACACTGAAGTGGATTTCATCGTCATCGGCTCCGGAGCCGCAGGCGGCATCATGGCCAAGGAACTCTCCGTCGCCGGCTTCTCCGTCGTCGTTCTTGAGCAAGGCGGCTGGGGCAAGTACGGGCACGAGCAGGACTACACCAAGGATGAACTGCTCAACGACAACCCGGCGCCCGAAGACCGCCTGATGAGCGACCGCTCTCGCCAACCCAACACCTTCCGCCGGACAGATAAAGACAACGCCAGGCCCGGCAGCCACGGCTACGGCTGCGTCGTCGGCGGCGGCACCGTCACCTACGGCGGCAGCAGTTGGCGGCACCTGCCGTACGAGTTCAATGAAGCCAGCCACGTCGGCACGATCGCTGGCACAGGTCTGGCCGATTGGCCCATTTCGTACGACGAAATTGAGCCCTACTACACGAAAGCCGAGTGGGAAATGGGCATTTCCGGACAACGCCTCAATACGCCTTTCGTTGCGCCGATGTCGAAGGACTATCCGGTGCCGCCGGTGCCAGAGAAATCTTCCGGCGCCGCGTTCAAGATCGCCGCCAAAAAGCTGGGGCTCACTGTGGTTCCCGGACCGTTGGCCATCATTACTAGCGGCTACATGGGCCGTGCTGCCTGCACCAACTGCGGTTCGTGCTCGGGCTATGGTTGCCACGTTCGCGCGCGCTCAAGCTCCGCCGTCACCATGCTGCCCATCGCCGTCGCTACCGGCAAATGTGAGATTCGCCCCAACAGCTACGTCCGCGAAATCACCGTCGACAGCCGCGGGCGGGTCACCGGCGCCACCTACTTTGACAAGGACAAGCGCGAGGTTACTCAAAAAGCCAAGGCCGTCGTACTCTCCGCGAACGCTTCCGAATCGGCGCGCTTGTTACTGTTGTCCAAGTCCAACCGCTTTCCGAACGGTCTCGCTAATTCCAGCGGCGTCGTCGGTCGATATCTCATGACGGGCAACGGCGTCGGCGCCAGCGGCCTGTTGGAGCATCGGCTGAACGACTACAAGGGCGTAGTCTCGGGAACCGGCATCGTCGACTATGTGCCCTCCGACCCTGCACGCGGATTCTACGGCGGCGGCCGCATGACGTCGCGCGGATTCGACGACCCCATCAGCTACGGCCTGCGCGGGCTCATGCCCGGCGCGCCGCGTTGGGGCGCCGGCTACAAGCAGGCCCTGCGCGAGCAAGCCGGACACAAGATCGCCGTTTCTTGTTTCATCACCCAGTTGCCGCTTGAGAGCAACCGCGTCGATCTCGATCCCGACGTCAAAGACGACTGGGGCCTGCCGGCGATGCGCCTCACCTTGCAAAGCCATCCCGACGACATGAAGAATGCGGAATTCTTTCGCCAGAAATCCATTGAAGTGCTCGAAGCCGCTGGGGCGAAGAACATCGTCGCTCCCCCGGTCCGCGACAGCACGGGCGGCGCTCACAATCGCGGCACCTGCCGTATGGGCAACGATCCGAAGACCTCCGTCGTCGATAAGTTCCATCGTGCTCACGACGTGCCGAACTTGTTCGTCGTGGACGGCAGCAACCTCGTTACCGGAGGCCGCAACCACCCGACCATGACGATCCAAGCGCTCGCCTTCCGCGCTGCCGAACATCTCGTTCGCTCAGCCAAGAAGGGCGACAGCAGCAGCGGCGGCTAGCTACAGATTCGGTTTCTTCTTCGCCAATGCGACGTGCTCGACGAGCAGTTTCTTCAACTCGGCCACGGTCGCCCGCATATGTGGCGCCAGGGCCAAGTTGACGAACTCTTTGGGATCGTTCCAGTGATCGTAGAGCTCGGCGCCGAGTTTGCCGTCTTCGCCCCATTCGGTATAGCGCCAGCGCTCCGTGCGCAGCGAGTACCCGACAGCCCGCGGCCGTAGCGGCGGTTTATTGACCCGGTCGTTCGTATCGAATGTGGTCAACGCCGTTTCGCGCACCTTCGCCGTCGGGTCCGCCAGCACAGGCACGAGACTCTTGCCCACGAGATGTTTCGGCGCTTTTAGGCCGGCTAGCTCGGCTAACGTCGGGTAGAGATCCACCAACTCTGCTAACGAATTCGTCGGTAGCCCCGCCGTCTTGCGATGTTTCGGCGACGCGATCATGAGCGGCACGCGCGCCGAGTTCTCGAATAGCGTGGTCTTCTGCCAAAGCTGGTGTTCGCCCATGTGATAGCCGTGGTCGGACCAAAAAACGATGATCGTGTTGTCGGCCAGTCCCAACTCCTCAACCGCATCCAAGATGCGCCCCAGTTGCGCATCCATGAACGAGATCGACGCCCAATACGCCTGCATCGCCTCGCGTTTCTTCTCGTCGCTCAAATAGAGCTGATAGGGACGATCCACCCATGCCGAATGAGGCACGTCCACAAGATCGTTCGGCGGCTCTACCGGCAAGCGGATCATCTGCAGCGGATACATGTCAAAGTATTTGCGCGGCGCCACATAGGGCGTATGCGGACGGTAGAAGCCCATCGCGACAAAGAATGGCTGGTCCCTGTGGTCGGCCATCAACTGGATCGCCGCACTGGCCCCGATACCGTCTGTCTGCTCCTCGTCGCTCCCGTCCTGCGCCATCCAACTCAACGTGCCGCCCATGCTGTGGTTCACTGGATCAATCGAATAGATCTGGTCTTCTTCGATCTTGTCGCGGCCGCGCGGGTTGACGACTTCATCCCACGAGGCCTCATCGTCCATTCCGCTTGTGCCGATCTGCAGAGGCACGCCGTAGTGAAAGATCTTGCCGACGCGGGCAGCGAAATATCCTGCTTCGCGAAACATCTGCGGCAGCGTTTTCACGTTCGGCAGCACATCGCGAAAAAACTTCTGGTTGTTGCGAACCCCGGTCTGATCGGGGTACAGGCCGGTCATCAACGAGGCCCGGCTAGGGTTGCAAACCGGGTAGTTGCAGTAAGCCTGCTCGAACTTGGCGCCCATGCGAGCCAGGCGGTCGAAGTTCGGCGTCTTGACCAGCGGGTGGCCGTACGTGCCGAGATCATTGTTCAGATCGTCGGCGGCGATGAACAGGACGTTCATCTTCTGTTGCGCCGAGCAAACCCCGGCTAGACAAACAACGAAAAGGATCAAACATCGTGACATGCCGAAGAAGTTAGCAGAATCGGGCCGCTAGGGGCGCACCGCGATGGTCACGTCGTCCCGGCTTGTCACTCCGCCCTGTTCGATGACGACCGGCACGGCGTCTCCCGGTACGGCCCCGAACGGGATGCGAATGTTGATCTGATACAGCGCGACGAACTGTGGCGTCAGGCCGGCGAACAACACCTGCGCTTCGGCGTCGCCCACGAAGACTTTCACCGGAATCACCACGGGACGCAACGCGTCGAGACTGCTGTCACCAGTGATGCCCGCGGGATTGGTCGGCCCGAGTCCGTTGGCAAACAAGGTCACCACCTCGCCTAGCTTCGCCGGCTGCGCATTCGGCACGGAGCCTGCAGGCTGCGGCGTGGAGCCGTCGATTACGTCTTGGCTGCCGTCGGCGGTCTTGATGTTTAACCCGGCTGCCCGACCAGGTCCAAAGTCGAACGTAAACAGTGCGGGAGAGACAATTGCCAGGGGCGCTGGGACCGGATCGCTGATCTGCTCGGCTTCGCCTTCGGGCCGGTACGCAACGCGAACCTGGGCCTGCCCCAGCGGAACGTTCCAAGGAACCTGTGCGTTGATCTGGCCGCCGAAGATGCCGCCGTCAAGCGCTTGTCCGCCAACGAAGAACAACGGCGACTCAAGTTCGCCGAACAGCAGCGAGTAGTCGCCCAATTCGGTCGGCAGCGGCACCTGGGCGGCGCCTTGAGTGATCGTCACGATGCCGCTCTCGGTTAAGCGGATGCCCAGGTCTTGACCAAACACGGACACGATCGAGCCCGGCGCGATCGGACGGCTTGGATCAAAGCTCGCGCCGTTGATGATGCCGCCCTGCGAGATCGAAGGACGTCTTGGGCCGCTGAACGTTGCCGCTTTCGACGGCGCCGACGGGCCGTCCGAGCTGAGAGTCGATACGCGGTAGGAATACTCGATGCCTGGCTCCAGCGTCTCGTCTACGTAGGAGCTGGCCGGACCGTCAAGAACGGCAATTTGTTTCCAGACACCCAATTCGCCTTCTCGGCGTTCAATTACATACCCTTCGCCGACCAGGCTTGGTTCCCAGATGATGCGGGCCGAGGTGTCGGAGAGACGCGTCACTTCCACTCCCGCCGGCGGGGGCAGCAGAGACAGGGGAATCGCTGCGGTCATGTTGTCTTGCTCGTCGTAGTGATAGGCGACGCCGCCGCCTTGCGCATAGGCGGCACGGACCAAGCGGCCTACTTCGTCATACGAGTAGCTTTGGGCCGCAGCGACGGCAGGCAAGGCCAGCAGCGCAAGAGCCAGGAACGTGTTGCGGGTCATGAGCTTTTTCAACATCGTTAAAACTCCGAGAGCGGGCTGTTGGGATTGTTGGGCAAGGGCGTACCCGTCAGCAAATGGAAGGATTGATAGAGCTTCCAGTGAACGAACTCGCCATAAACGCCGCGATTGCCCGCATTAATTTCGTCTCGCGAGGCGCCGAGTACGGCCGCCGCGCCCTGCGGCCGACTGGGCGGCGGCGAGCCGGAATCGCCCGTGACGAATCCGAAGAGTCCCGCCTCGGCTAACCCGACAGCGAGGTCGATCGGAAGGCCTCGAGCGATGGCCGAATTGCGGGCAGCCTTCTGAGCCGCACCCGCCGCGGCGCTCTTCCCGGTAATCGCCGGAAAGATGGTCCGTCCGCCAAGATCCCTCTTGGGGACTAGGAGCTGCAACTCGCCCGCGGGCGTCGAGATCTTGCGAATCGACTTGCTGACCGAACCTTTGACAAGCCCTCTCGCGGCGCCGCCGCTTGCGCCGCGCCCGAGTCCTCTGGCCACCGCCTGGCCGCCCTTGCCGCCAAACGGGATCGCCCCGAAAATGGCTCCGGCTGCCACCTCCTGGCCGAACTCGCCGGCGTCAAAACCGCCCTGCTGAGCGCCTGTGGCGATGTCGATGCCTTGACCGCTAGCGTTGCCCAGAGCGGCGCCGACGGCCCCGGCAGCAGCGCCGCCGGCGATCAACGCGGCTGGCCCACAGACCCCGGCACAAAGCCCGACTAAGCCTCCCGTGACCGCGCCGCCGACCGCCGACCCAATGATGTCCCCGGCTGTGATTCGCTCTCCCTTGACCGCCTTCACCGTGACGGTCACGGCGACGCTGACGACTGCCCCGACCGCGGCGCCGATGCCGGCGGCGATGAGATTGAGCAACTCTCCGGTCGGGTCGTTGAAGCTGACCGGGTTGTTCCCCGCATAGGCGTAGCGATTCAGCGATGCGGGGTCGGTGATGTCGCCGATGTGGTCGTCCTTGCTGAGGAATTGCTTGAGTTGCGGCGCGTACCAGCGGAAGCGCATGTACTGGAGTTCGGTGTCGGGGTCGGTGATGACTCCCCACAGCCCGCCGTGCAGAAAGATCGAATCGGAATCCCCGGTGCGGCTGGCGATCTCGCCGAATGGGCCGTACGAAACCGTTCCCGTTACCGCGCCCGATCCGTCGCTACAGGCAACCGTGTTGCCGCGGTAGTCGTAGTGATGAATGCGGATGTCGCCGCCGACTTAGTCGTAGAGCAGACCGCCGGCGTAAACGTAGTAGTGCGTCGTGCCGTTCGGGTCGCGTTTCATCACGACCTGAGGCAGTCCGCCCTGCGGGTTGACGCTCAGGCGGGTGCGTCCGCCGGGACCGTTCAGTGCAGTCAGGTTGTCGGCGGCGTCGTACTCTCTATTGAAGCCGTCGACTTTGACGAGCCGGTTATTGAGGTTGTACTCGAACTGATGGGAGGCGCCGTCGAGCGGTGCGCTGGTGATGTTATGCCGCGCGTCGTACTGCACCGGCGCGCCGTTCACGGTGTTGAGGCGTCCGTCGAACAGGCGGGTCATGGTCATCGGCAAGGGCAGGTAGGGCGGCGCGGGCGGACCGCCCGATTCCACCGAGACTTGGCCTTCTGCGTCGTAGTCGTAGACGTATTCAACAATCACGGCTCCGGTTGAGCGCAGATCGCGGCGGCGCGTCAGCCTTCCGGCCTTGTCGTACTCCATGACGCGCATCACGCCGTTCGGAAACAGAATGCTGGTCACCCGAGAGTCGGAGTCGTAACCGAACTGCGTGCGGCGGTTGGACCAGTCGACGACCTCGGTCAGCTGATTGGCTTCGTTGTAGAGGTAGTTGAGGACCTTGCCGTCGGGGTAAGTTAGCTTGGTGAGGTTGCCGGAGGCGTCGTAGGCGTAGCGCAGCGACGTGCCGTGAATGTCGGTGAATTTAGTAACTCGATCCAGGGAGTCGTACTCGCGCTGGAGTTGATTGCCAGACGGATCGAGGCCGCCGGAGTCGACGTTGACGCGCAGCAGATTGCCGTTCGCGTCGTAGACCATGTTGCGGTTGCCCGGCGAACCGCTGCCGACGTAGGTGAACTTCGTCATGCGCCCGGCGTCGTCGTATTGGTAGTCGCGGCGCGTCCCGCCGGGCAGCCTGTCCTGGGTCAGCTGGTAGGCTTCATCCCAGTTGAACTGCACTTGGGCTACGCTGCCCGCTGGGGGCTCGATGGCCCTTACGCGGTTGGCCTGATCGTAGGAGAAGGAAGTGCGTCGACCGGCTGCATCTGTGAGGGCTTGGACGACGTCATCGGAGAAGTATTCCTTCTTAAACACGCGGCCCGTCGAGTCTTCGACCTCGATCAGGCGATCTAGTTCGTCGTAACGAAAGTGCGTCACGCGACCAACGTTATCGGTGACCATGACCGGATTGCCGACGGCATCGTAGACGGTCTGGATTTTGGCGCCCAAAGCATCGACGACCTGGATAGGCAGATCGCGGTTGTCGTAGACGACGCTGCGAACCAAGCGATCTTCGCCGTCGTAGATAGCAACGATGTTGCCGACCGCGTCGTACTCGCGCCGGGAGCTGTTGCCGACACCGTCGATTGTTCGAACGAGGCGACCGGCGACGTCGTACTCGGTTTGCGTCGATCGGCCCAGCGGATCGATGGCGGCGACCAGCCGGTCTTCGGCATCGTAAACGTAGGCGGCGGTATCGCCCAGAGCGTTGGTTCTGGAGACGAGGTTGTTGTTGCGGTCGTAGGACAGAGTCGTCTGATTACCTTTGAAGTCGACGACGCGGATCAGCCGGTTGCGCACATCGAACTGCTTGGCGTCGGTGTCTCCCAGCGGGTTCGTCTGTTCGACGACGTTCAGCCGTTCGTCGTATTTGAGCTGGGTTTCGCGACCCTCCGCGTCGGTCAGCGATGTCGGGTAGCCAAGGGCATCGTAGTCGGTCTTCTCGATCTTGCTGCCGCCCGCATCCAGGCGGCGGGCACCGGTAATCATGCCTCCGGTGTAGGTGTACTGGACTCCGGCGCCGTCGTCGAGCAAGTTCTGCACGAGCTGGCCGTTGCCGCCGTACTGCTTATCAGTGCGGTGTCCTAGCGCGTCTTGTACGCGGCTCACGTTGCCGTTGTTGTAGTTGAAGGACGTCTCGCGCCCCTTCGCGTCGGTAAATCTCGTGAGGTTGTGCTGCGAGTCGTAACTCATCTGGCTGACGTTGAACGCGGGATCGGTCACGCTGATCAGGTTGCCGTTGCCGTCGTAGCGGAACTGAGTGCTGCGGCCGAGAGGGTCCTTGATGCTGGTGCGCTCGCCTTTGCCGTTGTAGGTATAGAGGGTCTGCGCGCCGAGAGGGTCGACGTAGCGGATCAGCCGGTATTCGGCATCGTGTTCGAACACCTGTTGCGCGCCGGTGCGATCCGCATAGGTCGTCAACGCTCCGCCGGAAACGGTGTCCGCGTAGATGAATGTGCCGAGCAGCGTATCGTCCCGACCGTCGTCCTGGGCGATGACGCGGGCGCGGCCGTCGTAGACATTGGCGAACAAGCGCTCGCCGTCGGCGTCGGAAGCCTGCACGAGCAGCCGTCCGGCGTTGTAGGTCAAGTAAGTCGGATAAGTGCGGTCGGAAACGGAGAAGATAAAGCCGTTGAGCCGACCGGTGGAGCCGGCCTGGTCGTCAACAATCACCAGCCTCCAAGCCCCTTGCGGATTCTCGCCCTCAAACTCTTGCAGCACGACGCCCTGCGCGTCGTAGACGGACGCACTGGGTTTAGCCAGCAGGTCTTGAAGTTCCACGACGGTCCCTTGGGGCGAAATGAGCGAGATCGTGATGTCGTTGAGCCGCTGGTGTTCGACGTTTAAGATGTTGAGGCTCAACAGGCCCATGGGCTCGGAGCGGCTCACGTTGACGGTATGCACCAGGCCAGCCGGATTGTTATCGGGAATGTCTTTGGGTACGAAGGAGCTGCCGTTGGCGGCATCGAGCGTGGTGGGATTGTGCAGAGCGCGCAGACGGCCCTGGCTGTCGTAGAGAAAGTGCGTCTGACGGCCAGCGGGATCGGTTAGATGAGCGATGCGGATGGACCCCGACGAGGGATAGTTGAACTTAATTTCCTTACCGCTTACCGGTTCTACGACATTCGAAATGCGTCCGGCGCCGTTGCGTTGGATCTGAATCGCTTGACGGATCTTGTTGGCGATCTGCGTCAGCTTTCCTTCTGCGTCGAAACGATACTCGGCGCCGTCTTGACGGGTGAGGCGCCAGGAGTCGTCGCCTTGTCTGAGCAAGACGTCGTATTGAGCCGACTCTTCACGCGGAACATAGGTCGAGCCTTGCTTCTCGAAGCTATTGCGGCGATTGTCGTCCCACCAAACAGTGACGACGCTCTCGGGATTGCCCTCTAGCACCGCCGAATAAGGATGCTTCCAACCGAGTCCCAACCCGCGCGGGCGGGAGACGATCGTGCCCGGCGGCACGATGGAATCATAGAGCGCCGCGAACTGCAACGGCCGCCCGCCGTTGACGGAAAGCACGGTCGCTTCCATCGAGAAGGCCCCGGTTCCCGTATCGACGGAGTTCGCCACGATGCTGGCGTCGCGGGGTTGATTGAGGCGGGTAATCGCTTCGGCCCTTTGGTCGCCCGTAATCTGGGCCTCGGCCAAGGGAGCGAACGACAAGAGCACAAGAAGAGGAATGATCGAATAACGCGGCATGAATACAATCCAGAACAAGCTCATCGTCAGTGGGGAGTAGACAAAGCGATTCAAACATTCGGCGATGAAGCGGCCTCGGGCAGGCCCGCCGCCGGACAAGAAATGCCCATGTTAGCAGCTGAATTCTGGTGCCGGAAATCTGTCTAGACTCTTGTTCGAAGTACGCCGAAGCAGATTCCTCAAGCGGATACGGCGAATCCCCTAGGAGACTTCATGGCCCTCCGCGCTATATATCGAGGAGATCGCCTTTCGGTCCGCTGATGAAATACGACAACCCGATTCGCGTGTTCCTCGGACTGCTGTGCGCAGCCGGCTTCACAGCGCTGATGTGGAGCCAGATGGATCGCGCATTGAGCGGCGCCAACGACTTCATGCAGCTTTATGTGGGCGCGGTGGAAGCGGGCGGGCCGGCGCTGTATGATCCGGAAGCCTCGTATCGCTTCCAGCAGGAAGAATTCGACGCCGTGGCCGAAGCGATCATCTACGTGCGCCCGGCCTATTACGCGTTGCTGCTCAAGCCCTTGACCTGGCTGGGCTCCTATGCCAACGCGCACGCGGCTTACACCGTGCTGCGGCTGCTGGCCATCGTCGGTTTTGTGTTGCTGTGGCCCAAGCAGGGGCGCTGGGACGCGGTGATGTTCACGCTCATGTCGTTGCCGCTATTCGTGGGCCTGATGAACGGCCAGGACACGGTGTTCTTGCTGCCGCTGATTGCCTGGGCGCTGCGCAGCGCCGAGCAGGGCAAAGACTTCCAAGCCGGATTGGCGTTAAGCCTGTGCGCCATCAAACCGCACCTGCTGATTCTCGTGCCGGTCGCTCTTCTGGCGCAGCGGCGTTGGGGCGTATTGAAGGGTGGGCTAGCCGGCGGCGTCGCGTTATTCGCCTTGTCGTGCATTGCGGGCGGATTCGGATGGCTAGGGTCGTTCCTTGCGGTGGTGGGAAATGACGTCATCAACCCGGATTTGCAGGTGATGCCGAATCTCGCCGGACTGTTTGACGGCGTGCCGCACGCGGAACTCTGGGCGGGGGTGGGTGCGGTGGCCGCAGTGGCCGCCGTCGCGGCAACCGCTCGTTACGGTTCGTTCGCGGCTGGTATCGCGGCGGCTACGGTCGGCAGCTTACTCGTCACGGGCCATGCCTATGTATCGGATGTGGTGGTACTGCTGCCCGGGTTGTTAGCGGTTGCTCAAGAGCCGAGCGGACCGCCGGCCGGGAAGTTCTTCGCCTTCGTCTGGCTGGGGCCGATCTTGCCGTTGCTGCTGCTGATCGGGAGGCCTGCTTCCTACGCGCCGCAAGTCATACTGCCGCTGACGCTGTTGACTTTGGCGCTCGCGGTCAATCGCCGGGGGCCCGCGGCAGAGCCCCAACTCACTCCGGCCGGGTCGCAATAGAAAGCCCCCGAGACGACTGATCCCAGGGGCTGAGGGTGCTGCGACGACCCGTGTTGATTAGGCCTCGGGATAAATCATGGTGACCGGATCGGGCAGTGGAATCATTTCGATCGCGCCGTCGTCATCCAGCGACTGGAAGCTGAAATCGGGTTCGTCCGGGTTGCCGGCCTTGACTGCGTCTGTCGCGCCGACGGCCAAGACGACGACATGGTCTGGCTGCAGATACTTCTGAGCGACGCGCTGCACCTCATCGACGGTCACGTCGGCGATGCGGTCGCGGTAGTTCTGCCAGTAGCCCGCTTCCCGGCCGGTGTACTCGTCGGAGGCGAAGGTGCCGGCGATCTGGCCGGCGCTGGCGAAGAAGCGCGGGAATACTTCGATGTTGTAGTTCTGGGATAACTCGAGTTCTTCGGCTGATATCTTCTCTTCGCGAATCTTGCGCATCTCTTCTAGAACAATGGTTGCCGCTTGCGCGCAACGGCCGTTTTCGGACTGGAAAGCCGCCGTGAACAAGCCGGGGTAGTAGGTGCCCGGAGAGAAGTCAGAACTCGCCGAGTAAGCCAGGCCCTCGTCGGAGCGGACGCGAGACATGATCCGCGAAACGAAAGAACCGCCGCCCAGGGTGTAGTTCATCACGCTGACGGCGATGTGATCGGGATTGCTGCGGGCGATGCCGGAGTGTCCGATGCGCACCTGAGCCTGATTGAGGTTTTCGTCGACCTTATCCACCATGTAGACGCCGGACCGAGGCTGATGAGCGGGCGCCGGAATCTCGGGCGCGGGGCCGAGCGTGGGCCATTCGCCGGAGGTCATGTATTCAGAGAGCTTGTCGACCATCGCGTCGGTTTCAAAGTCGCCGGACACGGCAAAGATGAAACGCGACGGCGCAAAGTTCTGGGCGTGAAATTCGGCCATCCGCTCGGGGGTGACCCGGCGGACGGTGTCTTCGGTCGTCTGGCGGGTCGTGAAGTGCTGGCCGCGCATTAAGCGGGCGAACTCGCGGCGAACGATCCCGCCGGTGCTGTCGTTGCGGCGGGCCAGGCTCTGCAGAGTTTGGGCGACGGCAAGTTCCAGCCGCTCAGGATCGAATGCCGGATGCAGGAGCATGTCGAAGAACATCTCGAGCGAGCGATCCAGGTTCGCCTTGAGGCAACCGACGCCTGCCGAACCGGAGGTTCCGCCGACATTGCAGCCAATCTCGGTGGCCAGGAACGCAGCCTCTTCATCGAACTCGTTGGAAGACATCGTCTTCGTGCCGCCGCCGCGCATTTGTGAGCCGGTGAAGCCGGCCACGTCGATGTCCTGGTCCGAGACGAGATACTCACCCGTGCGAATGGAGAGGGAAATATCGACGAGCGGGAACTGGTGATCTTCAACGAGGTAGGCAATCGCGCCGCCGGGTAGCTCGCGACGGTATTGCGCCGCGTCGGGCGGCTCGAACTCGATCGGATCAAAGTGCAGCAGCGAGGGGTGCCCCGGGATCTGCGACAAGCCGAGACGGGGGAGAGCGAGTGCGGCGCCGGCGGACGCCTTCATCCAATCACGTCGTTTCATTGAGCCTCTCCTTCGCTCGCCGCTGCAGGCTGAAAGTCCTTGGGGTAATACAATGCGACGTTCCTGTTCTCGGGAGTGAAGTATTTGCGCGCGACGCGCTGAATATCTTCAGGGGTGACGGCTTGAATGCGTTCGGAGAAACGGTTAATGTTCTCCCACTGCCCGAGCGCTTCGTACTGCAAGAGCTGAGTCATCAGACCGCTCTTCGATTCCAGGCGCCGAAAGTCGGCGGCCAGCTGCTGGTTCTTGATCTTTTGCAATTCGCGGTCGGTGACGAGCTCGTTTTTGAGAATCTCCATTTGATCGTAGAGGCCTTGCTCGAGTTCCAGCAGCTTGGCGGGGTCTCGGGCGATGCCTACGAGTTCGAACATGCCGTCGTATTTGAGGCCATTGACGCCTCCGCCGGCCTGAACGGCGAGCTGCTTTTCGAGCACGAGAGACTTAAAGAAGCGTCCCGTGCGCCCGTTAAGAATACTGCCGAGAACGAGTAGGGGCGGCTCATCGACATTGGCGTCGGGCACGGTGTGGAAGCGTGCGCGCACCATCGGTCGCGTCTCTGCGTAGGCGATCAGGCGCTTCTCGGCGAGTTGCTTGATCTCGCGGGTGCGCATTGGGGGCGGAGGTTTAGCGCCGCGCTGCAAGCGGGCCAGGTACTTGTCCGCCAGCGCCTTGGCGTCATCGGGCTTGAAGTCGCCGACGAGAACCATGGTGAGGTTGTTCGGGGCGTAATAGACATTCCAAAATTCCAGCGCCTCTTCCCTCGTAATGTTCTCCACATCGTTGGACCAGCCGACGACGGGCCACGAGTAGGGGGACGCCATCCAGAACATGGCCTCGAACTGCTCGTTGATCTTGCCGGTGGGAGTGGAATCGGTGCGCAGGCGACGCTCTTCGCGGACCACGTCGCGCTCGGCGTAGAACTCGCGGAAGACCGGGTTGGCTAGGCGATCCGATTCCATCCAGAACCAGAGTTCTAGTTTGTTGGAGGGAACGTTGACGAAGTAGGCGGTCATGTCATTGCTGGTGAAGGCGTTCATGCCCGAGCCGCCTCCGGAGGTGTAGATGCGAGTGAACTCGTCTTTGACCAGCAGCTCGCTCTGAACCCTGAGCAGCAGGTCGAACTCGCTCAGCAATTCCTTGTGCCGATCGCTGCGATTCCCCGGCGCGGTCGGATCATCGATCGCGCCGATACGGTAGGCCTCGGTGAGCTTCGCTTCCTCTTCACGGATCTGCCCCTTGATCTCATCGAGCTTGGCGATGATTTCGAGGTCGCGATCGATATCCGTCGTGCCGATGGCGTGGGTGCCCTTGAACATCATGTGTTCGAATAGGTGGGCCACGCCGGTGATGCCTGGCCGCTCATTGACCGAACCGACCCTGGCCACCCATCCGCAGGCGATGTTGGGATCCCCCTCACGCGGAACGAGCAACAGGCGCATCCCGTTTTCGAGGACGTACTCCTGAACCTGGACCTCCTGGGCCGGAAGCAGCCCGGCGGAGCCGAGCAAAAGAAACAGGGCGAGCAGTCGAGTTCTCATGGCTTGTCTTGATTATGACGGCCAACAAGCGGAATTGGTCACCCGCTAATCGTCAGACGCTGAGAACGGGGCAATGAGAGGAGCGAATGAGGTCGTAGGCATCGCTGCGGAAATCGTCACCGGCGCCGCGGCCGATGACCAGCAAGTCGAGCTTCTTGTCAACGACCAGTTCCGCGGCCTTGGCGATCAGATCGCCGGTTTCGACGATACAGGCGGCTTCGACATTGACCCGCTCGAGCAGTTCTTGCAGGCGGCGGCGGGCGGAGCGCTTGATCGCAGCACCGAAATCGGCCACTGGCGCTTCGTCGACATGGAAGCCGGGGGCCACGTGAATGACGGTGAGGTCGGCACGGTAGGCGCGAGCGAAATCAAAAGCGTCTTGCAACACCTTGTCGCTACGTTCGCGCAGATCCAGCAGGCAGCCAATGCGGTAGTAAGGGAAGCAGGCGTCGGGCATCTCCTTGGCGTGCGCGCCGGTGAGCACGGGACAGGCCGCGTCGTGCAGCACCTTGGCGGTATTCGAGCCGATCAGGTAGGGCCGGAACGGACCTTCCCCGCTGGTCGGCATGATGACCAAATCGACGCTGCGTTCTTCCACTAGGCGACGGACCGCAGCGTCGACATCGCCGCTCAAAACGATCTCTTCGCAGGCCGATTCTGGGGCTTCTCGCGCAGCGACCTGAGACAACTCCGCCGCCGCATACGCCTCCCGCTCTCCTAGAGACTCTTGCCCGCGAAACTGGGCGAAGCCGGACTCGGACTTGGGCACGACGTGCAGCAACAGCAGCTTGGCGCCGAAACGATCGGCGATCGAAGCGGCTTCGCGCACCGCAAATCGTGACTGATCGGAGAAATCAACGGGAACCAGAATCGTCGTAATGGGAGACATGCCTCACTCCTAACGTAACCGTAGCAGGCGGGGCGCCAACTCACTCGTGGCGCAATGCTTCGAGCGGTTTTTGATCAAGAACACGGTAGCTGGCCAGCCAACCCGCAAGATTGGCCACTGCCGCGGTGGCGACAACGGTGGTTAGATTGGCGGCAACATCGAAGTCGAAGCTGGCGTCCAGCACATTCGTCAACAGCAAGAAGGCGAAACCTGAGGCCAACAGACTGCCCATGGCGCCGGCGACGAGGCCGAGGATCAGGAACTCCACGGCGAAAATTTGAGCCACCTTGCGGCGGGTGGCCCCTAGCGTTTTCAAGATGGCTGTTTCGCGGATGCGTCGAAATCGGGTGGCGACCACGCTGGACGACAAAATGATGATTCCGCCGAGGATCGAGAAAGCGGAAACGAACTGGACGACCAGGGCGATCTGATCCACGACATCCTGGACGATCGACAGGACATCGGCGGCGTTGATGAGCATCACGGTGGGGAATTTCGCGAACGCGTCACGCTGCAGCTCGACCGCTTTCTCAGGGGCGATTCGCACTCCGCCGAAGTAGATCGCGGGACGGCCTTCGAGCGCCTCGGGGCTCAGCGTGAAGTAGGCGTTCGAGCCCATGCGGATCGACTCCATACGGACAATCGCGGCGACTTTGGCGGTGACCGCGTCGGCGCCCACAATCCACTGCAGTTCGTCGCCTACGGAAATGTCGAGTGTTTCGGCGGCATCGTCTCGCACTGCGACGGCGGCGCCTTGGCGGTCCGGTCCCCACCAGGCCCCCTGGAGCACTTCGTATTCCTCGGGCTGCTCTTCGAACGAGGTGATGCCGCGACTGGCGCGGAAGCGATGCGCGTTCTCGTCGAGATTCCTGTCGGCAAGGTCCTGGCCGTTAATGGAGTGCAGCCGGGCGGCGACCGAGGGCACGAGTCCGACGTCGCCCTCGACTCCGGGATAGTTTCGGAGCAGGTCTAGCAGGCCATCGCGCTCGACGTTCGTGACGTTGATGAGGAACACGTTGGGCATGTCGGGCGGCGCGCTGCGAGCCATCTGAGTGATGACGGAAGTCTGGATGAGGTAGATGGAGAGGGTGAAAGTGACGCCGACTCCCAAGGCGACTAGGATGGCCTCGGCGTGGACCCCGGGGCGGTAGAGATTGGCGATGCCGTGGCGCACGGCCATGGGCAAACGGAAGGGCAGCCATCCGGGAAGGCGTCTCAAGATCCGGAGCAATATCCAGGCGGTCGCCGACAACACGGCTAGGCTGACGATGAGGCCGCCCGCAAACCACATCCCCAACTGAACCGAATCCCCTAGCCAGGCGGCTGTCGCTGCTAGACCGGCGGCGATCAACAGCCCGACGCCGGCAGAGCTTCTGCGGTCGGCAAACTTCTCTCGCCAGCTTTTGCGGACGCCTTCCATCTCGCGGCGGAAGATGAGCGCGGGGCGAATCCGGCGAATGGACAGCAATGGCGGCAGACTGAACAACAGCGTGGTCAGGATACCGATCAGCATGGCCTGCGCAGCAGCAGAGGGTTGCCACTCGAGGCGTGGAGCATCGGGGAAGTAGCTGACGATGAACCAGGGAGCGCCAACCTGAACGAGAAACCCCAGGAACACGCCGAGCAGACTGCCGGCTACTCCGAGCCCCAAGGCCTGCGCAAAGTAGATGCGGATAATCTGCGATGAACGGGCCCCGACGCACTTCATGATTGCGATGGTGTCGAGACGCTGCTGCAGGTGCGAGTGCATGGCCATGCCGACGCCGAGGGCGCCGACTATCATGGCCACCAAACTGACCAGGCTCAGAAAGTTGGTGGCTCGATCGAGGCCGCGGCGGATGGTTGGGTGGGTTTCGCGAAAATCGGCGATACGGTTGCGTCGGAAGGTGGCTTCGAGGCGCTCGCGGGCGGTCTCGATAGAGAGACCTTCGGCCGGCAGCTTGAAGAGATAGCGCTGCGAAGCGCGGCTGCCGCGGACGATCAAGCCGCTGCGGTCCAGCGCTTGGTGGCTGAGCATAACGCGCGGGCCCACGTTGAGGCTGCCGGTCATCCGATCGGGTTCGACGGCGATGGTTGCGGCGATGGTAAAAAGTGCGTCGCCTAGCTTGACCTGATCGCCGACCACAGCGCCAAGCCGCAGCAGTAAGTCGTCGGTGACGATGACCGTGTCGGCGTCTAGGATCGCGGCGGGGTCGGCAGCGGGGCGGGTCTCCAGGCGTCCATAAAACGGATAGAGCGAGGGATCGACGGCCTTCACGGAGACCATCAGCGGGCGATCGCCGGTGGACATCATCGAGACTGTCTCGGTGACCAGGGTTACCTGCGCGCCATCGGCGGCCAAGGCGTCGATCGCCGCTTGTTCGTCGCGGTCGGGGAGGCTGAACAGGCGCAGCGATAGGTCGGCAGCCATGAGCGTTCGCGCGTCGCGCAGCAGCATGTCGCGAAAGGAAGCGGAAAAGCCCCGGACTCCGCTCAAAGCTCCGACTCCGGCGGCGACGGCGAGGATGACGAACAGGAATTTGACCGCGGATGCGCGCGATTCGCGCCAGGCGATCTTGAGCGCGCTACGCCACAGACGGGGAAGCATGGGCGTTACTCGCACTTGCGGAGAACTCGTCTGCGACAATCTCGCCGTCTTGGAGGGTGATGACGCGGTCCGCTCGATTGGCCAGGGATTCGTCGTGAGTCACCAAGACCAGGGTTGTGCCTTCTTGCCGATTCAGCTGCTCCAACATCTCGAGAACGTGGTCGCCATTGGCCGTATCGAGGTTGCCGGTCGGCTCGTCGGCGAGGATCAGCGGCGGACGGGAGACAAACGCGCGAGCCAGGGCGACGCGCTGCTGCTCACCGCCGGAGAGCTGGATCGGATAGTGGTCATGGCGGTCGGCCAGGCCGACGGAATCCAATAGCTCACGAGCCCTGTCTACGCCGCCGTCGCCTTCGCCGACCAGGTCGAGCGGAAGCAATACGTTCTCCTCTGCGGTGAGCGTAGGAACGAGTTGATAGGACTGGAAAACGAAGCCGACCTTGCGGGCTCGCAGGACGGCCATGCGGTCCTCATCCAAGTGGCTGATCTCTTCGCCGTCGATGAAGACCGAACCGCTTGTGGGGGAGTCTAATCCGGCCAACAGACCCAACAAGGTGCTCTTGCCGCTGCCCGATGGGCCGCGAATGGCGGCGAACTGCCCGCGGGGAATGGCGAAGTCGAGACCACGCAGGATACGGACCTCATGTGTGCCGCTGTGGATGGTCTTGACGAGGCTCTTGACCTCCAAGATGGGCGTGGAATTCGACACGGTCGGGGGAAAGAATTAGTATGACATGCAGTGGGAAAACTGCTTTCTTTCGTTACAGTTCTGGCGCTGGCCGGCTGCTCGGCGGCTCCGGCGCCGCCGCCCGAGGCAACGCCGCCCGTTGTTCGCGTGAGCGCGCCCGAGGTTCCAGCCGATGCGGCCATCATCGTCGCCTTCGGCGACAGTCTGACGGCCGGGCTGGGCTTGGCGCCGGAAGACAATTATCCGTCGCTGCTGCAAAACTCGCTGCTCGAACAAGGCTTCCCCTATCGCGTGATCAATGAGGGCGTCAGCGGCGACACGTCGGCGAGCGCGTTGGCGCGAGTGGACACGGCGGCGTCCGAGCATGCCGAGTTGGCGCTGATCGCCATCGGGGCCAACGACGGGCTACGCGGTTTGCCGATCGACGAGATGGAGAAGAATCTCAGAGAGATTGTGAAGCGCTTCGCAGCGGCCGGCAGCCAGGTCGCGCTGGCGGGAATGCGCATTCCGCCCAACATGGGACCTGAGTATGTGCAAGATTTTGAAGCGGTTTTCCCGCGGGTAGCGCAAGATATGGAGATACCGCTGCTGCCGTTCCTGTTGGAAGGCGTAGCGGCGGATCCGAATCTCAATCAGGACGACGGAATTCATCCGAATGAAGAGGGAGCTCGAATGGTTGCAAAACTTGTAGCAGACTTTGTGAAACCTCTTCTGAGGCGCAGAGAAAAAAAAGCGGAGACGGAATGATCCGCACCACGTTGCTCTACGCCCTGTTGGGGCTGCTAGCGCTGGGGGCGGCGTACGTTGCCCTGGCGGCAGTCCAAGGCCGCAAACAGGCGCTGGCGTTGGTCTTTGGTTCGGCCCAACACGAGCCGGTGGACTTCTCAACACTGAAGCTAAAAGATACGCCGAACCAGTATTTGCTTTGTCCTGAAGGCTATTGCGAGGCCCCAGCGCATGCGGTCGCGCCGAATTTTCCGGTTCCGGTGCAGGAGCTTCAGGACGCTTGGTTCGAGTTGGTCGCGGCACAGCCTTCGACTCGTGTCATCGCCAGCGATGAGGACGCGCGACAGTTCGATATTGAGACGCTGACGCCGCTGGTCGGCTTTCCCGATACGATCACGGTGCGGTTTCTGGAGACGCCCGATGGGGGCTCCACGATGGCCATCTACAGCCGCTCTTTTTACGGGAAGTCGGACTTAGGGGCCAATAAGAAACGCCTCGATGCCTGGTTAGGGCAATTGGCCGTTAGGTTGGGCTGAAAACGGCTGATATGATGACCATGGCTTTGAGCTGAGATCTGCTATGAAATCAGGCGCACTCACCCGACCGGGACTCTTCGTTGCTCTGGTACTTGGCGCGACGTTGCCGTTCCTCTTTTCGCAGTCCCGCGAAGAGCGCCTGAAGCAAATCGAAGAATCGACCCAGTGGAACATTCTGCGGCCCGTGGTGCGCGGCAAGCGGGCGGCTGTCGGGGCGGGAACGCCCCTGGTCACGGAAGCCTCTATGCGCGTGCTGCACGCCGGCGGCAATGCAGTGGACGCAGGGGTCGCGGCGCTATTTGCCGGCGGCGTGAGCGAGTTCTCGCATTTCGGATTCGGCGGCGAGGCTCCAATCCTGATCCGCACGCCGGAAGGCAAAGTCATCAGCATCGCGGGAGTCGGTACGGCTCCGAAGTTAATGACGCGGGAGTTCTTCGTGGCGCGGCGGGGTTCGGAGCAGGATTCCGAGGAAGCGCTTCGAAGAGGAAAAGATGAAGGGCCGATTCCGGCGTACGGACTCCTGCCGACGCTGGTTCCGGGCATGGTGGACGCCGGGTTGCTGGCGCTGAAAGAGTACGGCACGCGGTCTTTTGAAGAAACGATCCAGCCTGCATTGGACTTGGCGGACGGTTTCCCGATCGACAACCAACGGGCGGGGTCGATTGCCCAGGCGGCGCGGTTCTTGCAGGCCTTCCCAACCTCGCTGGCGGTGTATGCGCCGAATAGCAAGATCCCCAGGCCGGGAGAAATTTTCAGTCAACCCGACTTAGCGCAAACGCTGCGGGACATGATCCGTGCAGAGCAGAGTGCGCTGGCGGCAGGCAAGAATCGGGAATTGGCGATCGACGCCGTGCGCGACTATTTTTATCGGGGCGCAATCGCCAGGGAGATTGGCGATTTCGTAAAGAAGAATAATGGACTACTGCGCTACGAGGACATGGCGGCATTCCGTCTTGAGGTGGAAGAGCCGATCAGCACGACCTACCAGGACTACGAGGTCTACAAGCCGACGTTCTGGACGCAGGGCGCGGTGATGCTTCAGGCGCTGAATATCCTGGAGGGCTATCCGCTGCAGCAGTACGGCTGGAATTCGCCGGAGTATATCCACTACGTCACCGAAGCGTTGAAGCTGGCCTATGCGGACCGCGATACCTGGTACGCGGATCCGAAGTTTTTCGACGTTCCGAAAGAATTGCTGACGAAAGCGTACGCCGCGGAACGCCGCAAGTTGATAAGCGACACGCGGTCCTCCAAGGAATTCCGTCCGGGGCGGTTCTTTGGCATAACTCCGCCGCACCCGTCCCGTTATGACGAGAATTGGCGGCCGCTGACGGACGCGTTGGCGTCGCATGATACGACCGCGCTGGCAGTTATTGACAACGACGGCTGGATGTTTTCGGCGACTCCGTCGGGCGCCTGGATGCCGTCGGTCATTGCCGGCAGCACGGGCATCCCGCTGGGACAGCGCGCGCAGAGCTTTTTCGTGATCGAGGATCATCCCAATGTGGTCGCGCCTGGCAAACGCCCGCGGGTCACGCTGACGCCGACGATCGTGACGCGCCAGGGCGAGCCTTACATGGCGCTGAATACGCCTGGGGGCGACCAACAAGACCAGGCCCTGCTGCAGGTGCTGCTGGATTCGATCTTGTTTAGGTTCAATGCGGAAATCGCCGTCGAGGCTCCGCGAATTCAGACGCGTCACCTAGTAGCCAGTTTTGACGACCACGCGATGGACCCGAATCTACTCTTGTTGGACGAGCGTATTCCCGAGAGCGTGTTCCAACGCTTGGTGGAGTTGGGGCATGACGTCGAACGCCGCAGCCGCTGGGACTCAGGGTCCGCTCCGGTCGCCCTGAAGGTGCTGGAGAACGGCGTGGTCGAAGCCGGCGCCGATCCTTACGGCTATCGTTACGCGGACGCCTGGTAGCGTCACTAACCGACTGAATCAGTTGGTTATAATTGTCGTCTTGCCCCTGTGTGGGCTCCACAAAAAACATGAGTGAAGCAAAACGTTTTCCTAACTACATCGCTGGCGAGTGGGTCGAAGGCGGCCAAACGTTCGAGAATCGCAACCCCGCCAACCAGGACGATCTAGTCGGCCTGTTTTCGAAGGGCTCCGCGGCGGATGTGCTGCGGGCCGCCGACGCGGCCGAGGCTGCCTTTGCCTCCTGGTCGAAGATGCCCGCTCCTGCGCGCGGCGCATTCCTGTTCAAGGTGGCCGACATTCTTGAGAAGAATCTCGACAGCCTGGCCAAGGAGATGACCCGCGAAGAGGGCAAGACCTTTCCCGAAGCGAAGGGCGAGACGATGCGGTCGATCAATATCTTCCGCTACTTCGCCGGCGAAGGATCGCGGATGGGCGGCCACTTAGTTCCCTCCGAGCGTCCGGGCGTGTTCATGTGGGCGCAGCGCAAAGCGATTGGCGTCGTGAGCCAAATCAACCCCTGGAACTTCCCGAGTGCAATTCCGGCCTGGAAATTGGCTCCGGCGTTGATTGCAGGCAACACCGTGCTGGTAAAGCCTGCTTCGGCGGCGCCGTTGTCCGCGTGGCGGATCATCGAAGCTTGCCATCAAGCGGGCATCCCCAAGGGCGTCGTGAACTTCATTGCCGGGTCGGGCGGCGAAGTCGGCAAGGCAATGGTGGACGCTGAGCCGGTCAAGGCTGTTTCGTTCACCGGTTCCTGCGAAGTCGGTCACGGGCTGCATGCAAGGGCTTCGGCTCGGCGATTGCGGATTCAGCTGGAGATGGGCGGCAAAAATCCGACGATCGTGCTGAACGACGCGATCCTAGCTGACGCTGTCGGCGCGGTCGTAAACGCTTCCATGTTCTCGACTGGCCAGAAGTGCACGGCGACAAGCCGCGTGATCGTCGAGGCAGGCATCTATGACGATTTCGTCGCGGCAACGGTCAAGGCCGTAAAGGCGCTCAAGGTTGGCGACGGATTAGCAGACGGCGTCCAGATTGGACCGGCTATCGACAAGAGCCAACTGGATATCGACCTCAAGTACTGCGAGATCGCCAAGGAAGAAGGCTGCACGATCGAGTGCGGCGGCAGGATTCTCAATGAGGGTCCGCTAGCGAAGGGCTTCTTCTTTGAGCCCACGGTCATTACCGGCGTCACGAACTCGATGCGCATCGCCCGCGAAGAAGTATTTGGCCCGGTGCTGGCCGTCATCAAGGCGAAGGACTTCGACGAAGCGATGTCAATCGCCAACGATACGGAGTTCGGTCTGTCTGCGTCGATTCAGACGCAAAATACGGCGCGCGTGTTCGAGTTCATCAACAACATCGAGGCTGGCCTGGTGACAGTCAATCTGCCGAGTGCGGGCGTCGAGTATCAGCTTCCGTTCGGCGGCACCAAGGGCTCCAGCTTCGGTCCGAAAGAACAAGGTCCGGCGGCGCTGGACTTCTACTCGGATTGGAAGACCATCTATCTCAAACCGTAAGTACGGTGGGGTTCGGCAGAAATCAATACCGGGCGGGCGCGCCAAGCGTCCGCCCGTTTAAGTAGGCAAGTTCATGAAACTCACACAAGTCCATCAAGGCGACCAGCTGGTTGCGGCGATCGTGGAAGGCGACAAGTTCCGCTTGATTCCGGGGCAAACGACGGCCTCGCTCATCGTGCAGGCGGAAATCTCGGGAAAATCCCTTGCGGCGATCGCGGCGGCGCTGGCGGTCGACAAACTGATCGACGCCAAGGCGGGCATTCCGATCACGCCGTCTGAGGTTTGGGGAGCGGGCTGCACCTATGCCCCCAGCGCGGAATTTCGCGATACGCAAGTCGGCGGGGACGAGGGCATGTACGCCTACGTGCACAACACCGACCATCGACCGGAGTTATTCGAGAAGGGCGGCTCGCGGGTTTGCGTGGGGCCGGGCGAAGGCATCGGCATTCGCAGCGATTCGAAGTTCACGGCTCCCGAGCCGGAGCTGGCGCTGGCGCTGAACTCCAAGGGCGAGATTCAGGGCTACATGCTGGGCAACGACGTATCGGCGTGGGATATCGAGCGGGAGAACGCTCTCTACCTGCCACAGTCGAAGGTTTTCGATCGCTGCGTCGCGCTAGGCCCCGTGCTGGTCACGCCTGACGAGATAGCCAACCCGTATGAGTTGCAAATGACCTGCACGATCACGCGCGGGGCTCAGACAACTTTTTCCGGATCATGCTCCACCAACCAACTTCGTCGTAAATTTGAAGAGTTAGTGAAATATCTTTTGCAGTCGAACACGGTGCCCGCGGCTACGGTTCTGTTTACGGGTACGGGGATCATCGTCACCCAAGAAGCGGCGCTTCAGCCGGGCGACGTCGTGTCAATCTCCGTGCCGGAAATCGGTACTCTAGCCAATCCGGCAGTTATCGTATAGAATCGTCCGCACGAGGCTAAGGCATGAGCTACGAACACGCTAAGAACGATCCGATCGCTGAAGCGGAGATCGTCGTTGCACGCGCCGAGGAAGAGAACGATGTCCGCGATCCGCGACTTGTTGAGCTCTACCTCGACACGGATGAGCTGTATCGCTGGTACGAGGAAGACGCGGCAACCGAATTCGCCTCGGACTCCCTTGTGGGGGCTCTTGAAGAAGCCACCGGGGCCTGGGACGGCTTTCAGCTAGTCGAACTGCGAGGCCGCGCCGTCGAACCCGACGAGGAAGTCGAAGAAACCTACGCGGCCGATGAGATCGTCGAGATGGACGACGACTTCGACGACGACTAGCTTGCGCTCAAGTAGGCGAAGCGCAGCACGAAGAGCACAGCGAGGATGTGGACCAACCAGCCGGCCTCGCGGCCTTCCCCTTTCAGAATCTTCAGCGCATCGTAAGCGATCACTCCAATCGCGAGCCCATTGGCGATCGAATAGGTCAACGGAATTGCCAACAACGTGAGAAAGCTGGAGATGCCGACGCTGGAGTCGTCCCAGTCGATGTCGCGGACCGTGGTCATCATCAGTGCGCCGACGAAGATCAGCGCGGGCGCGGTTGCCGCATTGGGGATAGCGCCAACTAACGGGGCTAGCGGCAGGGCGGCCAAGAACAAAAGTCCCGTGGTGACTGCGGCCAAACCGGTGCGCGCGCCGGCGGCGATCCCCGCCGCGCTTTCGATGTAGCTGGTGACGGTTGAGGTGCCGCATACGGCCCCGGTCATCGTGGCGACGGCGTCGACGGTCAACATTCTATCGAGGCGCGGGATCCGTCCCTGTTCGTCCTGGAGGCCAGCCTTGTTGGTGACAGCCACTACCGTGCCTAGAGTGTCGAAGAAGTCGACGAAGAGGAAAACGAAGACGATGTCCAGCAAGCCGATGTCGAGAGCGGCGGGAATATCGAGCTGAAAGGCGCCGGCCGTCATCTCAGTCCACGACCAAGAGAGCGGCGTCCAGGGGGAGAGGCCCGTCGCTGCCGCGGCGACGGAAACCGCTAGGACGCCGACCAGCACTGCGCCGGGAACGCGGCGGGCCTGGAGAGAAGCGATCAACAATAACCCTCCGATGGCCAACAGGGCGTTGGGTGAAGACAAGTCGCCGAGGCTGACCAGGGTGGCGTCGTTGGGGACGATGATGCCCACGTTGCGCAAACCGATCAAGGCGAGGAACAAGCCGATGCCCGCTCCGATCGCCGGGAAAAGCGCCTGGGGCATGGACTCCAGGACTTTTCTGCGAAACCCAACCACCGTCAAGACCAGGAAGACGGCCCCGGACAAGAAGACGGCGCCCAAAGCGGTTTGCCAATCGACGCCCATGCCGCCGACGACGCTATAGGTCAGATAGGCATTGAGCCCCATGCCAGGGGCCAGCGCAATCGGATGACGGGCCCACAAGCCCATGAACAGACTGCCGAAGGCGGCGGAGATACAGGTGGCGGCCATAGCCGCCTGAAAGGGAATGCCCGCGTCAGCAAGGATGGAAGGGTTGACGAAAACGATGTAAGCCATCGTCGCGAAGGTCGTCGCGCCGCCCAGGATTTCTCGCTCGAACGTGGAGCCAAGCTTGGTGAAACCGAAGTAGTCGTCGAGAGCCCCGCGGATGTCGCGACCCATCATTGCAGCAGGCTAGCGAACACCCGCCCGGCTTCATGAGCCTCTTGCTCAGACAATCCCACGATGCCGGCAACCACACGCTTCCTAGGGAAGATGAACCAAGGTTCGCCGTCCAAGGTTCCAAAGAAGCCGCCGAAGTCGGCGACGAAGGCAGAGTCAGTCAAGCGCTCCTTGATGTCGTAGTCGAGAAAGACAGCCTTTTCTTCGGTCGGCATCGCAATCAAGAACAGGTGATAGGTCTTGCCGTCGCGGCTGTACTCGGCGACATTGCCAGGAGGCAAGAAATCCTTGCCGAGTACGTGATCTGTGGCGATCGAGGTCCCAACTAACCCCTCCTTGGGGAACCGATGGCTCTCGTCGCGCGGAGGGGGCAGCGGCTCGGGAGCCTTGGCTGCCTCGGGGGCGGGAGTTTGCCCGCAGGCCAACAGTATTGAGAGGAGGAACGCAGCCGCGATATGCTTCATGTGTTTTCTCAGCGCATCAACGAGGCAGGTAGGTTCGGCGTCTCGTGTAGCAGCCGAACTTCAGCGGGCGTGAGCGCCCGGTCGAAGATCGCCAGTTCGTCGATGAGTCCAACATAGTCTACGCCTAAGCGGATGGTCGATCGCGCGGCGTCCCAAGAATGATCAGGATCCGTAACATCGAAAGTCGTCGATTCCTGGCCGTTCACGTAAACGGTGACTTTACCGCCGGACGCAGCATCGGATACAGAAATCACAACGTGGAGCCAGTCGCCTGCCGGCGGAACGGCGGACCCTTCCCCGTGGATCGCACGGACGGCTAGCTGCAGCGGGTCGGACAAGAGATCGATAGCGACAGCGGGAGCGAGCGGATCGACTCCCACGACCGCCAAGGGCGCACCGAAGAATTCTCCCGGATGCAACCAGACGGACAAGGCGCCCGCATCAGCCCAGGGAGCGTTGGCCTCGCCGGTATAGAAAAGGGCCTGGGTCAACCCGCCCGTGAAATTGAGGGCATGCCCGGAGATTCCGGAATCGTAAGCAAGCTGTACGTCTTGGCCCCAGTACCAGGGTCCCCGCTCACCCAGCGCTTCGTAGGAGGGCGCGGAGTAGATGCGCCGGTCGTCGCGGGCTTGAGCGGCGTCCATACCGTCTTCATAAGACGCATAGAACGTCATTGAAGGTGCTAGCTGATCGATCGCCTCTTGCGGGCTTTGCGGCCGACCGCAAGCCAAAAGCAACGAGGTCAGGACGATAGCAGCGGCACGGTACATTGCACACAGTTTACTTGGGTCAAGCGACGGATTCGGAAAGTAGTGTTACTGTTAAAGAGACGAATCAAAGAGCCGCCACCCCGCAGCGGCCACGGCGCACAACAGGATCTTCTTCCGATCGTGCCGGTTATATTCCAGTCTTACCTGTCGCTGTTGTATAGGTCTGAATGAGTTGGACCCCGCTTGTACGCGGCAGGTCCAGAGCGACGATTTTTGTATGTCAGAAAATTTAGAAGGGACGACTCCCGGTTTTGAGCGTTTTGAGCTCGACCCCGTCGTCCAACGCGGCGTCACCGCCGCCGGGTTCAAAGAACCCCGCCCGATTCAAGCGAAAACGATCCCTGCCGGCTTGGCAGGCCAAGACGTTCTCGGATTAGCGGAAACAGGAACCGGCAAAACAGCCGCTTTCGCTGTTCCCATTCTCAACCTGCTGGTTAAGAACCGCCGCCCTGGGCCGCGGGCTCTGATCATCGCGCCGACTCGTGAGTTGGCGATGCAAATCGATGCCGATTTCAAGAAGCTTGGCCAGTTCGCCAAGGTGAAGACGGTAACGATCTTCGGCGGCGTATCGTCCAGCGGACAAATCAACGCCCTGCGGAAAAACCCCGACATTTTGGTGGTCTGTCCTGGTCGCCTGTTGGATCTCTATGAACAAAGAGCGGTCGATTTGGCCCGCATTGAAGTTCTGGTCCTCGACGAAGCGGATCACATGTTCGACATGGGATTCTTACCCAGCATTCAACGCATCATCGGCTTGCTGCCGAAGAAACGTCAGAACCTGTTGTTCTCGGCAACGATGCCGCCGGCGATCCGCGGCCTAGCCGACAAGATCTTGCAGAAACCGGTTGTGGTCGAGTTGAATCGTTCAGCACCCGCGTCGACGATCGATCACGCGCTGTATATGATCCCCGCAGCACAGAAGTTGTTGCTGCTGCGGCATGTCATCGCCGAACCGGACTTTGAAACCGCAATCGTTTTTTCGAGGACCAAACACGGAGCCAAACGGCTGGCGGACCAACTGACCCGCCACGGCCACAACGCCATCGCCCTGCAGGGCAACATGTCGCAGGCGCAGCGCGACCGAGCGATGAACGGCTTCCGCCGCGGCGAGTTCAAGATCCTGGTAGCCACCGATGTTGCAGCACGCGGTATCGACGTGGCGGGTATCTCGCACGTGATCAATTTCGACGTGCCGACCACGCCGGAAAACTACACGCACCGTATCGGACGGACGGGCCGAGCGGAATTGACCGGCAAAGCCTACACGTTCGTGGCCGGCACCGAGTTGTCGGCCGTACATGCGATCGAGAGACTGATCAAGCAGAAAATCGAGCGCCGCAAGATTCCGGTGCTGGATGAGGCTTCTTTGCCGGCGCCTCCGCCGCGGCCGAAGGTTGCCTCAGCTCCTCCGGCAGAAAAGAGAGCCGAAGGCGGCGGTCAGGAAAATGGCCGCGTGTTCCGCAAGCGTTCGCGGAGCCGCAGACCTGGCGGCGGTTCGGGCGGACCGTCGAGCGGCGGTCAGCATCGGCCGGAGTCGGGGTCTCGACCCGCCGGCGGAGGCCGCAGACGGCCCGTCAAGAAGGCCACCTAAGACACTAAACCCTGCCGGCAGCGGCAGGGTTTTTGCTTACTGGATGTAGCCCAGGCTGCGCAGGCGCTCCGCTTCGTCAGGCGTCATCGCCTCAGGCGATGCGTCGTTCGGCAGTTGGTTTTGCTCAACCATGTTGTGCCAGGTCTGCAACTCGACCTTGAGCTTGTCGAGCATATCCGGATTCGACGAGGCGACATCGCTGAGGTCCTTCGGATCGGCAGCGTGGTCGTAGAGTTCATATTCCGGTTTGTCGCCTCTCCCCTTGACGTTGTGGATGATCTTCCAGCCGTTGGCGATCAGGCCGTAGGATTCGAACTCCTTGGGGTTTTCGCCGTCCGGGTGTGCATTTTTCTCAGTGACGGCCGCTTCGGGGAACCAACCTTTCTCAGCGGCCGAAGCCAAGACGTCGCCGCCTTCGACGGTGGCAGCCATGAGCGGTACGAGGCTCTGGCCCTGTGCGTACTCTGGAACATCCAATCCGCTCAGGTCGAGAAGGGTCGGCATCAGGTCGATATTTCGGACCGTCTCTTTGACCTGTAGTCCGGCGGGCACAACGCCCGGGCGATAGAGGACGAACGGGACCTGGTTGAGCTCGGCATAGGTGGAATGTCCATGCCACATGCCGCCGTGGTCTTGTAGTTCGTCGCCGTGGTCGGATACGAAGGCGAACAGAACGTCATCTTCAAGCCCGAGCTCTTCGATGCGCTCTAGGAAGCGGCCTAGCTCCGAGTCCATGCCGCGGATCGAGCCGTCGTACCATCCGGCTTCGTAGTCGATCCATTCTTTGGGGTCGACGCCGCCGCGCTCCAAGTCTTCTCGGTAGGGCAGGCCGCGGCCTTTGTGGAAGTCGATGACGGCAGCGTCCGTGCCCTTGGTGCGGTCTACTTCGTGGCGTTCCTTGCCGGCGGCATCCGACCACATCGTGGCGTAGGGTGAGCGCGGCTCGTAGCGGGAGTGCGGATCGAAGACGTGCAGGTACATAAAGAACGGCGTGTCCTGATGTCGCTCAATCCAGTTAGTCGCTCGGTCGACGTACTCACGGGCGGTCTTGGAACCATAACCCGGTTCTCGATTCAGCGAGGCGGCTTCATGCAGTTCTTCAAAACCTTGATGCAGGTTCGACAGCCGACCCGTGAAGGCGACCGAAGAAAACGACACGGTGGCATACCCAGCGGCGCGGTAGACCTCGGCGATAGTGGTGGCGGAGGCCGAGAGGCGATCTTGAGTCCCTTGGACACGCGTGGAGGAGGGATAAAGCTAAGTCAGAAGCGAAGGCGCCGAGGCCTTGGTCCAGGTCGCTTGCGAGACGTTGTCGAGGAATACGGTCCCTTGAGAAGCGATCCGAGCAAGGTTGGGACTCGTTTCCCTTCCATATCCGTAGATATTCAGATGATCGCGGCGCAGCGTGTCACACATAACGAGGATTACGCTCTTCGGCGCTGCGACGCCTCCGAGCGCCTCGCCAGGGGTCTTGGCGGCGGTGGCAGTAGCATTGCGAAGGCGTACGACTGGGCTGCCCCAGAAGCCGGTGCGGTACTCCTGGTCGGTGTCGAGGTAGAACTCGAGCCTGCGGTGTCCCGCTCGCCTACCCAGGTCGATGGAGGCGTCCTCCCAGCGATGGGGCGTCGTGACGGTACGGTCAAGAATGGTTTCGCGATTCTCGCCGATGATCTCATCGATGCGGAAGGTGACCGGCTGGTCGTCGACGGCCCCGACGTGGAGATCGAGCCATGAATTCTGCGGCACGTCCAATTCAACGGCGAAGCGCTCGGGCGAGCGCATCGAAATGGACTCGCGGAAGATGTTGCCGAGCCCCTGCCAGCCGACGCCGGTGGGGGCCTCTGCGCTGTGATCGCCCTGGGAGATGAGCCGAACCGATTCAATCTCGAAGGTTTGCCCGGCGACATCGGTCGGACGGATGGCTAGGGCCTTGCCCGAACCAAGCGAGGAGACGCCGGAGCTGGTCATGGTCAGCGTTTGAAACTCTTCGCCTGGCTGGAGCGTGGCCTGAAAGGCAGGAGTAGCTTCTCGCATCGTCTTGGCAGCCGCATCGTTAACGGTCACCGCTGCGTTGTTCCTAGTGAAAGCAATCGCTCTGGCGCCGCCGCTAGTTCGCAACCGGACTTCGATCGAATAGAGGGTGTCTTGCACATCGAGGTCCGCGGGCGTCGGCACGTAGATGACGGCGACATCGGAGGTCGAGCGGCCGGTAAGTTTGCCGTCGACGAGCTTGAGGTCTGCGACGCCGTAGGCCGCAGTCCAGCCCTGCAGGCCTTGGTCTTCCGCGAAGTTCCAATGGGCGGCCGAAGGAGGAACTGCAGCGGACGGGGCCCGTTGGACCATATCGGCGGAGAACAGGTCAACCAAACGCAGCGCGGCGACGTCAGCGGAACCCCCGCCGCAGGCAGCCAATGCGGCGGCACAGACACTAACAAGAATCGAGCGGCGATCTTTCGACATCAACATAACTCCAGGCGATCCGAAAGGTTTCGAATCTGACAGAGCGTATCCGTTTCAGCTGCCCGGCGGCAAGCGGGCAAGAGCCGCGGCAAGCGCTGCAGGTGATATGATTAACGCCGCTGATCCGAAGGAGCTGACGATGAAGAAGACTTGGATGCTGGTTCTTGCTGTTGCGATTTCTGCCCTTCCTGCCTTAAGCGCGGGCGCCGAAGATGAGGTCTTGAAGGCTGAGAACGAGTGGGCCTCGATGGTCACCGCTGGTCATTTTGACCACGTCGCCAGCCTGTTGGACGACACGCTGATTTACGCTCATTCGACAGGAAATATCGAGAGCAAGGATGAGTATCTGGGCAAGCTTCGCTCGGGGGCTCAGAAATACACGGCTATCAAGCACGAGAAGACCACGATCCGTCTTCACGGCGACGCCGCCGTCGTCCACTCCATCGGCAGGATGGTCGGCACGAACGCAGCTGGCCCATTCGACAATCACCTGATGATCATGCACACCTGGATCAAGACCGGCGGCCAATGGCGCCTGGCTGCGCACCAGACCACCCAGCTCGCCGAATAGCGAGGCTGCAAATTGCTAGGCTGAAGCTCTCGTATGAGCTTCAAAAAGACCCCCATCACGGTCGCTTACGGCGACGGAATCGGTCCGGAAATCATGACCGCGGTTCGCCAGGTGCTGGACGCGGCAGGCGCCCAGATTGACTACGAGGAGATCGAAGTCGGCGAGCGCGTTTACGACCGAGGATTCTCGTCAGGAATCGAGCCGGCGAGCTGGGACTCTCTGCGTCGGACGGGCGTCGTGCTGAAGGCCCCGATCACCACGCCGCAGGGCAAGGGGGTCAAGAGTCTGAACGTCACCATTCGCAAGACGCTCGGGCTTTTCGCGAACGTACGGCCAACCCGCACCTACACGCCCTACATTCAATCGAAACACAAGAACGTGGATCTGGTCATCGTCCGGGAAAACGAAGAAGACCTCTACACCGGAATTGAGTATCGCCAGTCCTACGACGGCGTCCAGGGGTTGAAGCTCATGTCCCGGCCGGGTTGCGAGCGCATTATTCGCTACGCGTTCGAGTATGCCCAGGCACGGCCCCGCGCCAAGGTCACCTGCATGACGAAAGACAACATCATGAAGATGACCGACGGTCTGTTTCATCAGGTGTTCGAGGAAGTCAGCTCGGAGTATCCGAACGTCGAAACCGAGCACATGATCATCGACATCGGCATGGCACGGGTGGCGGACACGCCTGAGCGCTTCGACGTCATCGTGACTTCCAACCTCTACGGCGACATCATGTCGGACGTGGCCGCTCAGATCTGCGGCTCGGTCGGCGTGGGCGGATCCATCAACATTGGCTCCCAGGCTGCCATGTTCGAGGCCATTCACGGTGCGGCGCCGGACATCGCCGGTCAGGGCATCGCCAACCCGTCTGGCCTACTGCTTGCGGCGGTCAAGATGCTGAAGCACATCGGCCAGGGTGAAACGGCGAAGCGAATTGAAAACGCCTGGCTGAAGACCATCGAGGACGGAGTGCATACGGGGGATATCTACCGGGAAGAAACCGGTACGGAAAGAGTTGGCACGGAGGGCTTCGCCAAGGCTGTGATCGCGCGCCTAGGCGAAGCGCCGAAAAAACTGGCATCCCCCAACGAGCCTTCCGTAGATATGGCTCGCACTCGACCGTCGCAGCGGCAGAGCGTTACCAAGACTCTAGTGGGCGTGGACGTATTCGTTCATGTTCTTTGGGCTGAAGGAGAACCAGATAGCCTGGCGAGCGACTTACTGGCGGCGTGCCCGTCCGTCTTGAAGCTGGAAATGATCGATAGCCGCGGACTCGTGATCTGGCCGGATGGAGCTCCTGGAACTGTCCAAACCGACTACTGCCGCTGCCGGTTTAGCCAAGTAGGCGCAACTGCGGTAACCCACCATGACATCGTCCGTTTGCTTGATAACCTGGCGGAGTGGGGCTGCGACTTTACCGGCGTGGAGTTGCTCTACAACTACGACGGCGGCAGAGGGTATTCCCTAGCCCAAGGCCAATAGTTCCCTCAGTAAAGCAGGGGTTGCCCGCAATCGACCGATAAGGGTTGGGCAATGGCGAAACTAGAGCAGAAACTGACTCCACCAACAGCCGAACTTCTCGTAGCGGCGCTAACGAGCGGAGATACGCGCATGGCAACCGCGTTCCGGCAAACTCTCGACCGTGCCGCGCGCCGAAATCACTCCCGCCGAAGCGAAGAACTCGAGGCGCTCCAGGGCCTATTAGGAGCGTTCGTCAGCACTGCCGAAGCGGGTTCCCGGACGGCGCTAGAGCCGACCCTGCGGCATTTGCTGGCTAGGGTGCTGTAGCGGGAACCGCGCGGTCGAGTTTGGGCTTGGTGCGCAACAAGCTCCAAGGCCGCTGACGAATCTCATCGCTAAACTGCTCTAGGTTTTCGGAGGTCGCGCGGAAGTTCTCAATCGTCTCGGAGATGTTGGCGTCGTTGGCGACGACCAAAGCGCGAACCTCCTCCAACATTTCCCGGGCCTCGACGAGCGTCGCTTCTAGTTGCGCCAGGTCCTGCTTGATGGGTTCGCGCGTCTCCTCCACGGTACGGTTGACGTTGGACACCGTCGTTTCAGCCGTTTCACCGACTCGTTTCATCTGCGCGACCGTCTCTTCCACTCGGGCGAGCATATCGCTCACTTGCGTTGTGATCTGGTCGATCTTGGGGTCCTGGGTCTCGAACAAGTTATTGGCGTTCTCGAGCATCGACTGGATGTTCTGCTGGTTCTGCTCGTTGGTTAGTTCCTGGAGGTTGGCCGTTAGACCGCGCAAGTCGAGCACCAGAAGACTCACATCGTCGCGCAGGCTCAAAAGGACGGAATTGGCGGTTTCAGTGACTTCAGCAACCTGGGAAGTGATATCGCTGAAACTCGTCATCTCATCAGACGGAATCGTACTGCCGGGAGGCATGCGGGCGGCGTCCTTGGTTCCGGGGCTAATCTCCAAGTAGTTGTCGCCGAGCGCGTTCAGACTGCCAATCTTGGCCAAGGAGTCCTCGTTGACCGGCACATCCTCGCGGACCTGGAAGACGACTTCGTTGGTTGTCGGGTCATCTGGAGCAGGATGCACGTCTGAAATGACGCCTGCCTTCCTGCCGCCAAAACGAACCAAGGTTCCCGAATCGAGACCTCCAGCAAACTTGAAGTAGGTGCGGTATTCGACCAGGCTCCCGCTTAACTGAACCGAGGCCACCGAAAGGAACACGACGACGAAGATGATCATCGCCGAGACGACGACAATACCCACCTTGACTTCGTTACTCATAGGCTCCGCTCCAGCATATCAATAGCAGAGCAGAATCGCAGGCGCAGGCCTGCCCAGAGCGTGTCAGCGACGATGGGAGATTAGTCGGCAGCGGCCTGCTCGTAGGAGTCAGACTGTTCTGGCGCTTCGCTCTGGGCCGGACCAGCTTCCAGGCGGTGATCTTCGCCGATGACGCGTGGCGAGAACCCTTCTTTCTCGAAGTCCTCGGCGGCGTCTACTCCTTCGGCGGTGATTTCGTAACGGCCGTTGTTGGAGGCGTCAACGAAGTCCTTACGGCGCAGGTACCAACAGGAGAACTCGAGGTGCTCACGGGGAATCCCCAACAGTTCTTCGAGTTCGCGCAGGGTGACCCCGGCGCTCTCGGGAGCTTCGACGCGCTTAGTGTAGAGAGCGGAAAGAATCGCTGCGCGCTTGCGCTTCTCGCCCTGCATGCCTTCGCCGGCAACGGGCTTGGAGAACACTCTCCACCTGACCCGTTTCTGTGCCTGGTAGCGAATATCGTATTCCGCCCGTCGAGCGGGGTCATTAAGCGTCTGGTAGGCGCGTAGTATCGTCTGGAACGAGGATGCGTCGCCGGTGTCGGGATTGTCGGGATGGTATCGCTGGGCGAGCATGCGGTAGACGCGATGAATCATTTCCGCGTCAGCATTGGCGCTAACTTGCAGCAATTCGTAGTAGTCGGTGAAAGAATCGTCGGCCTTATCGTCGTCGGGTCCAGGTGAAGCTGTCTTTGGGCTGTCCTCGAAGGTGCATCCGGCACGATAGGCTGAATCGTTGATGAGGCGGCAGTGCATCACCTGAACGGTTCGAGAATGTTCTTGGTCGGGCGCGCCAGGGACAGCGGATCCCCAAACGCTGAGCGTGATGCCAACCACCATCGGGGTTGCCGTCTCAAAGCCTACGCCCCACTCGCTGACATCGGTGAGCCTGACCTGACGGGTCTTCTCAGATCCGTCCGTCAACTCAATCATGATGTGGAGTTCGTCACAGACCGGAGCTTCGTTGCGTGGGCGACGCCGTCTTTCCTTCGACATATCTCCCCTCGATCTTCACTTGCGCCGCTGACCGGTTGAGTACAATGACTGCTGGCTTTGTTGGGGAGATGCCTCCGAATGAACGCTCCGCGAATCACCTTAGTGCTGCTCGCCGCCATGGCAGGCGTCATTAGTACCGCATGCAACAGATCAGAGGGCACACGAATCGTCGTCATACCTAAGGCCACCGCGCATGTCTTCTGGCAGACGGTTCATGCAGGGGCGAGTGCGGCGGGCAAAGAGAGCGGCGTGGAGATCGAATGGCTGGGTCCAGCGGCGGAAACTGACTTCGCCAGGCAGATCGAGATCGTCGACTCGGCCATTACCTCGCGGGCCGACGGAATCGTGTTGGCCCCGACCGAGGCGACCTCGCTTGTGGGCGTGGCCGAGCGGGCGGCCCGCGAGGGAGTACCGCTCGTCGTATTCGATTCTGGCATCGACACGGAAGACTACGTTTCGTTCGTGGCGACGAACAACTATGAGGCAGGAGCGAAGGCGGCGCGGGAACTGGGGGCTTTGTTGACCGGGACGGGTACGGTCGCTATGGTCAAGAATGTAGCCGGCTCAAGTTCAACGATGCAGCGTGAGAAGGGCTTCGAAGATACGCTGGCGACAGAGTTTCCGCAGATCGAGAAAGTCGCGGAACAATATTGCAGTTCAGACGTCGCCAAGGCTCTCGCCGCAGCCGAAAACATCTTGACCGCTCACCCAGACCTCGACGCGCTGTTCGCCTCGGCCGAACCGGCCACGGTGGGTGTGGGGAGAGCGCTTCGGGGCCGCAATCTAACCGGGAAGGTCAAGTTTGTCGGCTTTGACTTCAGCGAGGCGATCGAAGAGGATCTGCGGGCCGGGGTGATCGATGCCTTGATCGTGCAGGACCCTTTTAATATTGGCTACCAAGCCGTCAAGGCGGTGCTGGCGAAGATCGCAGGGGAAACGCCCGCGAAGCGAATCGACACTCCCGCAACAGTGGTGACCGGAGAGAATGTCGACACGCCGGAAATTGATCGCCTGGTGCACCCCGATCTTACCCGCGGCGGCTAGTGACGGAAGTGACGCACGCCGGTCATGACCATCGCTAGACCGAGCTTGTCGGCGGCGTCAATCACCTCTTGATCGCGCATCGACCCGCCAGGCTGCACGACAGCCGTGGCCCCGGCCTTGGCAAGTTCTTCCACACCATCGGCGAAAGGGAAAAAGGCGTCGGAGGCCACCACCGACTCAGCAACCGGCAGATGCGCGCGCTGAGCGCCGATCCGGGCTGAATCCACGCGGCTCATTTGGCCGGCTCCGACCCCCACCGTCTGCCCTGGCTTGGCGTAAAGGATCGCGTTGGACTTGACGTGTTTGACCACCTTCCAGCCAAACCGTAGGGCCACTTCCTCCTCCGGGCTGGGAGCGCGCTTGCTGACCACGTTCCAGCTCTCTCCGCTTGTCGCCGTGCGGTCTTCGGTCTGCGCCAAGAATCCTCCGGAGATGCTCTTGATTACCAACCCCGCACTAGCCGGCTTCACCTGCAGCAGCCGCAGATTCTTCTTGCGGCGGAGAACTTCTAGCGCATCCGCGTCGTAGGCGGATGCCGCAATCGCTTCCACAAACAGTTCCGACATCGCTTCGGCGGTTTCGCGGTCGATCGAGCGGTTGACCGAAATGACCGAGCCGAAAGCCGACACCGGGTCACACGCTAGAGCCAAACGATAGGCTTCGGCAAGAGATGATTGCTCAGCGCAGCCGCAAGGGTTGGTGTGTTTGATGATCGCCACGGCTGGATCGGCAAACTCCTCGATCAATGCCCATGCGGCGTCGAGGTCAACGAGGTTGTTGTAGGAAAGTTCCTTGCCGTGCAGCTGTTTCGCTGATGCAACGCCCACGTCGCCGGCGCCGTAGAGTGCGGCCTGCTGGTGCGGATTCTCTCCGTAGCGCAGCACCGACTTGCGGGGCGACAGGATGTCGAGCGTGGCCGGCAACGCCTCGTCGGCTGCCGCCCGTTCCCCCGATGCGGAGATGCCTGCCAAGGTCGTGCTAATCGCCCTGTCATACGCCGCGGTCATAGCGAAAGCCTGCTGCGCGAGACGCCAGTGCGTGGCTTCCGATAAGCAACCTTCGTTCGATTCCAGCTCGTCGGCCAGCGCAGCGTAGTCGGCGGGGGATGTGACCACCGCGACATCGCGATAGTTCTTCGCCGCAGCTCGAATCATAGTGGGGCCGCCGATGTCGATATTTTCGATAATCTCCTCGAACGACACCCCTGGCTTGGACGCGGTCTTCTCGAACGCATAGAGGTTGACCACGACCATATCGATCGGCGCGATCTCATGTTGATCGAGAGCCGCCATGTGTTCGGGGTTGGAACGAATCGCCAACATGCCGGCGGCAACCCGTGGATGGATGGTCTTCACGCGCCCGTCCAGCATTTCTGGGAATCCGGTCACCTCAGAGACGTCGCGGACCGCCAATCCGTTGTCGCGCAACAAACTCGCGGTGCCTCCGGTGGAAATCAATTCGATGCCTCTCGCGGCGAGACGCTCGGCGAAAGGGGCGAGACCGCTCTTGTCGGTCACGCTGAGAAGGGCTCTACGGATCATGCTCATGGGGAAAGGGCTATTCTATCGTGCCGCCTGGGCCAGCGTGGGGCAGTGTTACAATCGGGGCGTTAGTCCTGCTGGGGAGGTAGGGCTTTGTCGATGACGAACAGCCGAGCAGACTTGCAGTCTAGTGATTTGCGCGTTTCGATCATCATCCCCGCTCACAACGCGTCTTCCACGTTGGCGACCTGCCTAGAAGCATTCGCGCAACTGACTTCCTCGCCCTACGAGATCTTGGTCGTTTGTGACGGCTGTACGGATGGCACGGCGGAAGTCGCTCGTCTCCATCGCGTTCGTGTCATTGAGTATCCGACACGGCGCGGAGCGGCCTATGCGAGAAACGTTGGAGCCGCCGCGGCGCAGGGAGATGTTTTCCTGTTCCTGGACGCCGATTGCGTCGCCCACAGCGAGGTCGTCTCTTTGACCATAGAGGCCGTCTCCGACGGCGAGCAGATGCTATTTGGCTCCTATACGCGCGAAACGCGAGCAGCGGGATTCTTGACTAAGTTCAAGAACCTGCAACACCACTTCACCCACCAACAAGGCGCCGACTACCAAACGACTTTTTGGAGCGGATGCGGAGCCTTAACGCGAGGAGCGTTTGAAGCCATAGCCGGTTTCGACGTGAATCTGCAATCGTGCGAAGACATCGAGTTCGGATCAGCAGCGAGCCGCTTGGACTACCGCGTTCAGCTTGTCCGCGCCATGCAGGTCGAACACTTGAAGGAGTACAACTTGGCCAGCCTGGTGCGCTCAGACCTTCTACAGCGCGCGATCCCTTGGACAAGACTGATCTATTCGGGAAGAACCGGCATGGGCGCCCTCAATACGAATCGTCGCGGTAGGGTCAGCGTGGCAGCGACGGGAGTGATGTTAGTTGCCCTAATCGCTTCTCTATTCTGGACGCCCGCGATCGGAGCGGCGGCCCTGGCCCTGCTCGCCGTCCTGGCGGCGAACCGCGAGCTGATCGCGCTCGCGGCGCAAGAACTCGGTTGGCTCGAAGGCGCCGCTTCAGCAGGAGTGCTGCTGCTGCACTATTTTGTCTGTGGCGTCGGCTATGTTGTCGGGCGCACCATGCCCAAGCTCCCCCCAGCTCGCTCTGGCAATTCTGAGTACGCCTGGATCGAGAGCGAGACCTCCCAAACCTATTCGGCCGCTCACGCGAAGACGTCGTGATAGAAGCAACAGTCAGCGAGAAGGCCGGCCGCGGCGCGCTTCGAGATTCAACGTGACCCTCAAGGGAGAGATTCAACAGCTGCTAGCTGGCTTCAGCGTGCCCGAGCACATCGCGCGCATCATCGCCGAATCTCACCAAGCCCTAGAGGGCTCGGGCATTGCTCGCGGTATTGCAGTCGGCGATCAGGCGCCCGACTTCGAACTGGAAGATTCGGCCGGGCACTCAGTCCGGCTCTACGAACAGTTGCGCCGGGGACCGGCTGTGGTGTCGTTCTTTCGCGTAGCCTGGTGCCCCGTGTGTAATCTGCAGCTAGTCGCGTTCCAACGAGCCTTGCCGGAGATCACGACGCTGGGCGCCGAGATCCTCGCCGTTCACCCGGAGAGCGGACAACTCGTCGAAGACCCGCCCGACGGGTTCCACATCCTGGCGGATACGTCACAACGGGTGATTCACGACTACCGGCTCGAGTTCACCGTTTCCGCCGACGTGCGCCGCATCTATCCGCTCGTTTTCGGCGTCGATGTTTCTAAGAAAAATGCCAACGGGGGATGGACCTTGCCGGTACCGGGAACCTTTGTCGTAGGCCAAGACCGTATCGTGAAGCGCCGGCACGTGCGCGCTGACTTCAGCCTCCGCATGGAGCCGTCGGAGGTCATCGAGGCACTGACGCAACTCAGAGACGAGCGCGAACGCGCCGCGAACTAAGTTAGGTCGTCTAGCGCCGACTCTGCGTGTTCCGAGAGGCCCTCCAGAAACGGGTTCTGACGACGCTCGCGGCCAATCGTCGTACCGGGCCCATGCCCAGGGAATACCGCTGTGTCGTCCGGCAAGGTGAGGACCTTATCGCGAATCGAGTCCAGCAGCTGCTGGGTGTCGCCGCCGGGAAGGTCGGTGCGCCCGATGCTATCGCGGAACAGCACGTCTCCGGCGATCAACCGTTCTAGGCTCGGGATGAAAAAGCTGACGCTCCCAGGACTGTGCCCAGGAGTGAACAAAACGCGAAGTTCGTGTCCCGCGAACTCCACAACATCGCCCTCGTCATAGTAGTGGTCGATCTCGACCTTCTCGCCTGGTTCAACGCCGATCCAAGCAGCCTGCTGGTCTAGAGATTCCAGGATGGGGATCTCCAGCTTGTGGAGCCATGTCGGGGCGCCGCTTGAACGCTTCAGCTGCGCCGCACGCCCGATGTGATCGAAATGAGCGTGAGTGAACAGGATCTTGGCGACCCGCAGTCCGCGGCGCTCCAGCAGCTGTTCAATCTCAGGGATGTCATCGCCCGGATCAACGACCAAGGCGGTCTTCGAATCCTCATCCCCAAGAATCTGGCAGTTGCATTGCAGGGGTCCAGTGGCTAGTACGTCGTGCGTCATCTTTAGTCTCTTCACTCTAGCCTTTCAAGCGGCCCTCTATACTGAAATTGAACTCTGTGCGGCTGCCGCGACCGGGTTACCCTTCACCACATGACGCCGGGTTATCAAGCGTTGCGTACAAGCGCGGCCTGGTTCGATATCTCTGACAGGACCAGGCTTCGGCTCAGCGGAACGGATCGCATCCGGCTCCTGCACGCCCTGGCGACGAATGTGATCGAGGGTTTGCAGCCGGGACAGCACACGGAAACGTTCTTCCTCACTGCGCAGGGCCGCATCGTCGCTCGCTGCCGTGTCTACGTCGAAGATGATTCGGTGTTGCTGGAGTCCGAGGCATCCAGTCGCCAGCAGCTGCTCGACTACTTTGATCAGTACATCATCATGGACGACGTTACGGTCGACGACGAGACGGACTCGACGATAGCCGTGGCCATCGAAGGTCCCGCCGCAGTCAGCGGTGTCGCTAGCGGCTTGCAGGACGTCGGCCGGGTCTACGCGTCGTCGCTGACCGGATTGCCGGGCTTCTGGATCGAAGCCGACAAGGCCGCCGAAGACGAACTGCGCGCCCGACTCCGCAGCGCCGGCATCGTGACGGCCGAACCGGCCGATTGGGAGACAGTACGGGTAGAAAACCGCATCGCGGTCCATGGCAAAGACTATGGCGAAACCAATATTCCGCATGAGACTCGACTGTTGGACGCGGTCTCTTTCAGCAAGGGCTGTTACGTAGGCCAGGAAATCGTCGAGCGGGTCAATTCGCAGGGGCAGGTCAACCGGCTGCTGACTCCGGTCGAGATCGAATCCAGCGAAATACCAGGTAACACGGAGCTCCGTTTGGGAGAGCGCGTTGTCGGACAGCTCACGAGCGCCGTAATCTCGCCGCAGACAGGAAAAATCGTTGGATTTGCGCTGGTAAGACGGGAGGCTCTGGCCCCTGGAGCCGCGGTTTCCGTAGGCGGCAAAATTGCCCACACTCCCCCTTGGCCGTGATATCCTGGACGGGTATTGTGGCTGGCGCGGCGGTTTTCGCCGCAAGCGCCCCATCCTGATCCTGAAATTGTTCGACCGGTCTTGGCGGCATGGTATTGCCCAGGACGGATTTGTGCCGCGCGGAGGTATTAGCTATGGCTCAGTTTTGTGTAGTGACCGGAAAGAAGCCGATGTCCGGCAACAACGTGTCGCACGCCAACAACAAGACTCGGCGGGTGTTCAACCTCAATCTGCACAACAAGCGATTTTGGGTAGAGACCGAGAACCGTTGGGTGCGTTTAAAGATTAGCGCCAAGGGCATCAAGATCATCACCAAGCGCGGCATCGACAGCGTCCTGGCGGAGCTCCGCGGAAAAGGCGTCAAGATCTAGCCGTCCTTCGCACGCTAAGATTCTAGGCCGCGACTCGCAAGGGTCGCGGTTTCCCTTTAGGGCTAGACGCGAATGCCGACGCGCCACAAGATGTAGCTTGCCGCCTCGCGAGCCAAGCGCTTGTAGCGGGCCCAGGCATTGCCCTCCGCAGGGGCGCCGCGAGGGGATCCGTAAACGGTGAGGCCATGCTCTTCGAGCATTTTCTTAGCGCGATGGATGTGATAGTCGTCGCTCACGACGATACAGCTGGTCAGCTGCATCTGATCCATCATCTCTGCCACGGCCGCGGTAGACTGCATCGTGGACTGTCCGCTGGACTCCACGCTGACGTATTCGGCGGGAACGCCGTTCTCGGACAGATATCGGCGGCTTACCTCCCCTTCGGAGAACTTCGCCCCGGGCCCCTGACCGCCAGTCGCGATGATGCGCGGGGCCAACTCGCGGCGATACAGATCGAGCGCATGGTCGAGGCGCGCTTTCAGTACCGGCGAGGGACGGCCCCAATACTGAGCAGCTCCGAGGACAACAATGACGTCCGCCGGCTGTGCCTCGTCGATTCCGGATTGTCGCCAGACCTGGTAGAAGACAATCCCAAAAACGACAATACCGGCGACCAGGCACGATCCGATCAGCCGTCGGAGGCTCGTTATGTATTTGCGGGACGCCATCGAGCTAGTGCCGGCGGGCAGACAACCGCCGTCCCAATCATAATGGACGCACGGAGTCCCTGCTTCGGTTCAGCGCCGCAGGGGATTCTATATCCAATTAGTGCACATCACCAGCTCAACCAATCCATTGATCAAGGACATCCGCCGGGCAGTGCGCCGTGGCGAGGCGACCGAGGACGGCCTCGCCGTTGCGGAGTCTCCCCATCTACTGGAAGAAGCCGTACGGTCGGGGATTCCGATCGAAGCGACGCTGCTGGCCGAGACTGCTGGGCCCGCGGTGGAAGCCCTCGCGCACAGACTCGACCCGACGTTCCACACGATTCCCGACAAGTTGTTCGCCGAGCTGTCGTCCACCGAGAACAGTCAGGGACTCATCTGCTTGGTGCGCGTGCCGCGCTATGAGTGGGACGACTGGCTCGGTTCGGTGAAACGGGTGGTCATCCTCGATGGCATCCAGGACCCGGGCAATGCCGGGGCGATGGTGCGATCCGCGGAGGCCTTTGGCGTGGGGGCGGTAATCTTTGGCCGCGGTTCGGTCTCGCCTGTGAATCCGAAGACTCTGCGGGCGTCAGCGGGCTCCTTGTTTCGTATTCCAACCGTCCGCGGCGGTGGAGCGGAGCGAGTGATCGAATCGTTGCGGTCGGCGAATCTTCCGCTCTTCGCAGCCACTACGCGTGATGGCAAGCCGCTCGGCGAACTCGATCTGAGCAGATCGGCCGTCATCATCGGCTCAGAAGCGCACGGCATCAACCCGGAATACCTGGCGGCAGCGACCCCGGTGCACATCCCGGTCCAGGGAGTTGAGTCGCTGAATGCCGGAGCTGCTGCTGCAGTAATTTTCTACGCATCCTCGCAAAAGCGGCCGAGCGGTCACGGTGATCAATAGATCGGGACCAAGAGAGAGGCCCCAACGCCTGTAGGTCGTCGGGGCATCTGGTTTCGTTTGCGGCGCTATTAGATGTCGGCCAGCCGCGATCTCGAATCAGCGAAGCCTTCCAGTTCCACGCCCATGCGGTCCATGATCGACAGGTGCAAGCTAGCAGCTCGCCGATTGTCGTTGCCTCGCTCCAAGTAGTCGAGGATACGTCCGGTCTTGAGCGTACCGCCTGCACTTCCCGCCAGCAGGATGGGAAGTTGCTCGGCACTGTGACTGTCCCCGTCGAACAGACTGGAACACAGCATCATCATGGAGTTGTCGAGCAGAGTCCCTTCGCCTTCGTCGATGCCCTTCATGCGGTCTACCAAATAGGCGAACTGCTCGACATGATACTGGTTCGTCTTGAGGTACATCGCCTCTTTGTGGGGATCTTTGCCGTTGTGGGTCAGATCGAGGTGCAAAGCGCCGCTTACGCCATCGAGGAACTTGAAGTTCATCTGCGAGAGGTCGTTGTTGAGCATGCACGTCGCAATGCGGGTTTTGTCCATCTGGAACGCGAGCACGACGATGTCCATCATCAAGCGCATGTGATCGGGAACGTTCTGAGGCAGGTCGTCGGCCGGGCGCTCCATGTTTGGCTCCGTAAGCGAGGGCCTCCAGCCTTCCAGGCGTTGACCCTTCGAAGCTTGATCGATTCGCTTTTCGACGTCGCGAATCGAGTCAAAGTATTCGCCGAGCTTGCGCTGATCGTGACTGCTGACCTTCGACTGCAGCCCATGGGCTTGATCGAGCACCGAGTCGAGGATTGTTTGATCCAGTTCTCGGCCGCGACCGTCGCCAAACAGGCGATCAAAAGCACGAGCCGGGTAGATTTCCTTCGTCGCCGGCTTCGTGTCTGTCGCCCAAGAAACAGCCGAAGCGTAGATCATCGACAGGCCGTCTTCGAGACGCAGTTCGTTCGGCTCCACGCCCAGAACGAGACTTGGGACCGCGGTTTTTCCGCCGATGTGCTCAGCCATGAGTTGGTCCATGGTCTTGCCGCAACGAATGACGCTGGGATCCATGCTGACCGCAGCGCCGGATAGGACGTTAGGAGCGCGTCCCAGGTGCGGACTCTTCGCTACGAACGCGTCCTCGTTGTAGAGACCGCGGATGAAGTTCATGTCCTTCCGATGCGGCATCATCGGAGCAAGGCCGGGACCGATCTGCATCTCGCCGTCCTGGTCCTTGGCCCACCAGTGCTCCGGCTCAACGCCGTTTGAGAACCAGATGCAACCGAAACGAACAGGCGGCTTGTTTGCTGCGTCGCTGGGGCCCTCTTCGGCGTACAACGGCAACGATTCCAGCCAGGGCAGGGTGATAGCGACGCCCGCAGCTCCTTGCAAGAAGCGTCGGCGCGACTTCAGTTCGTTGTTGTGGACCTCTTCAGCGGACTTCATTTTTCACCCTTCCTATCATTACCTGTGCGCCGTCACGCCGGGTCGCGGCCACTTGCGCAGCGTCTTCGACCCGCATGAAGCGGAATTGGCGACTCGTTGCGATCTCGGCGATTAAGTCGGCGAAAGTCGCCTCGCCGCCCGTCTTGCTTAACCGATCGATCAGCGGCCGATCGGAGGCAAGCACCGTCCGTCCGAGCGCGTAGCCCACCAGCTTGCCGGCAACGGTCTTGATAACCTGCGGTTCGTTCTTTTCGAGGTAGGCGACCAATCCGTCGACCCCATCGATCTCTGTCTTGTCCGAGAGCGTGCCGGAATCCTCGATGGCCTGCCCCTCAGAATAAGTCTGCCGCCATCTTCCGATCGAGTCGTAGTGCTCCAGCGGGAACCCCAGCGGGTCAATCCGCGAATGACAGTTGGCGCAAGTCGGATTGCTCTGGTGGGCGGCCAGCTGTTCACGTACCGTCTTGCCGCCGAATCCCTTCTCGTCTCCTGGAATCGGGGGGATATTTGCCGGCGGCGGCGGGACAGGGGTACCGACGACGCGCCGCAACAACCAGTCGCCGCGCTTGACCGGACTTGTCCGCAGCGGGGCCGAAGTAGCGGTGAGAATCGCTCCCAGTCGGACGAGTCCGCCACGCTGGTAGCCGTCGGCGCTCTTCACGAGTTCTGCTGCTCCGGTCGACGCGACAGCCTCTTTGTCTCCGCCGTAGAACTCAGCCAGGTCCTGGTTCAAGAAGGCATAGTCCGCCGTAAGAATCTCTCGAATGGGACGATTCTCGCGAACAACATACTCGAAGAAGGAGACGGCCTCGTCGTACATGGCCGCCTTGATCTCATCCGTAAACTCCGGGTACCGGCCCGTATCCACGCCGCGGTACTGATCGAAGCGGTAGAAACCCAGCCACTGTCCGAAGAACTCCGTCGACAGTCGCCGCGCCTTGGGATCGGCAAGCATGCGTTTGACCTGCGCTCTGACGTTCACCGGCTCACTCAATTCGCCGGCGGCGGCGGCCCGACCGAGTTCCTGATCAGGCATCGAAGACCACAAGAAATAGCTCAAGCGGCTGGCTATTTCCCAGCCGGACAGCGGACTGATACCCGCCTGATCCGACGGATTCTCGATGCGGTAGAGGAAAGACGGAGAAATCAATATGCGCGATACCAGAGCCTGAATCGCCTTGCGATGGTCGAGTTGAGAGTCTTCTCTCAGACTGCGATAGAAGGTTCGCAACTCGCCTTCTTCGCCGGACGTCAGCGGCCTCCGCCAAGCGCGGCTGGCGAACGCGACGGCATCGTCGACGTGACCCGGTTGCGCCTTCAGTTCCATTGCCGCGGCACGGTCGTAATCTGCCTTCAGCTGCTCAACGTACTGCCTGGGCTCCGCCGCAAGCGCCGCTATCCAGGCGCGCTCGAGATTGGCAATACGCCGATCGCCCAGGTCGACATCCAACTTGCGCGCCACGAAACGAAGGAAGGCGTCGTGATACTCAAAAGAAGTCTTGAGATCGGCCCACGCCTGCTCCAAACGCAGACGCGTCTCGTCGTCCAGCATGTTGTCGACCAAAAACCCGTCGTCGCGAGTGTACTTGATGGTGTAGTGAAACTCGTCGCGCTCGGGCTGGTTGTAATCGTTGTTATAGGGCGGCGGGATCGGATCTCGATCGGAAGGCGTCGGCTCGCGATGGGAAATCTGCGGCAGCACTTCGCCGAACTTGAGCACCGCTTCCATCCACGCCTTGTAGCCGGCGCTGTTCGGGTCGGCCAGCAGCGCCGAGGACGGACGTCCACGCTGAGCGCCGTTAGAAATCGTAGCTCTGAGTACCGCGTCGCTGTCAGGGGCGAATGAGGCCTTGCCTTCGATTTGCAACGAAAAGCCGCGGCTGCCGGCCGGAACGGGCACCTCAAACACCAACTCGGATTCACTCGACGTCACGAACGAGTCTTCATCGATCACTTCGCCGTTCGGTCCCTTGCCAAAGCCGATCTTCGCGGCCAGTTCGGGTCCCAACAGTTCTCTCAACGAGATGCCCGGACCGGGGCCTCGGCGCTCCTGCGGCTCGGCTGCCTGCCCGTCCTGCGGAGTAGGCGTCGGCGGCGGCGGCGATTGGAAACGAACAACTCCGTCGCTCCAAACGACAAAAGGCTGATCGGTCGAACCAGGATTCGCGGTCGTGACCGAAATCACGACTTTCGGCTGGTCATCGCGACCCAGCCGGCTCTGAAATCTAAACTTGTTCTCGTTCGTCGCCTCCAGTTCTGTGGCGGTCAGAACCAACGCGCGTTCGTCGCCCGCGCCCCCCGCGGCCAGTTCACCAGCGCCCAGCAGCCAACGAGGCCAGAAGATCAACTCCTCTTGAACCTTCATGCTGCCCGCGCGGGCGGCCTTTTTGACTTCAGCAACGTCGTCCCTCCCAGGGACCGGCAAGGCCCGCCACAGATCCACGATCTTCGAAGTCGGGTAGCTCGGCGCCGGTCCGTTCATCACCGACCAAACGTGCTCGGCGAAACGAGTACTGACGCCTTCCTTCTTCGCTAGATCGGAAACGGTCGCAGTTCCCAGGCCCAGGGCTTGACGATGTTTGTACTGCCAAGCCACGAAAAAAGCCTGGGAATAGATGTCCATGCCATACGGGCGGCCGCCTTCTCCGGATGCCGCACGGAAGCCGTTGGCCATGTAGATGCTCTGGATTCTGTCGACGGCGGAGAGTTCGAATCCACTCAGTCCCGGATCTGCAAAGAAGCTCAGCGGACCGGCGCCGATGACGGTATGATCGGCGATCTGTTTGGCCGCACCGAGGTAAAGCTCTAGCTTGGCGTCCGCCATGAACTGCACGCTGCCGAAATTGGAGAAGCCCTCGCCGCCGACAGCCTCACCTTGAAACATGCGCGCAAAGTCGAGATCGAGGCCGGTCAGGTCTTCGAGGGTGTACTCATACTCGGCGCTGGTGAGCTGCCGAATAGTTACCTCACCAGGGTCGCCCGCGTGTTGGTCGGTATAGGCATCCAGTTCCGAGCGGATCCAGGTGACCAGCTGAGCACGCTGCTCGTCCGACGGCTGAGGCATCGCCGGCGGGGGCATTCTGTGCTCTTCAAGGGCTTCGGCCACCTTCTCCCACTGCTGGAAGCTGACCGCGATAGACTCTTGCTTAGAAATCCGCTCCAAACTCAAGCCGCCGGCTGACGCGGCATCGCCGTGGCAGGTAAAGCAATACTGCTGCAGCGTCGGCACTGCTTCGCTGTCGAGAGCCAACAGCGACGTGGCCGAAGTGAGCGCCGCCACTACCGCAATAAGCATCTGCGACGCTGGGCGACCGCCAGGTCGTCTCAAGCCGCAAGGGATCCACAAACTATTCATAACACTGACCAAAGGGCTAACAGACCTAGTCCATTTTAAGGCCCGCCCAAACCCGGCGTCCAGGTTCGTTGTCGCGAACAGCCAGCAAATACTTGTTGCTTGCCGACACGACCGCCCTCCTATCGAGACGAATCGCCCGCACGGTTCGTTACCGGTACGCGAACGTGCCCATCAAGCCCGGCGGCACAATCGCACGCTGCAATAATGAAAGTTCATGGCCCGACCAAGACCCGTAGTGCTCACCATCATGGACGGCTGGGGACACAACCCTGACCCCAAGAACAACGCCGTCGCCATGGCCAACAAGCCCAACTTCGATCGCCTCTGGCAAAAGTACCCGCACACGCTCATCCGCACCGACGGGCCGTTCGTCGGCCTGCCCGAGGGACAAATGGGCAACAGCGAGGTAGGCCATCTCAACATCGGCTCCGGCCGCATCATCAAGATGGAGTTCACCCGCATCGACGAGTTGATCGCCAGCGGCCACGTTGGCGAGAATCCGGCCCTACGCGGCGCCATGGAACACGGCGCCAAGACTCGTCTGCATATCCTCGGTCTGTGCAGCGACGGCGGCGTACATTCCCAGCTCAGCCACATCATCGGGCTCGTCGAGTTGGCCAAGAAGCAGGGGGTTCGCGAAATCTACTTGCACTGCTTCACCGATGGCCGCGACACGCCTCCCGAAAGCGGCGTCGGCTTCATCGCCGAGCTGCAGCACAAGCTAGACCAGATCGGCCTCGGCAAAATCGCCACCATCTCGGGCCGCTACTTCGCCATGGACCGCGACAAACGCTGGGAGCGCGTTGAGAAAGCATTCGACGCCCTCGTGCTCGGTCAAGGCGTCAAGCAGACCGATCCGGTTCAAGCGATGAAGCGTTCCTACGAACGCGGCGTCACCGACGAGTTCGTCGATCCGATCGTCATCACCGATGCCGCCGGCGCACCCATCGCCCAGATTCGCGACGGAGACGCAGTCTTATTCGCGAACTTCCGCGCCGACCGCGCCCGCGAGATCACCCTGGCGCTGACCTCCGACACGCTCGAACAGCCCGCGCGCAGCAAGGCCCCCAAGAATCTGCACTACACGACGATGACCGAGTACGACGAGAAGTACACCTTCCCCGTCGTGATCGAGAAGCACTTCCCCGAGCACGTTCTCGGCGCGGTTTGCGAAGTGAACAACCTACGAAATCTGCGCACGGCCGAGACCGAGAAATACCCGCACGTGACCTATTTCTTCAACGGCGGCCAAGAAAAGCCCTTCCGGGGCGAAGAGCGCGAAGTCGTCGCCTCTCGCAAAGACGTCGCGACCTACGACCTGGCTCCCGAAATGAGCGCCGCCGGAGTTTGCGACGTTGTCGTGAGCGGCATCGAGAGCAAGTCCTTCGACATCATCATTGTGAATTTCGCCAACGGCGACATGGTCGGACACACCGGAGTCATCCCCGCCGCAGTCAAGGCGATTGAGACCGTCGACGGCTGCCTGGGACGGATCGAAGCTGCGCTCAAGCCCTACGACGCAGCCTGGATCATCACCGCCGATCACGGCAACGCCGACCTGCTCGTCGACCCGGTTACAGGCCTGCCGCACACCTACCACACGCTCTTCCCCGTACCGTTCATCCTGGCGAGCAACTACGCCGGACCACTGCACGAAGGCGGATCGTTGCGCGATATTTCGCCGACCATCCTCAGCCTGCTAGGCGTAGAACAACCCAAACAGATGACCGGCCGCGACCTGCGCGCGGGCATCTAGGGCGCCCGCGACGCCGCCCGCAACAACCAACCCGAGCCATGGGCGCGAGCCCATGGTTGCCCGCATCATCGTAGGCGCCAACTCAGCAAACAACGCCGCTTGCCAGGGTGGCCTGCACCCCCTCACCATCGCCCCCGAACCCGCTCCAACGCCGCCATCCCCGATCCCGCGTTTTCAGCCCGTTCAAGGGGGCTCATGATCAGGCCAGGTCTGGGAAGGCCTGGTATCGCCAACGATGCACGACCTCCCGCGTCAGCGTCTTATCCTTTGCCCCGGCCCAGCCCCAGCGGGGCGACGTAAAGTTAGCCCGGTACGTCAGCGCCGGCCCCCAAACGCCAACGCCGCCCTCTCCGCCAACTCCCCAAAACCCCAGCGTCCGCCAGGACGCCATCGCAAACAACTCTGCGAACATCGCGACCCGCCGCCCGCCAGGGACTGTCCCAAGTGGACTGTCCCCCCCACACCAAGCCCGGAACCCAAACCAACGACGCCATCCCGATCCCGCATTTTCAGCCCGTTCAACAGCACTCATGATCAGGCCAGGTCTGGAAAGGCGTGGTATCGCCAGCGATGCACGACCTCCCGCGTCAGCGTCTTATCCTTTGCGCTCTCTTGCCCCCATCCTAGCCCCAGCGGGGCGACGTAAAGTTAGCCCGGTACGTCAGTGCCGGGGTCCCAAGCGCAAACGCCGCCCTCTCCGACAACTCCCCAAAACCCCAGCGTCCGCCAGGACGCCATCGAAAACGACTCCGCGAGCATCGCGACCCGCCGCCGCCCGCCGGAGAAGCAATAGAAGAGACGTTTCGCGAAATTCCCCGACCACAACCCTGATATCTTGGAGCCTACCTATCCCATGAGCGAGACGTTAGAGCACATACGGGCATTCGTCACTTACGGCCAATCACTGTCGGGTTACGAGAAGGGCGAAGCCCAGGTCTTCTGTGACCGGCTCTTCCAAGCCTTTGGCCACGACGGCTACAAGGAAGCGGGAGCAACGCTCGAAGATCGACTCAAATCTAAGGGTAGGTAGACACAATTCATCGACTTGCTCTGGAGGCCGTCGCTTCTGCTGGAGATGAAGAGTCGCGGCGAGAAGCTGCAGAAGCACTATCAACAGGCTTTTGAATACTGGCTTAACGCGACGCCCGATCGACCGCAGTACGTCGTACTCTGCAACTTCGATGAGTTCTGGATTTACGACTTCAACTTTCAGCTCCACGAACCCGTCGACCGTGTCGCCTTAGAGGACCTGCCAGATCGCTACACGGCGCTCAATTTTCTATTCCCAGACAAGCGCAAACCGGTCTTCAACAACGACCGAGTTGCCGTTACGCGGTCAGCAGCCGACAAGGTGGCGCGGGTATTCAACGCCCTAGTGGAGCGCGGAGAAAGTCGAGAGAGTGCGCAGCGGTTCATCCTGCAATGCGTCGTCGCGATGTTCTCAGAGGATTTTGCCCTGCTGCCCAAGGGGATGTTTAGCGGGCTGCTCGACGACTCCGCGAACGAAGGCAGCTCCTACGATCTATTGGGCAGCCTGTTCCGGCAAATGAATAGTGAGACCCCGGCCCGCGGCGGCCGCTTTCAGCAGGTCGCGTACTTTAACGGTGGCCTGTTCGAGACCATCGAGCCAATCGAACTCTCGAAGGACGAACTCCTGTTGATGATCGATGCCTCTTCTGAGAACTGGGGAAAGGTTGCGCCCCCCGTATTCGGGACGCTCTTCCAGAGCAGTATGGATGCCGAGCGCCGACACGCCTACGGAGCCCACTTCACGAGTGAGGCTGACATTCAGAAAATCGTGATGCCGACGATTGTCCGACCGTGGCGGGAGCGGATTGCAGCGGCGGTTACGTTGAGAGACCTGCGAAGCCTTGCCGACGAGCTGTTGACGTTTCGAGTCCTCGATCCGGCCTGCGGTAGCGGCAACTTCCTCTATGTCGCCTATCGAGAACTCGTCAATCTTGAGATGGAAATCCTTAGCAAGATTCACGCCGAATTCGGAGACCGTGCTCGTGAGAATGTCGGCACAACATCTCTGGTTAGCACGAAGCAGTTTCACGGCATCGACCTTGATCCTTTTGGAGTGGAGCTAGCCAAGGTGACGCTGATGCTTGCCAAACGAGTTGCATTGGCAGAGACGCAAGACAACTGGTTCGCAGATCGAAAAGCTTTGCCGCTGGAGTTTGAGAAGCCCCTGCCGCTCGATAACTTGGACGCCAACATCCGTTGTGACGACGCGCTGTTCACAACGTGGCCGACCGCTGACGCGATCATCGGCAATCCGCCCTACCAGTCAAAGAACAAAATGCAGCAGGAACTCGGGCCCGCTTATGTGAATCGCGTTCGTGCTCAGTATCCAGACGTACCTGGACGGGCGGACTACTGCGTCTATTGGTTTCGCAGAGCGCACGACGAATTGGGCGATGACGGTCGGGCCGGACTGGTAGGCACAAACACGATTAGACAGAACTACTCGCGCGAAGGCGGCCTGGACTACATCGTCGAGAACGGGGGAACGATCACCGAGGCGGTGTCTTCGCAAGCGTGGTCCGGGGACGCGGCCGTCCATGTATCGATCGTTAACTGGATCAAAGGTGAATCAAGTGGGACCAAGAAGCTGTTCCGCCAAATCGGAGACTACCCAGACAGTCCTTGGGAAGTTGATGAGGTCGAGCGGATCGGTGCGGCACTATCGGGCCGCTTCGACGTCACCAAAGCAACGCCGCTTCGCGTCAATAAGACTTCAGACAGCTGCGACCAGGGCCAAACACACGGCCATGAGGGGTTTATTCTGCCGTGGGATAAAGGGGAGGAACTAATCGAAGCGGATGAGCGGAACCGTGACGTGCTGAAGCCTTACCTGACAGGGGACGAGTTTCTGTCGAGTAATCCTCCCGCTCCGGGTCGATACTTAATCGACTTTCACTCCCGCTCCCTGCTTGAGGCGCGTTCATACACCGAAGCGTATACAAGGGTGGAGCGTTTGGTGCTCCCCGCCCGGCAGAAAAAAGCGGCAAAGGAGGAAGAGCGCAACAAAGAGGCGCTTGAGGACAACCCAAAAGCCCGCGTGAATCACCACCATCGCAACTTCCTCAACAAGTGGTGGAGGCTCTCGTATTCTCGTGCGGCGTTGATGCGCAAGGTACGGGCTCTGCCACGTTACGTGGCCTGTGGGCGCGTAACGAAGCGGCCAGTTTTCGTGTTTATAGACTCGGCGATCAACCCAAGCGATATCGTGCAGGTCTTTACATTCGCGGACGATTACTCGTTCGGCATTCTCCAGTCAGGGATCCACTGGTTGTGGTTCACGGAACGCTGTTCATCGCTCGGGGCAACTCCCCGCTACACGAGCACGACGGTGTACGATTCGTTCCCCTGGCCCCAAACTCCGTCGCTGACCCATGTCCGTGAAGTGGCGCGGGCAGCGGCGGACGTGCGAGCGCTCCGCGCCCAGCTTATGGAAGACCACGATCTTACGTTGCGTGAACTCTACCGATCCCTCTAACTCCCAGGGGACAGCCCTTTAAAGAGTGCGCATATTCGACTGGACTCAGCGGTTCGCAAGGCCTACAAAATGACGGCAACGGCAAGCGCCCTAGATTTTCTCTTCGGTTTGAACCAGGAGCTGGCCGAGAAAGAAGTCTGTCTTCAGCACGTCGTCGGCCCCGGCCTGCCGCCGGTGGTCAAGGACCTTTCCGAATTCATCACTGCGGATTGCATCAGCGTGGACTCAAACATCAAACCGACGCGGCGCGGGCGAACCGCACGGTAGCCGTGTGGACGAGGGGACAATGGGGTCAACTCCCATTTCCAGATCCGCCCTGCCGACCCCGCCTAGAAGCTCAAACCAAGACCCCTTGCACCCCACTGCTACCCTGAAACCAGCAAGGCCCGCTCTTCGAGCGGGCCTTTCCTTTTTTCTAGTCAACCATGTCCAACGCCGCACCTTTCGATCAGCTCACCAGCGCCCAGCGCGTCGCCTTGATCTCCATTCTCTCCGGAGACTCCCTCGGCAGAACCGCCGCGCTAGCCAACGTCACCGACCGCACCGTGCGCCGCTGGCGCCGCCAGCCTGCGTTCCAAGCGGCGCTCGCCGAAGCCCGCTTTGACTTCTTCTCCGCCTGCCGCACCCACGTCAACGCCTCGCTCGCGGCCGCCTTCCAAACCCTGGTCGACGCCGCCGGCTATTCCGGCAACACGAACGAACAACTCAAGGCGGCCACCTTCCTGCTCGACCGCGTTGCCCACACCGAAATGTCCGCCAAACCGCCCTCTGGAATCTCTAAGCCAAGCGAAATCAACCGCTTAGACCAAAATCCAACCGGACCCTGCCTGACATCAGCGGACCTGAGTGGACCTGAGCGGCCTCCCACCGGACCCTGACGGTCCCCCGCCGGACACGACGGGGCAAGGCGGCGGACAACAGACGGTGTCTAAATCAGGCTCTTGACGGCCTTGATGATGTGTTTCGCTGAGATCCCGTACTTCTCGAGCAGTTCATCCGGCTGACCGCTGCGGGCGATCTCACGCACGGCAAGTTTCTTCAACTTGATATTGCCTTCTTCCGCCAGAGCGCCCAACACTGCGTCTCCGACTCCGCCCACCGGGTAGTGATCTTCAACGGTAACGACCCTGCCGCCGGTAGCGCGAGCGCAGGCAACCAGCGTCTTCTTGTCCACCGGGCGAATGCTAAACAAGTCGACCACGCGAATCGCGATGCCCTGCTTGGCCAGCTCGTCGTGCGCCTTCAAGGCCTCGAACAGCGTGACTCCGGCGCCGACCACCGTCACCTGATCCTTCTTGCTCTTCTTGACAACCTTGGCGATGCCCGGTCCAAACACCTCGTCGGGACCGTACAACGTCGGCGTATTGGGCCGGCTCGTGCGCACGTAGCAGGGGCCGTCGATGGCAGCAACGGCCTCGATCGCCCGCCAAGCGCTCATCGCCTCGCTGGGGTAAAAAACGGTGTAGTTCGGCAAAGTGCTGGTCATCGCCAGATCTTCCAAACCCATCTGCGACGGACCGTCTTCGCCAATCGAAATACCGGCATGCGTGCCGACCAAATTCACGTTCGTCCGGCTGATGGCGGCCATGCGCAAGAAGTCGGCCGCACGGGTCAGGAAGCAGGCGAACGTCGAGGCAAAAGGAATCTTGCCTCGGCAGCCCAGACCCATGGCCACGCCGACCATATTCTGTTCGGCAATGTAGCCCTGGAAGAAGCGTTTGGAATCGACCTTCTCTAGATCTTCCGTGTAAGTGGAGTTCTTGACGTCGGCGTCAACGGCGACCACGCGGGGGTCAGACTTCGCCAGTGCGCCCAAAGCCTGACCGAACGCTCTGCGAGTCGCGACCAAATCCCCCAACGCATACGGCGGCGCGCTCATCTTCTTCGGCCTGGACGCCTTGGCTTTCGCGCCCTTAGCAGGCAGGTTCGGCTTCCAAGGCTTCTTCGAGCCGCTTAGCTTGCCTTCGAGAGTCTTGAGCACCTGCTCTACCTCGCCGGAGGCAACGGGCTTACCGTGGTAACCGTTCTGATTCTCGCCCGGGAGGCCTTTGCCCTTCAGCGTCTTCGCCAGAATCACGGTCGGTTTGCCCTTGGTCGCGGCAGCTTCGGCATAAGCCGCGACGAGCGCTGCAACATCATGGCCGTCCACGACGATCGCGTTCCAGCCAAACGCGGTCCAGCGCGCCTTGTGCGTCTTCATGTCGTGTTCGAGCATGGTCGGGGAACTTTGTCCCAGGCGGTTGACGTCGACTGTGGCGCAGAGGTTATCAACGCCCTCGTGGGAGGCAACCTCGACCGATTCCCAAACCGAACCTTCGGCGATCTCGCCGTCGCCCATCAGTACGTAAGTGCGTTGCGGCGTGCCGTCCAAACGAGCGGCGAGGGCCATACCCAAGCCGACCGAAAGTCCCTGTCCCAGCGAACCGGTCGCGACATCCACAAACGGAAGAGTGACGGGAGGGTGCCCCTCTAGGTCCGAATCGATCTTGCGCAGGTTCAGCAGGTCGGCTGGGCGAATATAGCCCGCTTCGCACCAGGCCGCGTACAGTACCGGGGCCGCGTGGCCCTTCGACAGGATGAAATTATCGTTACGGCGATCCGCCGGCTTCTTCGGGTCATAACGCATGACCGAAAAGAACAACGCCGACATGATTTCGGCCGCCGACGCGCAGGTCGTCGGGTGTCCGCTGCCTGCAGCATTCGTCGAGCGGACCGAATGGATCCGCATCATGGTGGCCTTATCTTCTAAGGCAGTAATCGTCGCAGTGCTGAGGGCAACCGGCATATTCAAATCTCCAGAGTTCTTGCGCCGCGAAGGACGCATTCGCTCCTAAAATCGGCAGCGCGGGGGGCGAACATAAGTTCCTATCGTATCGTTTTTGTCATTCAGCCCGGCATCACCGCAGCTTTGGTCCGTGTCTGGATGCGTAGAATAAACATATGCGCGGCAATGTACAGAGTTGAGCCATCGCCGCCCCAGGCGCAGTTCGCGGTACGTTGACCAGTCTCGATGCGCCCCAGGATCTTACCTTGTGGCGAAAACACCCAAACGCCTCCTGGCCCGGTGGCAAATAGGTTGCCCTTATCGTCCACCTTGAACCCATCGGGCAGACCCGGCAGGCGCCCGGCGTGCTCGGTGACATCCTGAAAGACTTCGCCCTTCTCCAAGGTGCCGTCACTCTTGACGGGGTAGCTCATCCAGATCGCCCGATCGGGGTCTGACTGTGACACATAGAGCACCGACTCATCCGGCGAGAAAGCCAACCCGTTGGGCTTAAGCAGTTCGTCGGTCAGCAGATCGACCTGGCGCTCAGCGTTCACCCGGTAGACGCCGCAAAAGTCCAGTTCCCGACGCGTTGTGTCTTCGTAGCGGTCCGGAATGCCGTAGGCCGGATCCGTAAAGTAGAGATCGCCGTTCGAGCGATAGACCAGATCGTTGGGACTGTTCAGCCTCTTCCCCTGATAAGAATCAGCAATCGTCATCTTGCCGCCGTCGCTGTAGAGGCGCGACACGCGGCGGTCACCGTGTTCGCAGGCGACAAGCCGGCCTTCGGCGTCCAGCGTGAGGCCATTCGAGCCAGGCTCCAATCCGTAATAGACTCTGCCCGTGTAGCCCGAAGGCGAGAGATAGGGGCTAACTCCTTCGTCCTCCTTCCAGCGAAAGATCATGTTGCGGGGTATGTCGGAGAACAGCAGATAGCCGCCGTCCTGGACCCAGATGGGTCCCTCGGTCCAAGTGAAACCGTCGGCGAGCCTCTCTAGGCGAGCCTCGGGCGCGATTAACTCGTCGAAGGCGGGATCAAGACGATGGATTCTTCCGATGGTTGGATACGCTGGCATAGCTCTAAGGGTTAGTCGGACTCGCTTGTCGTCCGCGTTTGCCGGATTTCCAATCGTCCCATAGCTCTAAGAACTTCATCTGGTCCGCCATCCCGGAACGTAGCAGCATAGTCTCGACACCGTCTCGGTCTAGCCGCGGTCCGATACGTTGGTCCGCGTTTGCTAATCCGAAAATTGTGGCAGCGGCTACAGCACCGCGCGAGCGAACCAGATCCATGTCGACTTTGTCGTACGTGTCCAGCTCAGAGTGATAGGGCAACACGTACGAACCGGTGTCTTGGATGGCCACCAGTGCGGGCACGCCCTCTAGTTGAAAATCGAAGTGGTCGCTGCCGATGAATGCATCGCGCGTATGTCTCATACCGCGAGCGTCGTCGATTCGCGACATGGCTTCCCGCAGGCCTGTTTCCAACTCCGGGCGACCTCCCAGGGCGTAGCCCTGAATTCGATCCTGGCCCATGTCGTGTACGATCACTGCCGCAACCGAGTCCAGCTCATCGCGATGTCGAGCGACGTAGGCGCGTGAACCAAACAGTCCGTACTCCTCGCCATCGAAAAGGATGAAGCGGATGGTGCGCCTGGGTCGCCTTCCTGACGCGATGATCGCCTGAGCAGCCTCAATCACGCCAACTGCGTTCACCCCATTGTCGAGGCAGCCGGCGCCGAGGTCCCAGGAGTCGAGGTGCGCGCCAAGAATAACCACCTCTTCGGGAATCTCGCTGCCGTGGATTTCGCCGACGACGTTGATGCCTCGAACCGGACCGCCCTGTGTGGTCGAAATCGAGACCGACGCCTTGACGGTCTGTCCGGACTCAATCAGTCGCCCGACTCGCAGGGCATCCTCGCGGCCCAGCACGGCGCTGGGAACGGGATCCATGCGGGCATCGATGGAATGGACATGCCGGAAAAGTACGCGGTTAGGCTTGATGGAAGCGAACAGGACCGCTGCGGCGCCCGCTTCGTGGGCCTCGCGCATGGCACGAATCGCATTGCCCTCCTGGACGCCCATGGCGTAAAAAGTCTTGGCCTCGTCCAACAACACCAGCACGGCCCGACCGCGAGCTTTGGCGCCCAGGCGTGAGACGCCGCCTTCGCCCAGTCCGTCGGAAAGAACAAGTTCCAAATCCTCTTGTCGTGCGGGTGTGGAAGGCGACCAGGCCGTGGAGACCGCTTTCAGTTCAAACCCCGCCGGTTCGGTTATGCGGATCTTGGCGCCTTCGTCGCTCCATGAACGAGGAATCTCAAAAGGCTCCAGCCAAGCGCCGTCGAGGCCCGCCGCCTGGAACTGACTCAGAGCCCAGTCGGCCGCGCGAACCATGCTGGGCGTTCCAGCGGGCCTGGGACCCAGTTCGTCGCACAGAGTTCGCAGTCGCGTCTCGAAAGAAGCCGACTTCTCAACGGCGCGGATCACGTCCGAGTCGCCCCACACAAGGGCGGGGGCCAGCAACGCGATCGCCGCTAGGAAAACGCAGCGCAAGCAGCGGCTAGAATCCGGTAACAAAGTTCGGACTCTCGTCATCCGGCTCATCCGCCCGCCTTTCCAAGAACTGTCTCACTCGCTCATTGGTGCTGCTTTGAAGCTCTTCCTTCGTGCCCACCGCGATGATCTTGCCTCGATGCAACATGCACATGCGGTCCGCGATGAGAAATGCACTGTGCATCTCGTGGGTCACGATGACAATGGTCATCTTGAAGGCTTCCTGGAGGTGCACGATCAACTCGTCAATGCCGGCAGCGATGATCGGGTCCAGGCCGGCGGAAGGTTCGTCGAAGATGAGCACCTCCGGATCCATGGCCAGCGCTCTGGCCACCGAGGCTCGCTTGCGCATTCCGCCGGACAGCTGAGAGGGAAGCAAGTCTTCGACGCCGCTGAGTCCGACCTGCGCCAGTTTCATCTGAGTCATGAGCCGGATGGTCGGCTCGGCAAGCTTGGTATGTTCCCGAAGAGGAAGAGCCACGTTGTCCCCGACGGTCATCGAATTGAACATAGCGGCGCTCTGGAATGAGACGCCCATGACCCGCCGAATAGCGCTTAACTCTTCGGCTGGACAGGTCGTGACATCGACGCCCTTGATATACACATGGCCGGAATTCGGTCGATCCAAAGCCATGATATTGCGCAGCAGCGTGGTCTTGCCCGATCCGCTGCCGCCAAGAATCACCATGGTCTCGCCGCCGTAGATATCGAGATTCACGCCTTGCAGGACTTGGCGGTCGCCGAATTGGACAAACAGGTCCTGCACCGAGATCAACGGCGGTTGACCATCTCGTAGGTGATTGCGCAGAGCGGGATGGATTGCTGTCTCGCTCATTGCCAGAAAAGGTAGAAGAACGCTGTCGCCATCAGGTCGGCGAGGACCACGAGGAAGATCGACTTAACGACCGCGGCCGTTGCAGAGCGCCCAACCCCAACCGGACCGCCCGCGACCTGGAAACCTTCGAAGCAACCCACGTGGACGATGATCGTGCCGAAGACGATGGCCTTGATCATGCTGGAGATGATGTCGCGGAGCACGAGGACTTCCAATGTCGCACGCAGGTATACGCCCAACGACATGTCGAGCGTGAAGTAGGTAAAGAGTCCTCCGGCCAAAATTCCCGAGGTGACCGCCGCGATCGTAAGGCACGGCATCATCACCATCATCGCCACATACTTCGGCGCGAGCAGAAACTCGATCGGGTCAATCGCCATCGAGCGCAGCGCATCGACTTCTTCGGTCACCACCATCGTCCCGATCTCAGCCGAAAAGCTCGATCCAGAGCGGCCGATGACGACGATCGCCGTCATCAACGGGCCCAATTCGCGCGTCATGCTAACGCCGACCAAGTTGATGACAAACTGCAGTGCGCCGAACTGTCGCAGTTCCGCGCCGCCCTGGAACGCCATGATGAGACCGGTCGCCCCAGAGATGAGGCAAACGACCGGCATGGCGCCAAAACCCAGTACCGCCATCTGCTCGACGGTCGCCCGCCAGCGCAGCCGACTTCCTGTGATCGGATTCACGCGATAGCTGGAGCGGAGTCCCTTCCAAAATTGAATTCCAAGCCCGCCGACGTAAGCGATCTTTTCGATCGTTGAGCGTCCGACGGATGCGAAGAAAGTCATGGGATGCTGGGGCCTCTACGACGGCAATGAGCGACGGCGATCAGGCAACATCCTCGGCCTTGTCGGCGGTCTCGAAGACGGTCAGCAGGCGGGTCAGTTCCAGCACGTGGCGGGGAGCCTCGTTCAGGCCGGCAAGTACAAATCGCGCGCCGATCTTTTTCGCTTCCTGGAGACCTTCCACGAGGCTGGCAATGCCCGAACTATCGACGTAATGGACATCCGCCAGATCAACGATGACGGTCTCCTGAGCTCTTTGGCGAAAAAGTTCAAAAACCGCCTCACGCAGCTTAGGCGACGTATAGAGGTCGATGTCGCCGGAAACCTCAACGACGGACCGCTTACCTTCCCGCTTGACGTTAATATCCATAGGATCCTATACGGCGGTCGACGCTACGAGACGCTTCCTCATACTCACTACATTCTCCTCACCGTCTCGACCATACTCGATCTCATCCATGATTGTCTTGATCAGGTAGAGACCCCGGCCCCCGGCGCGCAATTCGTCAGGCCGCAGGTCTGGCGCTCCGCTGGGGTCGAAGGGACTGCCTCCGTCCCGAATCTCGATTTCCAGAAACCCGCCGCGTGTACGACACGAAAGACTAAATGTCTGGTCCGTGCGGCCCCGATAGGCGTGTTTGATGACGTTGCCGACAGCCTCGCCCACTGCCAACGTGATTGCGTTGCCGTCTCGGGCATTGAAGCCCGATTCACGGGCGTACTCCAACACGGCCTGCCGGATTAGTCGAAGCCAGCGAGGATGGCTGACGACTGTTAACTCAATTGCATCGGCCATTCGCCTGGACCGTTCGGCCCGCAAGTGCACAGTTAGTCCGTTTTCAAGGGCGGATTATAGCACGCGGACGCCTGACCGCTCTCCGCCCGCTACGGAACTGATAGGGTAGCTTGAGTGCCCATCTCCCCAGCTCGGCGCGCCGCTTTCGGGGTATTACTGCGCATCAATCAGACCGACGCGTTCGTGGACGAGATGCTCCATGGACGCCTGTTCGAGTCGCTGAGCCCGCGCGACAGTGGCCTGGCGATGGAGATCGTTCTGGGGACCCTGCGACAGCAACAGGTACTGGACACCCTTCTGGAACAAGCCCTTGGACGGCCGCTCTCCAAGCTGGACGCCGAGGTCCTCACCGCGCTCCGTCTGGGCGCCTATCAAATGCGCTACTTGGACCGGATCCCGGAGCGGGCCGCCGTTTCCGAAAGCGTGGAGCTGATCAAGCAGGGCCGCAAGCGGTCAGCTGCGGGCCTGGTCAATGCGGCGCTGAGAAAACTGCCGCAACGACCTGCGGCTGACGTCGAGCTCCGACTCGCTGCGCCAAACTGGCTGGCACTCCGCTGGGAGCGACACTACGGCGCTGAACAAGCCGGGAAGATCGCAGCAGCTTCTATCGAGCGGCCCGCGACCTATTTGAGACTTTCCCCGACGCTCGAACCCGAGGCGCTGACGCAGCGGCTCGAAGCCGAAGGCGTCGTGACCGAGCCGACAGAACTACTATCTGCTCGCAAGGTTTTGTCGGGGGCGGTCGAACAAACCGCGTGCTGGAAAGACGGGTTGGTGCGGATACAGGACCTGGGAGCGCAGATGATCGCTCCCTTATTGGAATTGACAGCCGAACACACGCTGTTGGACCTGTGTGCGGCCCCCGGCGGAAAATCGGCCCAAGCGGCGGCTATCCGCGGCACGGCGAAAGGCATCGTGGCCTGTGATCGGCATCTGCACCGGCTGCGAATTCTGCGCCATCTCTCCACGGAACAGTTCGAGTTAGTCGCCCTGGATGCCGCACAGAGCCTGCCCTTCCAACGCAAATTCGACCGTGTGCTGGTCGATGCTCCTTGTTCAGGAACCGGCACCCTGGCCAGGAACCCCGACTTGAAGTGGCGATTGCGGGAAGAGGATCTCCCGTTGCTCGTCAAGCGCCAAGAGAAAATCCTGGCGAACGCCTTGGCGTCCCTGGCGCCTAACGGAATCGCCGTCTACGCTACCTGCTCGCTTGAGCCGGAAGAAAACATGTCGGTGGTCGAAGCGGTGCTGGCCGCGAAGCCTGGATGGCGCGTCTCCAAACGGCTGGATCGCCTACCCGGACGCGATGCCGGAGACGGCTTCTTCGCCGTGCAGATCATCGCAGCCTAATAGCCGGCTGCCAATCCGTCTTTTCGAGACTCCGTGCCCCCGATCAGCCTGTCCGAGTCCCAATCAATTTCGATCGCCTGATAGCCGCCAAACACGCCGCGCTCGTCAGCGATGACGTGCCCCCGCCGCAGCAGTTCTTCGATCACCGCCGGAGCAACGCCCGACTCAAGCGCCAGCCCGGCTTCTGAGTGCCGGAACCGTGCCGCGTCTCCGGCTTGCTGGACGTCCATTCCGAAGACCAGCCGATTGAGCAAGACCTGAACATGCCCTTGGGGCTGCATCAGCCCGCCCATGACTCCGAAACACAGCCAGGGCTTACCGCCTCGAAAGGCCAGCGCCGGGATGATCGTGTGATAGGGCCGCTTGCGGGGTCCGATTTCGTTCGGATGCCCGGGCCGTAGCGTGAAGTCCGACCCCCTGTTCTGAAGCACAACGCCAGTTCCCGGTACGACCAACCCGGAGCCAAAAGCTGCGCGAATCGAGTTGATGAACGACACGGCATTGCGCTCGCGGTCGACCACCGAGAGATACACCGTATCGCCGCCGCTCACTCCGCTCGGGTACTGCGCCGCCGCTTTGGCCGGGTCAATTCGCGCGCGCTGCTGCGCAGCGTACTCTTTCGAGATGAGCGTGTCGGTCGGAAGCCGGCTCCGCTCCGGATCGGCGAGCCAGCGGTCCAAGTCACCGAAGGCGAGCTTCTTGGCCTCGACCAACAAGTGCAAGTAGTCCGCCGAATTGTGCCCCAGTTCAGCGAGATCGAAAGGCTCCAGGATGTTGAGCATCTCGAGTGCTGCGAAGCCCTGACCATTGGGCGGCAGTTCGTAGACGGTCACATCTCGAAACGTCGTCGAAATCGGCGTGACCCAGTCGGCGTGTTGTTGCCGCAGGTCGTCCATGGTCATCGGCCAATCGAGGGAGTTGAGCAACTCAACCATGGCCCGGCCCGCCTGGCCCTGGTAGAAAGCCTGCGGACCGCCGTCTGCAACCTGCCGCAGCGTCGCTGCGAGCTCGGGGTTGCGAAAAATCTCGCCGCATCGCGGAGCCTTGCCCACGCTCTGCAAGAAGACCCGGTTGAACTCGGCGTCGCCCGCGTACGGCTCGCCGCTCTCGGCCCAATCTCCCGCGATGATTTCGGTCACCGCAAAACCTGCTTCCGCATGGCGGATCGCCGGCGCCAGAACTTCCGCCAGGCTCATCGAGCCGTATCGCTCCAGCAACGTCGCCCAGCCGTCGACCGCGCCAGGCACGGTAACCGCGAAGGCGCCGGTCTGCGGGACGCTATCTAACCCGCGCGCGCGGAAGAACTCCGGCGTCGCCATCGCGGGAGAAAATCCGCTCGCGTTGAGCCCGACAAGCTCGTTCGTCTTGGCAACGTGCGCCAGAGCGAAGACGTCGCCCCCAGGCCCGGTCATCATCGGCTCGACAACGCCGAGAACGGCGGCAGTCGCTACCGCCGCGTCAAATGCATTGCCCCCGGCCTTGAGAATTTCTACGCCTGCCTCGACGGCGAGCGGTTGGCTGGCCGCGACCATGCCCTGTTTGGCCTCAACAGGCAAGCGCCCCGGAATTGGGGGTCCATGAGGACGATCAACGTTAATCACCGTCAGATTCTACCTGGTTGCCGCCGGTATACTGGTCCAATCGCCATGAGAAAGATCCTACTGACCCTCGCTTGTGTTTGGTTGGCCGCTTGCGGCAGCTCCGGGACGGTCGAGAATGCCGGCGTCGATTCGTCGAAGCCCCTCGAAATATACTGGATCGACGTCGAGGGCGGCGCCGCAACTCTGATCGTCACTCCGACAGGCGAAACCGTCCTCATGGATGCCGGCTGGCCGGGCAATGACGATCGCGACGCCAAGCGTATTGCACATGTCTTAGAGCACGAAGTCGGCCGCAAGGAGTTGGACTACTTCATCACCTCTCACTTCCACATCGATCATGCCGGCGGCGCACCCGGCCTGGCGGCCATGGTCCCCATCGATGAATTCGTCGATCACGGCGACAGCATTGAAAAGAATCTCAACGAGCGCGCCGCCCTGTTGTGGCAGAACTACCGCGAGGCTGCAGGCACGCGCTTAACCGTTAACCCTGGAGACACCCTGCCGGTCTCCGGCGTCGACTTCCAATTTGTCTCCGCTCGCGGTGAGTCGATCAAGAGCGCCACGGCGCCGGCGAACCCCTACTGTGAAGGCGCCGAACAGAAGGAAGTCACCGGCAATCCGGAGAACGGGCAGAGCGTCGGGTTCATGGTGCGCATGGGGGACTTTGAGTTTCTGGATCTAGGCGATCTCACCTGGCCTGAGGAACTCGCCGCCGTGTGCCCGCAGAACGTCTTCGGCCAAGTGGACTTATTTCAGGTAACCCACCACGGCATGTTCCAATCGAATGCGCCCGCGTTGCTCAATGCCGTGGCCCCCCAAGTGGCCGTCATGAATAACGGCGCCAACAAGGGCGGCGACCCGCTGGCTTACGCAGCCTTGATGGAAACGCCCCGTCTCGTGGATCTGTGGCAGGGCCACAATACTTTGAACGAAGGCGCCAGCAATACCGACGAAGCAAAGATCGCCAATCTAGGCGAGACCGAAGGCTGTGAAGGCCACTGGATCAAGGCTACTGTCCAGGCGGACGGTTCCTTCACGATCCTCAATAGCCGCAACGGTTTCTCGAAGAGCTACCAGTCGCTTTAGGCTAGGCTTCGCGTAGCCGGGAGGCGATCGTCTCAGCAGCCTTGTGAGAAGCGGCTACGGCGAGAATCGTGTCGTCGCCAGCCACCGTGCCAATGATTTCGGGCCAGTGAGCGCGATCAAGGGCCAGGGCTAGAGCAGCGGCGCCGCCCGGTCGCGTCTTGAGCACAACTAGATTCTGAGCAGCAATTGCCTCCGTAAGAAATTGGCGCACCACGCTCGCCAGAGCATTGGCGTCTTCCTGCACCGGCTCAGGGCCTGCCTGTCGATAACCGTCCGCAGCTTTGAACACGCCTAGCTCTCGCAGGTCTCTCGAAAGAGTCACCTGGCTCACGTCCACGCTTCGATTTCGCAAGGCCTCGGCCAGGTCTTCTTGCGTGCGGATCGAGGCGCGGCTGATCGTCGCGAGAATGGCCGCTTGGCGCTGCGTCTTGGTCATCTGGCCCTGCGCATGGCCTCCAGGCGAGACTCGGCCGCCGCCAGCGATCGCGCCACCGTGGCAGGCGCGGTGGCGCCCGGAGTTGTATGGTTCTCTAGAGCGCGACGGGCCGAGAGAAGTTTGGCGGCCTCGGCGTCAAACTCGGGGGCGATCTCGCGAAGCTGCTCGAGCGTCCAGTCGGCAGGCTTGCGGCCTTCCTTCGTACTCTGCAGCACGAGCGTACCGACAATTTGATGGGCGCGATGGAAGGCAACGCCGTTGCGAGCCAGAAACTCGGCAAGCGCGGTCGCACAGGTCCAACTATCGTCCGCCGCTTTCTCCATAGCGGCAGCGTTGACTTTGGTCGTCTGCACACACAAGCGGATGATTTCCAAACAACCGGCCAGCTGGTCAGCGGCGTCGAAGACTCCTTCCTTGTCTTCTTGCAGATCGCGGTTGTAAGCCAAGGGCAGACCCTTGATCACGATCATGAGCGCTTGCAAGTGGCCTATCACGCGTCCGGACTTGCCTCTCACCAGCTCCAGCGCATCGGGATTGCGCTTTTGCGGCATCAAACTCGATCCGGTCGTGACTTCATCGCCCGGCTCCAAGAAGCCAAACTCTTCCGACGTGTAGAGAATCCAGTCCTCAGCCAGCCGACTGATGTGCAGCATCGTGGTTGACGCCGCGTAGAGGAAGTCGAGCGCGAAGTCGCGGTCCGACACGACGTCCAAACTGTTTGCCGAGATCGACGCGAAGCCGAGATCCTTGGCGATCGCCTCGCGATCATGCGGAAAGCCCGACCCTGCCAGGGCCCCCGCGCCATACGGCAACACGTCCGTCCGCCGGTAAGCATCGGCCAGGCGATCGTAGTCGCGGGCGAACATCTCGAAGTAAGCCAAACAGTAGTGCGACCAAAGCACGCCCTGCGCCCGCCGCAAGTGCGTATAGCCCGGCAGCAACGCCGTCGGCTCACGCTTAGCGAAGTCGACCAGAGCCTGCATCAAGTCGACCAGCCGACTCTGATTCGCGCGGATCTCGCCCTTCATCCACAGCCGGAAGTCCGTCGCTACTTGTTCGTTGCGACTGCGCCCGGTGTGGATTCTCGCCGCCAGATCTTCCGATTTTTCGCCCAGCTTGCGAATGACGAAAGTATGTACATCTTCGTCATCTGCGCCCGCGAAATACTCGGGCGACTGCGACTCCGCCAACATCTCGTCGAAGGCTGCCTGCACCTGCTGGCGTTCCGTTTGTGAATAAATGCCGACTCTTTCCAAGGCGGCGGCCCAGGCCCTAGAACCGACGACATCGGCCTCGAACAGTCGCTGATCGAAGTGCAGCGAGCCGGAGAACCGCTCAAACAGTTCCGCCGGCCCCGCCGAAAATCTGCCGCCCCACAGCTTCACTTCTTGTTAGCCTCGCGCGTCACCGCGGCATGGACGCGAATCGGCAAGCCCACCAAGTTGATAAAGCCCTCGGCATCCTTCTGGTTGTATTCGGCGCCCATCGTGAAGCTGGCGATCTCCTCCGAGTACAGCGAGTAGCGCGACTTGCGGCTCATCACATCGAGCCGTCCCTTGTGTAGGCGGACCTTCACTTCGCCCGTCACATTGGCCTGCGTGGCGTCGACGAACGCATCGAGCGCCTCTCTGAGGGGCGTGAACCACTTGCCGTCGTAGACCAACTCGGCATAGTCGAGAGCGAGTTTCTGCTTGTAGTGCATCGTGGCCCGGTCTAGGGTTAACCCTTCCAGCTCGCGATGAGCGAACATCAGAATCGTGCCGCCGGGGGTCTCATAACAGCCGCGCGACTTCATGCCGACGAAGCGGTTCTCGACCAGGTCAATCCTTCCGATTCCGTGTTGCCCGCCGATGTCGTTGAGCTTCTCCACCATCGTGGCGCCGCTGAGTTGCACTCCATCGAGGCTGACCGGTCGTCCTTGTTCAAAGGCGATCGTCAACTCCGCCGGCTGATCAGGCGCGTCCTCGGGATTGACGCTCATCATCCATACGCCGTCGGATGGCGAGTTCGCCGGATCCTCCAGTTCCGCCCCTTCATGAGAGATGTGCCACAGATTCCGGTCGCGGCTATAGATCTTCGCTTTGGTCTGCTGCAGCGGAATGTTGTGCTTCTCGGCGTAGTCGATGGCGTCTTCACGGGACACGATGTCCCATTCACGCCACGGGGCGATGACCGGCAAGTGAGGCGCGAGAGCCTTGTAGGTCAGCTCGAAGCGAACCTGGTCATTGCCCTTGCCGGTGGCGCCGTGGCACAGCGCATCGCAACCCGTTTCGAGCGCAGCTTCGACCTGCAACTTGGCGAGCAGCGGACGCGCGACCGACGTTCCCAGCAGATACTTGTGCTCGTAGATCGCACCCGCGCGGACCATCGGCCAAACGTAATCCGACACGAACTCCTCGCGGAGATCGGCGACGCGGCATTCACTGGCGCCGCTCTCGAGAGCCTTCTTCTCTAGGCCCTCAAGCTCGCCGCCGCCTTGTCCAACATCGCCGCAGATCGCGACAACCTCGCACCCATAGTTCTCTTTGAGCCAGGGAATGATGATGGAGGTATCCAATCCCCCGGAATAAGCGAGAGCGACTTTTTTAGCTGGCATCGATTTCCTTCTTGGCTGGCCGGTCATCCGGCGAGCAACATCATCAACAACGCTTTCTGGGCGTGAAGCCTATTCTCGGCTTGGTCAAAAACCGCCGACTGCTCTGATTCAATCACCTGGTCAGTCACTTCTTCGCCGCGCAACGCCGGCAGGCAGTGCATAAAGATTGCGTTCGGCGCCGCCAAGGCCATCAAGTCTGAGTTCACCTGATACTGGGCGAAGGCGATCCGTCGTTCCTGCGTCTCGCGTTCCCAGCCCATGCTGGTCCAGACGTCGGTGTAAACGCCCACGGCCCCTTCCGCGGCAGCGCGCGGATCGTTCATCACCTGGATCATCGCGCCCGTCGTGGCGCCCAGAGCCTGCGCCCTCGCGATCACCTCGGCTTCGGCTTCGTAGCCTTCCGGGCACGCAAAGTTCACATTCACTCCCAAGGCCGCGCCGGTCAGCATGACCGAGTGCGCCACGTTATTGCCGTCGCCCACATAGGCGACTGTCAGCCCAGCAAGATCCTCGTGCCGCTCACGTAGCGTCAGGTAATCCGCCAGCGCTTGGCAGGGATGATACATGCCGCTCAGGGCATTGACGACCGGTACCGACGACCACTCCGCCAGGTCCTCTAGCGTGTCCTGCGAGTAGGTGCGCGCGATGATTACATCGAACCAACGATCCAAATTCCGCGCCATGTCGCGAGCTGGTTCGCGCTCGCCGATGCGGTCGCCCTTGTGGTCCTGAAACACCGCGTCGCCGCCAAGCTGCTTCATGCCCAGCTCAAACGTCACCCGCGTCCTCAACGACGGCTTCTCGAAAAGCATGGCGGCGTAGCGCCCCCGCAGCACCGCTCCAAAGTCCTTGGGGCTGCGTTTGACTGCAAGCCCCAGCTCCAAGACCTGCCGAGTCTCGTCGGGCGTGAGGTCCGTGTCGATCAACACGTGATTGGAGGCGATGGGATGGATCTCTGCGTGAGTTTGAGACATGGCTAGCGTTCTGAATATTTATTCAGACTAATGAATAATATAACACTCGCCGATCAGGGTCAACCCTTGGTTTGCATCCAGGCACGGCTTCGCGGTACAACATCTGCCTATCGCGGTCGCCCGCGTTCCTTCCCCCGGAGGATTCTTGGAATACGTTCTCGCTCAAGTCAGGCCGGTTTTAGAGTGGCGCAAGGAAGATATCCTGGGCCGCACTTTTGTGGCTGCAATTCTCTACTGCGGCATCGTTTTCAACCCCTGCGAGGGCTTCATGGCCGCGGTGTGGTGGTTGGCGATCTGCCTGGGCTGCGCCGCGCTCTGCTGGCTCCGAAGCTACCGCTTCCTGGGGTTTCTGTGCGCCTACATGATCCTGCCCGTATTCGCCGGCACGGGCTACGGATTCTTCCGCGCGCTTGGCCTGGCCCCCTAGGCCTGCGTCAATCCGCCAATCAACCCTAACGCGTGGGCCGTTTCACGCACGGTCGAGCGGTTAACAAAACTATTAGGCTCGGCATTCGTCGCCTCGCGCTCTTCGGCGCCCCTCGTGCAACGTACTTGGTCGGAAATAGGAGGTACGCCATGCCACGCAGAAGAGTCCAAACGTTCCTTGATGAGAACAACGTGGAATACATGATCGTTGAGCATTCCCCGGCCTATGCGGCCATGGATGTCGCTACGGCGGCGCACATCGCCGACTGGGAGTTAGCCAAGACCGTCATGGTCCGGCTCGACGGGAAAATGGCGATGGCGGTTCTGCCCGCCTCCGAGAAGGTGGACTTGGACGCCATAGCCCAGGCAGCCGGCGCCAAATTGGCTTCGGCGGCGCTTGAAGACGAATTCAAGGACCTGTTCCCGGATTGCCAACTCGGCGCCATGCCTCCGTTCGGCAATCTCTATAACTTGCCGGTCTACGCGGATGTCAGCCTAGCGACGAACGACTTGATCGCGTTCAACGCCGGAACGCACCACACGGTTATCCGCATGCACTATGCGGACTTTGACCGTCTCGTGCACCCGAAGACGGGTCAGTTCAGGGTTGTGTCGGCGTCGGCCGCCTGCTGAGTTCGCGGCGTCGAGCGATGGCCGCCGCAGCAACTCCGGTTACTGCGACGGCCAGATTGTGCAGCAAATCCATATAAGCCATGAACGCCTGGCTGAGGTCCAGCATCAATCGCTCCATAATCAGCCCGGAGTCGTACCAAACCCATGCAACGCGCAGTCCGAAAATGCTCGTTACGATAATCGCCGTCGCCAACCGGTCAGCCTTGAGCAGTCGCGTCGCAAGCAAGAATGCGATAGCGGCAGCGGCGGAATTCCGCAGGAAGAACCAGTTGAGGTACTCCTCTCTCACGATGTCGCTGAGCGAATAGCCCAAGCCGAAGGCCCAGTAGAGCGTGAAGTAGACGGCGAGGTGGACAAGAACTGCTCCGCCTAATTTCTTAACTGCGCGCCCGGCCTGCCACAGGCAGCCGATGATGAGCGCCGCGAACCAAGCCGCCGCCAACAGGCTGAGCGGCGCCCTGGATCGTCGGCCATCGGCTTGGAGTTGATCGCGGTCCGGCATGCCATTGGCAAGCGCCATCCGCTGCTCGCTTGCGTGAGCCTCAAGCGTGGCCTTGTCCTGATCGGTGAGGTCCAACACTTGCGCCAGGATGCCGCCCTGATTGTTCGCGGGTATCGGCAGGCCCAGCAACGCGCTGATCGTCGGCGCGAGGTCGAAATGCCGCGCCGTCCACCCGTGCCGACGGGCAATCGCCCTCCCTACAAAAATCAGCGGAGTCCTCACCACCTCCGGCTCTTTGCCGCCATGTCCGCCTTGGCCCCGCCGTTGGATGTGGCCGTGGTCCGCTACCACGACAAACGTTGTGTCGTCCCGGCCCAACGCCTGCACCAGCGAGCCCAGACAAGTGTCCACCGCAGCAACCACTTGCAGATACTGAGGCGACTCACCGCCAAAGTCATGCGCAGCCTCATCCGTCGCGGTCAGGCCGACCACGATTAGGCCGCTCTCAACATCGCCGAGAACCGGCATCATCTCGAGGCAAATCTGCTGCTGCCACCCCGCGAGCCTCTCCGCGTCGGGAGAAGGTCCTAGCTCTTTTTCGAAAGCATGAACACGACCCGAGTCCAAGCTGTCTCCGAACGCTCGTTGCCAAAAATAGCTGCCGTAAACCGTGACAGGTAAACCCTGCTGCTTCGCCAACGAGAAAATGGAATCAACCGGCGGTGGGCTATACCGTCCGTTATTGGTGACTCCGTGAACCTCGGGAGTCGCCCCAGTAGCGAGCGTGGCTCGTCCTGGATTCGAAAGCGACGGCAGTTCGGCAATCGCAACGCCCGACGAACCCCTCGACGCCAGGGCTTGCAGTTGCGGCATGCCCGCCGCCGCATCGACGCGAACCCCATCAAGAACGACCAAGACAAGACGAGAAGTTAACGGCGGTCCAGTAGGAAGATCAGCGTGGATCGCGTAGCCGCTTTGGTAGCGGGTGACGCTATTCCAGGCTAGTTGGGCTAAAACGGCGCCGCCAACGCCCAGCAGCAGCAAGTAACAGGCTGCTGCAAGATTCGCGCGGCGGTTAATCACTCACGAATTCTATCGCTACTCGACCGTAACGCTCTTGGCGAGATTCCGCGGCTGATCCACATCGCAACCGCGGACGACGGCGATGTAGTAGGCCAACAACTGCAGCGGAACGATCTCGATCATCGGCAACAAGAGTTCGTGCGTGGCCGGAACTTCGATGATGTCCTCGACCATTTCGCGGAGCTGTTCATCGCCGCGATTGGCGATAGCGATCACCCGGCCGCGACGCGCCTGGACTTCCTGAATATTCGAAACCGTCTTTTCATAACGGGTTCGGCTCAGCGCGTCTTCGGGGTCATAGGTCGCGATGACCACCACGGGCAGTTCTTCATCGATCAACGCGTTGGGACCGTGCTTCATCTCGCCCGCCGGATAGCCTTCGGCGTGGATGTAGGAAATTTCTTTCAGTTTGAGCGCGCCTTCCAGCGCGATCGGGTAATGGATGCCGCGCCCCAGGAACAGGAAGTCGCTGGCCTTGTGATACTTCTGCGCCAATGCCTCGCACTCCGGCGCGGTGCGCAAAGCCTCTTCAATCTCGTTCGGCACAACAAAAAGCTGGCCGACTAGCTTGCGAGCCGCCGCCTCATCGAGACGCCCCCTCACTTGGCCCATATACATCGCGAGCGTGAACAGCGCCGCCAACTGAGAAGTGAACGCCTTCGTCGAAGCAACGCCGATCTCGGGACCCGCGTGCGTGTAAATCGTGCCCTTCGTTTCGCGCGTGATCATGGCCCCGATCACATTGCAAATCGCGATCGTCGGCGACCCCTTGGCAACCGCTTCGCGCTGGGCAGCCAGCGTGTCCGCGGTCTCCCCCGACTGCGTAATCACGATCGTCAATACCGAGTCGTCTAAAATCGGGTCGCGGTAGCGGAACTCGCTGCCGTAGTCGACTTCCACAGGTACGCGAGCGAACTTCTCGATCATGAACTTGCCAGCCAAAGCGGCATGCCATGAAGTGCCGCAAGCCGCGATGCGCACGCTGCGGAATTCCTTCATCTCGTCAGGCGTTATGCCCAGGTTGTCGAGAAAGACTTCGCCCGTCTGGCGATTCACGCGACTGACCATCGTCTCGCGGACGGCGCGCGGCTGCTCATACATCTCCTTGAGCATGAAGTGCTTGTAGCCGCCCTTCTCCGCCATCACCGGATCCCAAGCGACGTGCTGAACCGGGCGCTCAATGGCCTGGCCCTGGAAGTTCGTCAACCGAACTCCATCAGCCGTCAAGACGGCCATATCTCCATCAGCGAGAAAAATGATGTCCCTCGTGTGGTGCAGGATCGCCGGCGTATCGGATGCCACGAAGTATTCGTTTTGCCCGAGGCCGATGATCGCCGGCGGCCCTTGTCGCGCAACGACTATCTTGCCCGGGTCGCGGCGAGACACGGTCGCCAAGGAGAACACGCCATGGAGCCGCTCAATCGTCTCCATCAGCGCACTCTCTAGCGTGACGCCGCTGTTGCGGCTGTACTTGTCGAGCAGGTGCGCGATGATCTCCGAGTCGGTATCGGTGACGAAGACGTACCCTTCGGTCTTCAGCTGCGCGCGCAGATCCAGGTAGTTCTCAATGATTCCGTTGTGGACGACGACGATGTCGCCTGAGGCGTCGCGGTGGGGATGTGCGTTTTCTTTGGTCGGCTGGCCGTGAGTGGCCCAGCGAGTATGGCCGATGCCGCATTTGCCTTCAACGGGCTCAAGGCGGATCGCTTCTTCCAACATGCGCAGTTTGCCTGCGGCCCTGCGGACTGCGTACCCAGATCCGTTGTTGCCTACTGCAATGCCGGCGGAATCGTAGCCTCGATACTCAAGACGGCGCAGGCCGTCAATGATGATGGGGGTGGCTTCAAGAGGCCCGATATATCCGACGATTCCGCACATAAGCTGCCGTCCTCATTCCTGAAACTCGACAGTGAACTCCTCGATTACGGGATTCGCCAGGACGTCGTGTGCAAACTTCTGCGCCTCGGCCTCAGCCTCGGTCGCGTCCGTTCCCTGCTCGAACTCAATCTCGAAGAATTTTCCTTGTCGAACGTCCTGAACCCTGGTGTAGCCGAAATTGTTCAGCGCGGAACGAATCGTACGGCCTTGGGGGTCGAGTACTGTTTTTTTGAGTGTAACGTGGACAACTGCGCGCATAAGTCGATTGTATTCCTTAGGGTTGGGGCTCCGAGATACGTAGGGAAAATGTCAGCTACTGGACGATAAACCAGCCATTGAGCAAGTCGGGCTTGTTGTAGGGAAGGTCCAAATCCTCCTCACCCCAGGCTAAGACGCGCCTTCCAGAATGAGTCACCACCGCGTGTGCCGCGGCTGTATCCCACTCCATTGTTGGCCCTAGGCGCGGATAGATATCCGCTTTGCCTTCCGCCACGGTGCAGAGCTTCAGGGAACTTCCCATGGCGATGAACTCCACTTCGCCGTAGTCTTGCTTCATCCCTTCGATGAACGCTTCCATCTCCGGCGTGGAATGCGAGCGGCTGCCGACCACCACAACCTTTTCCTTCGACGGGTTTGCAGGCGGCGCAAGCCGCATCGCGGCGCCTCCGCCTTCGGTTTTGAACGAACCGTCCTTCGATCCGAAGTACATCCAGTCCAGGTCGGGAGTGTAGACCACACCCGCAACCGGCCTGCCGTTTTCCATCAGGGCGATATTGACCGTGAACTGACCGTTCCTTTTGACGAATTCCTTCGTGCCGTCGAGCGGGTCGACGAGGAAGTAGAGGTTCCAGTCTCTGCGCACTTCGTAGGGAGCGTTGTCGCCGCTTTCTTCCGAGAGCACCGGGACATCCGGATAACGCTCTCCAAGGCGGCTCAGGATAATTCGATGAGAGCGCAGGTCGGCCTCCGTCAAAGGCGAAGAATCCTCCTTGTGCTCAACCTCGAACTCGGTTCGATAGACGTCAAGTATTGCCGCCCCGGCCTCGCGGGCGGTGGCGATGAGAAAGTCAATATCGAGTTCATCCGCGGACTTCATCTGCTTTGATTATCCCTCGATAGCCCCGGAATCCCTTGCTAGACTCAGCTTGTGCGAGGATTTCTGCAACTGATCCTGATCGCGACCGCGCTGACTTCAATTGCCTGGGCGCAGGCAGAGCGCGTCGTCCTGACTCAGGATGACTTGCTGCGGATGGCTGACACCGGCTTGCCGGTTTCGCTAATCTTCAAAGTCATCGAATCGGCCGATGAAGTCCCTGTGCTCCAGCCGCGGGACATCACCGATCTCGCCAGCAAAGGCGTGCCGGTCGAGGCTCTGGAGGCGGTCGTGGCTCGTAAGGGCCGCGCAGCGCCTAGTGAACAAGCCGCCGCCCCAACTTCCGCCAACCGCCGCGTCAACATTACCGCCACCCTCGATGAACGCCGCGGGTTGCTGGGAGTGCTCCAAAAGGACTCGGCCGCCTTCGCAGTCTACTGGGGAGCGGCTGCGCTCAACGCCGAGGGGTCGGTGCTGCCCATCGAATCTTGCGCCAAACAGCCTGCCTGCTGGTGCGTTTCGGCAACCGGCGAGAAAACTTGCGCGGCCGAAAATGAGCCGGCATGGCAACAACGCTTCTCGTGCTTTCAGGCGGCGGACATGGCTCCCGGCGATACGATGACCGTATTCTCCCTGGACGCCCCGCAGGGGACCACCGAGCTGCGGTTCTATCCGTTCTACATGGTTCAGGAAAAGGGCGGCGACGTCAGGTTGGCGTCATGGGACTCCGCCGGCAGTTCCGCCTACGTCAGCGTCGAGCCCAGGGGATCGGAATCCTACACCGCGGAGGCCGGCATCTCGCTGACGGTTGGAAGGAACGCCAAGACCGACCTGACCTTGCCGGTGAAGCGCTTTGACGCCGACGGCGAGCGACCTGGCATCAGCGGTAGAATCTCCTTGCAGACGCTGACTATGTCGACAACACCGCTTCCCCAATCCTGCGTCGTCGAGTAACACGCCGCCGCTTAGGCAGGCAGCGTTTTCAGCAACTTCTTCGCTTTCGCCACCCAGGGCCGCTCCTGCCTGCGCAGGTACCGTGGCAAGCCGGTTTGCTTCGACACGACTTCTTCTAATAGCTGCCTCGCTTCCGCTTTCTCGCCCTGTTCGGCCATGATCTTGCCAAGCCCGAAGTTCGCGGCAGAAACAGGATTGCGCTCAAGCACAGATCGGTAAACCACAGCGGCCTCGGCGGGACGAGCGAGCGCCTCGTACGACTCCGCGAGAGCTAACTGAGCGGCATGCATCTTGAAGTGCGGCTCGGACGTGACTATCGACGACAGGTCCGCGACCGCATCCTCTGTCTGCTGCAGGGCCATATAGGATCGCGCCCTTCCGTAACGGCTTTCGTGGTCGCCCGGATCCCGCTCCAATGCGTCAGCGTACAGCTCGATCGCTCGCGAGTGGTTGCCTTCCAGCGCGCAGATGGCCGCCAGCTGTCCAAGGGCTTCCTGCGAGGGACTCTCTTTGACCAGCTTCTCGTACCACTGCTTTCTCCTGCTCCGCTCCCACCGAGCGATAACGGGAAGCTTCCACTGCATTCCCGGCATCACTTCCATAAAGAAGTAGATCGTGGCGCCTAGCGGTCCGAGAAAGAGAATGACAAAGAACCAATAGTACTCGGGCCTATTGCGGAAGAAGTGAATAAGCATCAGAACCTGGAAGAGGTTTCCGATGCTCCAAAGACTCCATCCTCCGGAAAAGGGGATTCCGAACATTAGGGCTGATTATGCCGCAACTAGAGCAACTCCTGCTCGCAGGGAGTCGCCGGTCTTATTAACGGGAAAACTACCGAGCCGACTGGCGCGGCTAGATGCGCACAGCTTCGCCGATCTTGGCTCGTGAGTGGCGACAGTACTCCGGTCGCGGCTCGGGAAAATCGGAACGATAGTGTGCGCCGCGACTCTCTTCGCGCGCTAATGCCGACTGGATAATCAGCGAGACCAGCAGGTTGATGTTGTCCGCCTCAAATCCTTGACGGTTATTGCGCATCACACCAGGAGGGAACAGCGGCGAAAGGCGTTCCAGCTCGTGTACGCCTTCATGCAGCGACTCGGCTGATCTCTCGATCCCCGCCCGGCGCCAAGCTAACCGCCTGAGATCAAAGACTGAGTTGGCGGGCAGCGGAGCCGGGTCGCCTCGATCGCCGATCGCTGCGCTCGCGACGGCGGAACCGGCAAACTCGCTCATCGCCGCTCCTGCACGGGCGCCGAAGACGAGTCCTTCCAGTAACGAGTTGCTGGCTAAACGATTGGCGCCATGGACCCCCGTGCAGGCTACTTCTCCCGCCGCGTAAAGTCTGGGGATTGTCGTCCTGCCCGCCAGGTCTGTATAAACACCGCCCATGGCGTAGTGCGCGGCCGGATTAACGGGCACGGGCTTCAAGGTAATGTCGATCCCATAAAGCAGGCAGGTCTCGTAGATACGTGGAAAGCGCTTGGGAATCTTTTCCGCCTCGAGGTGCGTGAGGTCGAGATAGGCTGGCCCGGACTGCGTGCGGCGCAACTCGGCGACGATGGCGCGGGAGACGATGTCGCGGGGAGCCAGGTCGCCGCGCTCATCGTAGTTGTGCATGAACGGTTCCCCGGCGGCGTTGAGCAACCGGGCGCCCTCGCCGCGCAGCGCCTCAGAGAGCAAGAACCTTGGCGCGCCCTCTGTAAACAGGGCCGTCGGATGGAACTGCACCATTTCCAAGTCAGCCAGTTGCGCCCCGGCCCGATAAGCCATTGCCATTCCGTCGCCCGTCGCCACGTTCGGGTTCGTCGTCTCCCAATAGACGCATCCCAGGCCGCCCGTGGCCAGCAGCACCGCTTTGGCGTAAATGGGGATCAGCCGGCGTTCCTTTTCGTCCCAGGCCACAACGCCGCAGACCTCTCCGTGCTCGTTGAGCAAGACGTCCACGACTGCGGAGAAGCTGCGGTAGCTGATGTTAGGGATCGAGCGCGTCGTGTGATAGAGGGTCCTGGCGATCTCTCGTCCGGTTGAGTCGCCGTGGCAGTGCAAAACGCGATTGCGGCTGTGTGCGCCCTCGCGCGTAAACGACAACTTGCCGCCGTCCTTGTCGAACTCGATGCCCCACTCGATCAGCTTCTCGATCTGGGTTGGCCCTTCCGCTACCAGCGCCCGAACCGCGTCGATGTCGCAGAGTCCCGCGCCGGCTTGGATCGTGTCTTGTTCATGAAGACTGACTTCGTCGTCGTCGCTCAGCGCCACGGCGATGCCGCCCTGCGCGTACTCCGAGGTCGATTCCGTCAGGAGATCTTTGGTTAAGACCAAAACGTCCCCGGCTGGCGCGGCCTCGATCGCCGCCCGCAAACCGGCGACGCCCGCTCCGATAACTAGAAACTCCGTCTCGATGCTCAAGGCCCCATCGTACCGGAAGCATCGCGACGTCGTTCGCGGTCTCGCTATGCTGGTGCAGATGGCCCGAGTCTCACCGTTTCGGCCCTATCGCTACTCCCCGAAAGCGGGCGATCTGGCGACTCTTGTCACCCAGCCCTACGACAAGATCCCCGACGCGCTCCGCGAACAATACCTCCAAGCAAGCCCTAATAACTTCGTTCGGCTCATCAAGGGACAAACTTTGGACGGCGACGACGGCGCGCACAACGTCTACTCGCGGGCTTCGGACACGCTTGAAGAATGGATTCAGCAGGGCATCCTCGCTCAGGACCCCGATCCGGGTTTCTACGCCTACTTCCAAGAATTCGATCACCCCGAGACAGGGGCCAACACAATCCGCAAAGGATTCATCGGGCTAACCGACGTCGAAGAGTACGACAAGGGCGTCGTCCATCGGCATGAACTCACCCACAGCGGACCAAAAATGGATCGCTGGAAGCTCACCGAGGCGACTCAATCCTACTTCGGCCAGCTCTTATTCCTCTACGACGACCCCACCCGCCGCGTCGACGAACTGCTGGACGCCGCTGCGATTGGACAGCCGTTGATGGCAGCCCGCGAACCAGACGGCGTCACCCACAAGGTTTGGCGCATGAGCGACCCCGGCCAGGTCGCCGAGATTCAGCGTCTGATGGCGGACAAGAAGCTGCTCATCGCCGACGGTCATCACCGCTACGAAACGGCCCTGGCTTATGGCCTCGAGCATCCCGAAACGCCCGGCGCCTCGCAAGTCATGGTGACTTTGGTCAACATCAGTTCCCCCGGGCTCGTCGTCTTGGCCACTCACAGGGTGCTGTCGGATCTGCCGGATTTCGAGCGTGGGCAACTCCTTGAGCAGGCATCCCGGCGCTTCGAAATTAGACGCCTGGCAACCGATGACGCTCTGCGGCAGGCGCTGGAAGCGGAGCCGCACAGCGGCGCGGCAATCGGATTGGTCCTGGCCGGCGACGACGGGCGCTATCTCCTGACCCCCAAACCAGGCGCCTTGCAAGATATTCTCGAGGGGCTCTCCGAGGCGGAAAAGCGCCTCGATGTCGTCCTGCTCCACAGAGCGCTCATCGGAGAGGCTGCGGGCCTTTCCGAAGATGACGTCCGGGAATTGAAGGGCATCCGCTATGTTCGAGGCTTCGCCAACGCCATCGCCGAAGTAGCCTCAGGCGCGTCGCAAGCGGCTTTTCTGTTGCGCCCTGCTGACATCAAAGATGTCGCGCACATCTCTTTCTCAGGTGTAGTGATGCCGCAGAAGTCGACCGATTTCTACCCAAAGCTCCTGTCGGGCTTTACGACATACCGCTTTGGACAGCCCACAGCCAAATAGCCCACAACGCCAGGATCCCCACGATTCCGACGCCCAGAACGATCTTCCACTGGCTGTCCGCCTGCGGCTCCGCGGCCGGACTTACTGCCGTAGCATCCTCGGTCTGCTTGGCGGGTCGCAGCCACGGCAATTCGGCAGGCGTAGCCCCGCCGCTTTTGACAATGCGCTCGTAAGACTCTGGATCGGCGATCAAAATCGTCTCGGCGTTAGAGCCCTCCAGTGCCAGCCGGGCTTGCTCGCGCAGATCCTCGGGTAGCTCGTCCAGCGAGCGGTAAATCCTGTCGCCCTGCGCAGACGCAACCCGAACAAAACAGGTTCTACCGACCCACTTCATGACGCCCTCGACTTGCGCGCGGGCGCGGCCGGCGCCTTCGGCTTTTCGGCCGCGGCCTTGTCCGCTTCCCTCGCAAACGCTGCAACCGTCTCAATAAACCCAATCGCCGCCCGAGACAAAGCCTTGTCCTTCCGATAGATCAAGCCAATCGTGCGGGTCATCGGCAGCGGCTCTAATCGCAAGGCGATCAGCTCGCCCGCGGCGATTTCCTCGCGAGCATGGGACATCGCCATAAAGCCGATTCCCAAGTCAGCCACGACAAACTGCTTCAGCATCTCGCTCGACTCTAACTCCATCGAGATCTTAATGTAGTCTTCGTAGTCTTCTAGAAACTCGTTAATCCGGCTCCTGGTTCTGCCGCTCTTGGGCAACAGCAACGGGTAATCCACAATCGCCTCGGCGCTGGCTTTGGGGCGGCCCGCCAAGGGATGATCTTTGCCCACCATCAGGCAGATCTCGTCGGTGTGGACCTGCACAACTTCCACCTTTTTGTCTTGTATCGGAATTTGGGCGATACCGAAGTCCACGGAGTTATCGAGGACTCCCTGCACCGTCTTCGATCCGTACGAGCGCACGACCTGCAACCGGATGCCCGGGTAGTGCTTCTTATAGTTCGCGAATACCGAGGGCAAAACCTTGAGGCAGGTCGCCTCGTTGGCGGCGATGATTAGCTGCCCCCGGGGAACCTTCTCCAGCTCACGTATCTCGTCGAAAGCCTGACCCTTGGTTTCTAGGATTCGCTGCGAGTACTCGGTGAAAATCTTGCCGGCCGTGGTTAGCGAAATGCGGCTTCCGAAACGCTCGAACAACTGCGTTCCGAGTTCTTGCTCCATCTGACGGATTTGCGCGGAAATCGCCGGCTGCGTTCGAAAACACGTCTGAGCCGCCTTAGAAAAACTCTTCAGGCGGACAATCTCGAGGAAGGTATGGAGCTGGTCAAAGTCCACGTTTCACCCGAGAGGCGAGGCTGACTTGAGCCTGTCGGCTGGATTCCCGCATTAGGGCGCGGGTAGAGTACACGCAATCGTAATATACCGCAACGCCGCCCGATCCTTTGTCGGCGCAATGTGAAAAGATCCCCATGAGCGCAAAGTAGAAAGATCCCCTTCAAAGAGAAGACCTT
>JAQCLD010000156.1 GCA_027592785.1 Acidobacteriota bacterium
TGAAGGGGATCTTTCTACTTTGCGCTCATGGGGATCTTTTCACATTGCGCCGACAGCCCCGGCGGGGCCGTTGACTCTTTCGCCCCTGTGGGGCTAAGCTGGCGCGAGCTTTGAGCCACACGTTAACCAACGTGTTGGTTCATGTCGTGTTCGCGACGAAGAACCGCGAGAAGAGGCTCACCGCCGCCGTCCGGACCCGTCTTCACGCCTACTTGACTGCCTTAGTCAAAGCTGAGGGCGGGTGCGCCCATATCGTGAATGGCGGTCTCGAACATGTTCATCTGTTGGTGCGGTTGGCCCCGTCTCAGGCGTTAGCCGACCTGATGCGCAAGCTCAAGACGAACTCGTCTGGGTGGATGAGGCGCGAACTCGACCCGCATTTCGCTTGGCAACGCGGATACTCGGCTTTTAGCGTGAGTCACTCGCAATTGACGGTCGTCTGGGATTACATCGCACGCCAGGAAGAACACCACCGCCGCCGCACCTTCGAAGACGAACTCGTCTCGCTGCTCAAGCGCAACGAAATCGACTCCGACGAAAAGCGCCTCTGGGAGCCCCTGCAGGGGGCGGAGTAGTCAAGAGCCCTGGGCGCGAGCCCGGGGATCACGCGCTGTAGCGCCCCTCGCTCTGGCGGGCTTGGCCGAGAGAGTCGAGGGTTTGGAGGAGTTCGGAGACGCGTTTGGTTTGGGCGCGTTTGAAGCAGCGGGCCAGGTCGGCGGGGGCGACGGGGGCGGGCTGTTCGGCGAGGAGTTCGCGGATGGCGCGGAATTGTTCGGCGAGAGTCTTGGGCCAGGGGCGTTTGACGGCGGGGCCAGCGGCGACGGCGGGGGCGTCGTCGGGGATGAGCGTTTGGCGTTGGGCGGGGCCCTTTGGGTTTTGGAACTCGGGGCGTAGCCAGCGCACCACGCCGCGGACCTCTTCGGCGGCGCGTGCGGCGTTGAGGGCGACGAGGCGTTCGAGCAGGGTTTCCTCTGCTTCTTCCTGCTCGGGCGTCTTGTTGTGCGAGGGCGTCAGGCCACCGGGTTTGCCGACGAGCGCGGGGGCGAGGTCCGCCCAGCCGTAGGCGTCGAGCACGGCGGCGTCGAGTTCGTCGTGGAGTTCGGCGAGGACGGTGACCAGGCCTTGTTCGTGGATCTGTTTGTCTTTGTCGGTTAGCTCTTCGCCTGTGCGGAGCTTTTCGAGAACGTTGTAGACGTCGGTCAGCTTGAGCTTCGGGTGGAGCTCTTGGCGTTTCTTGCGGCGCACGTCGATTTGTTCGGCGAGGTCGCCTATGCTGGTGCGTTGTTGTTCGGTGGTCTCGGGGAAGGGGAAGGTCTCGAAGCAGCGAGTTTTCACGTAGACGGGCCTATCCTCCAAAGTGCTTCCGGTTGCGAGGGCCCAGCCGACATGGACGCGGCTGGAGAGAAGACCGAGGTCAGTTGGAGATTCCAGCGCGATAACTATGAGTTTGTTGTCGGGCAATATCGACTTGTCTAGAAACTGAAAGAAGCGGTGTTTGCTCGTCTCGACAGTGGCGATGTAACGGTGAAGCTCAGCCAGGGCGGGTCGAAGCTCTCGCCTCGGCTCGCCGAAGATCCACCACGCATCCCGATAACTCTTGCGGTTGTTTTGATCCCGTTCGGGCTTCACGCGCCCAAGAACCCATTGATAGACCTCAGGAAATCGTCTCCGCACCTCGTCAGCTTAGAGGCCAAAGAGGTCGATTACCATCACACCACGCGGCTGCTGCGTTAAGTCACGACCATTGCGATAAAGACGAATGTGATTCTCCAGACCAGCAATGCGGCCGAGACCAAGAGTCGTCGCCTCTTCGGGGGTAACGATAAAACCTCCGCCGATTAGTTGAACTCCGCGAGATGCCATTCCTCCGTTCGCCCGGAGCTCAACAGCTGAAGGAAGGTTGGCCCCCGCCTTCAAGTTGGCGTGCAGCTTGCCCGTCTTGCCGGAAAGCCGGACCGCTACACCTTCGCCGCCATTCTTCGATTCGCCTACGACGGTTTGTAGCAATCCAACCTTCTCGCCCGCTTCACTTACGGTCATGGCAATGCGCACGGCGGCACCGTCGGATTCGTCCACCCAAGGATGATCAGGGATCGCGAAAACAAGCGACAACGGCTTCTTGTCTTTGAGATGAAGCTGCACGACCCGTCGATTAAAAGTCTGGCGGAGACTGTTGGTCGTGATGAGACCGAAGCGGCGGATCTTGCCGCCGCGTGTTAGTCCAGCAGCGGTATGCCACCAATACATCACGTAGTCCGATGACTCGGGCACATCCGGGTAAGTCTTGCGCAGCGCCTCGACATAGCCGTCGCCGAGCGCCGCCCTCATCGGCCCCGCGCCGATGAACGGAGGATTGCCCACCACAAAATCCGCGTCCGGCCATTTGGCTTTGCGCGGCTTGACGTAGCGCTCGACCGCGATCTGCTTTGTCTCGTCGGGCACTTCCTCGCCGGTAACCGCATGACGCTTCATCGTCTTGCCGTCCCAGTGCGTGACCGGGATGCCCTTCTCGTCGGTCACGAACTCGATATCGTCCCAGGCGAGCACGGCGTCACGGTGCTCGATGTTGTGGAAGTCCTTGAGGACCGGCTCGGGCGGGTCCACGTCGCCCCGCGTGCGGTAGTGCCACTGCAGGTACCCGATCCATAGAACGGCTTCTGCGATGCGGGCGGCGCGCGGGTTCAACTCGAGCCCAAGCATCTGGTGCGGGTCGACGGTCACACCCGTCTCCTCGAGTCGGTGCTGGGTGTCGCCGAGATCGTCGAGCGTATTGAAGATTTCGCCTTCGAGGCGCTTCAGGTGTTCGAGCGTGACGTAGAGAAAGTTGCCCGAGCCGCAAGCGGGGTCCAACACGCACAGCTTGCATAGATCGCGATGAAAGTCGCGCAGTTCGGCGATCGCCTCTTTCCGCTTGCCTTGTTGGTCGAGCACGAAGGCGGCGGTGCGCACGTCTTCCCAGTCCTTGCGCAGCGGCTCGATGACGGTTGGCATGACCAAGCGTTCGACGTAGGCGCGCGGCGTGTAGTGTGCGCCGAGTTTGTGACGTTCGTCCGGGTCCAGGGCGCGTTCGAGCAGCGTTCCGAAGATGGCGGGTTCGACGTCGCGCCAATCTTGCTCGGCGGCGTAGCTCAGCAATATCAGCTGCTTCTTGTCGAGCGGCAGCACTTGTTGATCGGCGAAGAGGCCGCCGTTAAAGCGCAGCACGTTGTCGCGAATCTGGGCGGAGAAGCCGCCATCGTTCATGGCCTTCCACAGACCGGGGACAAGGTGCCGGAAATGCTCGGGCTTGTCGAGCGACTCCTTGAGCAGTTCGGCGAAGCTGCGGCCAGGGAGCAAACCGATGTCCTCGGCGAACATCGTGAACAGGCAACGCATCAGGAAGGCGGCGACCGAGTCTGCCGGGTGACCTTGCCCTTCGAGGCTTGTCGCCAGTTTGGCCAGGTCGGCGGCGATGACCTTGGTGACGCGGGCGGAACGCAGCGAGGGGTCGAGACTGAGCGGGTCGAGCCACACGGCTCGCAAGCGTTCGCGGACTTCGTCTTTGGCGAGGTCGTCGAGCGGGATTACGTGCGAGCGCGGATCTGGGTAGGGGACGTAGGCGCCGCCGGAGCGGCTGAACTCGGAGTAGATTTCGATGGCGCGTCCGACGTCGAGGATGACCAGGAAGGGCGGACGGCCTTCGGCGGCCGGCAGGGCGCGGGCGTAGCGCTGGGCTTGATTGTGGGCGCGGATCATGGCGGCATCCCACGCTTGGCTGCCGATGACCTTGCCGGTCTTCTTGGCTTCGCAGACGAAAGCGTCGCGGCGGTAGAGGTCGATGAAGCCGGGATTCTCCGATCCGTCCGGATTCTTGAACGTGACGTGTCGCTCGAAAACGTAGGAGTTATCGGCGGCTCTCGCGACGGCGGGCTGCGGTTGAGGCAGATCGTAAACCGCGCAGAGTTCTTTGAGGAAGGGCTGACAGTTGGCGCGTTCGGAGCCGTCGGCGGATTTCCAGCGGGTGATGAACTGCTGGATTGCTTCGGGGTTGCCGGGAGTGTCGGGCACGAAGGTACAGAATACATTGGCAAGCCCCCAGAAGGGGGCTGGAGATTTGCGCGCGGTGGGGGGACAGTCCGTAGGGACAGTCCCCGGCGGGCGGCGGTGGAGGGTGTGGGCGTAGAGCGGGATGGCGGCGGCACACGGCGAGGTTCGCGTTTACCAGGGCTAGAAGGCCTGGCCTAGTCATGAGCCCCGTGGGACGGGAAGCTGTGAAATAATCCTTCGGGCGCGCAGGGCAACTCGGGAAAGGTACAGGCACGGATTTTCGCGGGCGACGTTCAGGGCTAAGGGGCTGATTTCGTGGGGCGCGAAAATCCAAGCCAGTCCCTGGCGACGTCCGTTGTCCGCACAGGACGCTAGGGCGTGCGTGAACGGTGATTCTTTTACAGCTTCCAGTCCGCGTAGGGGCAGTTCCCGGCGGGTGGCGGTGGAGGGTGCGGGCGTTGAAGGGGATGGCGGCGGCGACTGGTCCGAGACTGCCGGGGAGTGCTGTTATACTGATTTCGCCTGCATTCCGGAGGCGCGACTGGCCGGTAGGTAAGTTGATGAAACTAAGAAAGTATTGGGCTTTGCCCGCCACTGTTCTGGCGTGTACGCTGGCCGGAGGCCTGCTGGGACCGCGGATCAGCACCGCGGCGGCTGCTTCTGAAGCCGACGTCAAGGACAGCTTCAAGCAGTTCAGCGAAGTTTTGTCCATCGTTGAGGACAATTTCGCCGACGAAGTAGAGCCGGAGGCCGCCGTCTACCAGGGCGCCATTCCGCGCATGTTGATGGCGCTGGATCCGCACTCCAGTTTCTGGGATCCGGAATCGTTCGAGCGAATGCGGGAAGACCAGCGCGGGCGCTATGCCGGCGTGGGCATGACGATCCAGCCGCGCAACGGGCAAACCGTCGTCGGTGCGCCGTTTCCGCATACACCCGCTTATCGTGCGGGATTGCGTCCAGGCGACGTGATTGTCGAAGTCGACGGCAAGCCGATGGAAGGGCTGAACACGACGGAAGTGGCCAACAATCTGCGCGGACCGGAAGGCACGGAGGTTGAGATTGGCTACGAGCGTCCGGGGCGCGAAGGCCTGGTGAAGGTCAAGGTGATCCGTGCGTCAATTCCGCGGCCGAGCGTGCCGGTTTCATTCAAGCTGCGGTCGGACGTGGGCTTCGTGAAGATTGAGTCGTTCAACGAGAACACCGGCAAGGAATTGGACGAGGCGTTAGAGGCGATGGACGAGTCGACCCTCAAGGGTCTGGTGCTCGACTTGAGAAGTAACCGGGGCGGATTGCTGAGCCAAGGCGTCTACGTCTCCGAGAAGTTCTTGGAGAAGGGCCAGACGATCGTCTCGCATCATGGACGCTCCTCGACCGAACGAGTCTACAAGGCTCAGAAGTCTGACAGCGGGACGCGCTATCCGATTGTGGTGATGGTGAATTGCGAATCGGCGTCCGCTGCTGAGATCGTTGCCGGGGCGCTGCAGGATCATGACCGGGCGCTGATCATCGGTACGCCGACGTTCGGCAAGGGGCTGGTGCAGACGGTGTTTCCGTTGGGGAACCGTTCGAGCACGTCGGGATTAGCGTTGACGACGGCGCGTTACTACACGCCGACCGGCCGAGCGATTCAGCGGAGCTATAACGGCGTTTCGATGGTCGAGTACTACGGCGACCCGTGCAGCGAGCACTACAAGCCGACGCGCGACGAAGTGCGGCTCACTGACCACGGCCGTCAAGTATACGGCGGCGGCGGCATTACGCCGGACCTCGAGTTAGAACAGCGCCGCATGAACGATGTGGAAATCAAGCTGCGGACGGAGTTCGCGTTTGAGAATTTCGCCCAGCAATTCACGCTGGACCGCACGGATCTACCTGCCGGCTGGAACCCGTCGACAGAAGTGGTGGAGAGTTTCAAAAACTTCCTGGCCAAAGAAGAAGTCGCGCTTACCGACGAGCAATTTGAAGCGAACTTGGACTACATTAAGCGCTTCATTAAACGGGCCGTCTACATATCCGCCTACGACGTGGATGAGGGCGAGAAGGTCTATTACGAACTGGATCCGGATGTGGAGAAGGCGTTAGAAGCACTGCCGCAGGCGGCAGCGTTGCTGCAAGGCGATCCAATCGAGCAGAAAGAACGCTTAGTAGCGGAACGCTAGGCACACCTTCCCAGAATCGATAAGGAAGCCGGCTGGATGAAAATCCGGCCGGCTTTTTCTTTTGGTCGCAGCGCAGGGTCATTGTCAACGAACCGGTTTGGTCACACTCGGGCCGTTCTTGGCTAAACTAGTTCTTTGACCGCGTGATACTTGGTTGTTTATAGCCGAACTTGCGACGTGCGGTTTTGCGGTCGA
>JAQCLD010000043.1 GCA_027592785.1 Acidobacteriota bacterium
GCCGTTCCGGCGGGTTTTCTTGTTATTACGGCAAGAAGGCCCGTCGGGCGGCGGTACTTTACATCAATGCGCTTGTCCAAGCGCAGCCGCGCCCGTCAGGAAGCGATCTCTTCGCCAACTCTCCAGCCCATGGTCCATCCCAGGGCCAAACCTCGCCGAAGCATCCATCGCCGCGCGTTCTCGCGCGTCCGAGCCGCGACGGTAAGGTAGTCGGTCCCTTCCATTTCGCTTCATTAGCGTACAATGCGCCGGTGGAGCACACCTCATGAAACGACGCGAATTTCTGCAGACTTCCGCCGCCATCGCGACCGCCGGCACACTGCCCTTGCATCGCCTTGCCGCACAGCTTCGTGGCAAGGTCAAAATCACCGACGTAAAAATTATGGTTGTTCGCGGCACATGGGATTGGAACCTCGTCAAGATCGAAACGGACGCCGGCATCTCCGGCATCGGCGAAGCCTATTGGGGCTCAGGCGTTAAAGAGTTCGCGCTCAAAGAACTGAAGCCGTTGATCATCGGCGAAGATCCGCTCAACGTCGACAAGCTCTACACCTGGATGCTTATGAGCGTGGCCGGCCAAGGCGCCATCGGTGGCCTAACCGTCACGGCAGCCAGCGGCATCGAGATCGCTCTGTGGGATCTCGCCGGGAAGATTCTCAACACGCCCGCCGTCACTCTGCTCGGCGGCAAGTTCCGCGACAAGATACGCTTCTACCGCACGCTGCAGACGGCTCAGCCAGTCGGCGACATGCAGGCTTGGCGCGATCAGCTCCAGGCGGCGCAAGCCGAGCCCTTCGGCTGGACGGCGTTCAAGGTGCAAGGTGACGGCATTCCGCGCGTCTCCGATCCGAACTACTCCGAGATCGGTCACGACCGCTTCACACGCGACCTCACCATCAAAGACCTGCGCCGCATTGAGACCGCCATCGGGGTCGTGCGCGACGAGCTTGGCCCCGACATCGACTTCGGCGTTGAAGCGCACTGGAAGTATGACGTCCGCGACGCCATCAACATGGCCAAGGCCATTGCGCCCGCCAACCCGATGTGGCTCGAAGACCCCGTCCCTCCCGGCAACCCCGACGCCATGGCACACGTGACGCACGCCAGTGAAGTGCCCATCTGCACCGGCGAAAACCTCTACGGACGCGACGGCTTCAAACGGCTCATCGACGTGCGCGGCTGCGACGTCGTGCACATCGACATACCCAAATCAGGCGGCCTGCTCGAATCGAAACGCATCCACGACCTCGCCGCACAGAATTACATTTGGACCGCAGCCCACAACCCGGCCAGTCCCATCGGCACTATCGCTTCCTGCCATGCCGGCGCCTCCATGCGCGACTTCCGCATCCACGAACTCGCCAAATACATCGACTGGTGGCAAGACCTCGTAATCCACGACGGCCCCATCATCGCGGGCGGCTATCACACCATCACCGACAAACCCGGCTACGGCATCGAAATCAACGAAGACGTCGCCCGCGCCAACCTAGCCCCCGGCGAAACTTGGTGGGGGTAGCGTAACTCGGCGTTAGCCTTTCGAGGCGATGTAGCGGTCGACCTCTTGCTCCAGCAGTTCCAACGGAACCATGCCGGTGTCGAGGACGACGTTGTGGAATTCTTGCAGCGAGAACTTATCGCCGAGCGCCGCCTTGGTCTTCTCGCGCAACTCAACAATCTTGAGTTGGCCAGTCATGTACGAACAGGCTTGGCCTGGCAGTACGACGTAACGCTCGACTTCGCTGACGGGGATCCCGTAGTCAACGGCCCGTTGACGCGTCCAGCCTTTTGAGTGCAGGCCGGTGTCGACGACCAGACGGCGAGCGCGAAACAACTGGCTGTCGAGCGCGTTGAGCAGCCCCTCGGGGTCATCGTCATACCAGCCCTGCTCGGCAACCAAACGCTCGGCGTATAGTCCCCAGCCTTCAGAAAATGCTGAGATTCCGCCGAAAGCGCCGATCTGCCGGAAGCGCGGTAGCTCGGTGTTTTCTACTTGCAGGGCGATTTGGAAGTGATGCCCTGGTATGCCCTCGTGATAAGTGACCGAGCGAAGACTCACCTTCGACATGCGATCGCGCCGCCGCGGGTATTGATAGATGCCGGGGCGCGAGCCGTCCGCGGTCGGCGGCGTGTAGTTCGCCGCGGCATTGTTCTCCATGAAAGTCGGTGTCGGCTGCACTTCGAGCGGCGCCTTCGGCCGTTTGTCGAATAGAGATTCAGAGCGTTTCTGCGAATCGCGGACGATCGCTTCGATGTCCTTCATGACCTGTGCCCGGGTCGCCTCCGATAGCGGCTCGGGATACATGCGATCGGCTTCGAGCTTCGCCATGCGCTCGGCGATCGTTCCGTCGGTGCGGCCGAGTTGGCGGAACAGTTTGTCCATCTCGCCTTCGATACGCGCGACTTCCTTGAGCCCGATCTCGTGGATCTGGCCGGCGGTTAGCTGCGTGGTCGTGTAGTAGCGCAGCCGATTGGCGTAGGCCGCTGCACCGCCCTCGTACTCGGAGAGACCTTTCTCGGCGGCGACTTTGGGCAGCTGCGATTCGAGCAGAGCGATGGCCTTGCGCCAGGCTGGATAAACCTGTTCGGCGATGATGGTCTCGGCTTGCCTGGAGAGTGCGGCACGCTTCTCCGCGCTGATCGCGGGAGCGGCTTCCATCTTTTGCGCCAGGGTCGTTGCGATCGGGTTCTGCCCAGGCGACGGATCGGCGAAGCGCTGCATTTGTTTGATCGTCGCGTCCAATATGTAGCGTGGAGGGATGATCCCCTTGGCTCCGATACGCTCGGTCTCGGCGATGGCCTGGTTCATGCGCCCGGCGACTTGTCCGAGCTTGGCTACGTAGTTTTCGGCGTCGCGCTCATTGGCAAGCGGATGGATGCGCATCAACAAGGAGGGCAGCGCCGTGTTCGCGCCGCGGAATTGATTCAGCGGGAAAGAGTAGTCCGAGAACGGCTCGGCATCCACGATCGCTTGCAGCTGCCAGTCGAGCAGGTCCGCGGAGACCCGTTGGACGTCGGTCATCCCCGCGCGCTCAAACCCGCGCAGTTGCCCAAGCCCGCGTCTGGCCAGCGCGGTGCGTTCGGCGTCGTAGGCTTGCGTAAACGGGGTGATCTGCCGATCGAGACGGTCCTGCTCCTCGCCTTCGAAGTAGCGCAGACCCGTAGCGAGACTCGGGTTGCCGCGTACCCATTCAGCGGTGAAGCTATCGAAGAAGTCGCCGATGGTCTGGGCCTGCAGGGGCAGCGAAGAGAGCAAGAGGAGAAGAGCAAATACCGCGCGCATGCGCAGAGCATATCAGGTGTAAGCGCTGGAAAACGCGAATGCGACAAGCGCCCCGCCGGTGACGGCGGCGGGGCGCTCGTCGTTAGGCGCCGCAACCGAGAGCCACCAGGATGGCCTCGGCCTTAGCGACCAAGTCGTCGCGAACAGGGAAAGCGATGAAGCGCGGCGACTTCTTATCCACGTCGTCGATGAACTTCTCGATCTTGTCGCAGGCCGACGCGGCGCGGGTTCCCTGCACACTTCTGAGGGCGCTCTTCAACTGTTGGGCCAGTGCGTTCGCTTGGCCACGGTTGACGCCGCTGCTAGGCAACGCTTCGACTTCGCTGATGAGTTGGATTAACAGTTCTTCGGCGCTGGCGCCCCCACCGTCGGGCGGCGGCTGCGTTCCCGGTCCGCCCATCCACACGGGCTCAAACTCGTTCGCCGTGCTGTTGGTGAGGTCGACCAGTGTGCCGCCGCTGGCGCTGGCCGAGAAGACCTCGTAGTCTGACGAACCGATCGAATCGAAGGCGACTTTTGTGCCGTCTGGCGACCAGTGTGCGTTGAACTCGTCGCTGCTGGGGGTTTCCGTGACATTGACGACCCCGCTGCCGTCGGCCTTCATTACGTAGATCTCGAAGTTGAAGTCGCGAAAGCTCTCAAGCGAGATCTTGCTGCCGTCGGGCGACCACCTGGCGTTCCAGTCGAAGCCAACGGCGTTGCTGAGGTTTGTCGGCGAACCGCCGTTCGCGTTCATCACGTAGACCTCTGAGTCGAAGGCGTCTCTGTCAGAGATGAACAGAATCCGCGTTCCGTCCGGCGACCAGTAGGCACGCGAGTCGGAAGCCGAGTTGTTGGTGATGTTGACGGGCGAACTTCCATTGGCGTTCATGACCCAGATTTCTTCGTCGCCCGTCGAATCGGACGTGAAGAGGATCTTGGAGCCGTCGGGCGACCACTGCGCATCGTAGTTGTTCGCGTTGTTGTCGGTGAGCTGGACCAACCCGCTGCCGTTGGCGTTCATCACGTAGAGGTTGTCGAAGAAGGAGTTGCGATAGCTCTCGAAGAGGATCTTGGAGCCTTCGGGCGACCAATGTGGGTTGAAGTCGAAGTCGGTGTCGTTGGTTAGATTGACTGGCGAGCTGCCGTCCGCGTTCATGACGTGTATTTCGTTATCGCCGGCGCGATCGCTCTCGAAGACGATCTTCGAGCCGTCGGGCGACCACTCGGGGTTGTAGTCGAAGGCGGCGTTGTTCGTCAGGTTCTTGGGCGAAGTGCCGTCCGCGTTGGCCGTGTAGATTTCGTAATTGCCGTCGCGGTCGGATATGAAGGCGATGCCTTGTGCGAGCATCTGCGTGGGCGCCAATAGGGGGGCTAAGAAGCAGGCCACGCAAGCCAGAATGAAGTTCTTGGGCGTTGCAGATTTGTACGGGAGCATTGGTATTTCAATTTCCTTAAGCGAGCGTGGGGGGACACCTCCTAAGCATGTTTGCCTCTTCAGACTAAGAGCCGAGAACCGCCGGCAAACTACAGTAATTACCCCCTCTGCAAAGGACAAAAACCCTAGAAGAATGTACTGAGAGCGAAAGCAAGCAGATCCCTAGGCGAAACCTAGGAGAGCTCTGAGGGGCACGGTTGGCAAGCAAGGAACCGTGAGGCTCACCCACGGTGTCTAAATTCACCCGATGCAATACATGCCGTTCTACGACGCCGAAGCCATCGAGACGCTGCAGGGCTTTGAAAAACGCCTGTACCAGGGACTGCGCTAGTTCAACCCGTGTACTTGCGCGATGGCAATGCCGTTCTCGCCCGCGACTGCGTACAACAGATATACTTTGCCGTCTTCCTCGAAGATCGCCGGGTCGCGCAATTGGTTCACGCGCTCGTAAGCCACGCTGCGGATCGAAGGTGCGATTGGCCGGTCGGCACCTTCCCAGTCGCGCTCGGGGCGCAAGACCTCGACACCCGGCGTTTCCTTCCATTCAGTCCAGGGCAGCGAGAGATCAATTGTGCTGAGTAGGATTCGCTCGGGCGCTTCGCCTACTTGAGTCCAGAAGACGTGAAGTGTGTCCCCGCGCTTGAGTAGGGCGCAGTGTCTCATGTCGGGGTTGAACAGCAAGGGACCTTCTTCGAAGTTCGTAAGCCCGTCTTGCGAACGGTAGATCTGGCCGGGCATGGCGATGCCGTAGGTCAAGCCTTCGTGTTCGAAGGTTCTCAGATACGTTCGGCCAAGGACCTCGGGCAAGGCTTGGAAGTCGATGCCGTCTTCGGAAAGCGCCACCCGTGTGGACTGTTTTGCGAATGCTTCCAAACCGTGGAAATACATCACGATGCGCTGCCGCACCTCATCGACGTGAACGTCGGGAGAGGCGATGTGCGGCGCGGTGAATTCCAACACAAGCGAATGGGGCAAGTTGTTGTTCCCGTACTCCGCGGCCCGACGTTGCTGAGCGATCTCCAACAGTTCCTCGTCGACGGGCGGCGGCTCGGTGGGGAAGTAGGATTTTGCGATCTGTAGGCTGCCCGGTTCGTGGATGGTCCAGGGCCCCAGCACGTTGTCCGCGTACGCCAAGCGGATGTAGGCTCCTTTGTGGTCGGCGAAGTACAGGTAGTAGCGGCCGAGCTGGTTCTCAATCCAATCGGGTACGCGAATCATCGATGGACCTTGGATGTTTTCGCCGATGCTCGGATCGATAGCGGGCGTGACGATGGGTGCGTCGAGCAAGCGTTCGACACGGACTTCCCGAGGTTGAACGGAGGAGCAGGCGAGGCCGGCGACGGCGAGCAGTATTGCGATCCAAATGCGGTGGGGCATGTCTTGCTTCTGTCCTTACGAATTGGCCGCTAGTTCAAAAAACTCCCAGGTCAGTGCGGCTGTGCGGTCCCAGGTGAAGACGCGAGCGCGGTCGCGACCTCGAGCGCCGAGTTGGGCGGCCGCGTTCGTGTCTTCGAGCATCGAGCGCATCGCCTCGCGGATCTCGTCGGCGTCGTAGGGATCAACGGTGACGCCTGCCTCACCGACGACCTCCGGCATCGCGGAGATGCTCGACGTAATCACCGGCGTGCCGGCGGCCATCGCTTCGAGCAAAGGCATGCCGAATCCCTCATAGAGAGACGGGAAAACAAACAGCGAGGCGCAGGCGTAGACCGAGGGCAGCAGCGCGCGCGAAACGTAGCCCACGAGGCGGACGTGCTTCGATTTCTCCAACACGGTGCGGATCTCATTATTGTGCCAACCGGCGGATCCAACAACCACCAAGGGGAAGCGAGCCTGCAAGCTTTCAGGCAGTTGGGCATGGGCTTCGGCCAGGCGGATCAGGTTCTTGCGCGGTTCCATCGAGCCGACGAAAAGGACAAACTCGTCGGGAAGGCCGTAGCTGCGCCGGGCCGTCGCGAGCTGCTCGGGCGAAACCTCGAAGAAGTCTTCGTCGACTCCGTGGTGAATCACCTCGATCGTGGTCGAGTGCATGCCAACTTTGGTGATGAGGTCTTGCTTCACGGCGTGCGAGGGCACGATGACGGCCGCCAGTTTGGGGATCGTGTGTTCGACGAACCACTGAAACAGCTCGATGGTGGGGCTCTGATGGCAGTCAGGGTGGGTCAGTGGAGTCGCGTCGTGGATCATCGACGTCAGCACGGGTTTCGTTGGCGGATGAAACACGTGGGGCGTGATATGGAACAGATCGACGCCGACCGCCTGTGGATGGGCGAACGGAATATGGAAGCGATTGGAGGCCAGGACGCCCGCCAGCCGAGGCCAGGAATACACGCTGGAGAAGTTCGATCGTTCGTTGACGTTGACGCCGATACGGCGCAAGTAGGGGAACATCCTGAGTTGCTGGGCCGGGAACGTCGCCAGCAGGCGTTGGAGCACGGCGTAGTGGTAGTTCTTGACGCCGGCGCTGCGCATCAACAGCGGCGCGGCGTCGTACAGGATCTTCACTTGTCTCCCGCCTTGTCCCGCAACTTCCGTAGCGCCTCTTCTTGGCGGCGGATTTCCCACTCGAGCATGCCGACCTTTTGGCTGACCAGGATGTTGTGATCCTTCAAGGTGGAGACTTCGATCGTCAGCCTAAAGAACGTGAACAGGAAAACCAGACCGGCAAGCAGCATGAGGACGAAGGAAACATCTTCGATTCCGAGGGCTAGGGCGAGCCACTGCAGGGCGGCGTCCCACAAAGACAGCACCAGTAGAATCGCCGCCGCGCCGAACCAGGCCATGGAATACTCGACGCGAATGTGCTCGCGACGGACAGCGCGAATAATCTGCAGCAACAGCAGAATACAGAGGGCGGCGGCGATCCAGCGAATTCTTTCCATTAGCCGCCCGCCCAGGGTGTTGTATGGAAACGCTTCTCGTACTTGATGACGTTGACTAGAACGCCGAGCAGCACGCGCACCATGTAGTACACGGCCGACCAGCTGCCGATGGTGGAGACGCCGGCGAGGCGCGGCTTCATATGCACCGGCGTCTCCGCGAAACTCATCGCTTTGCGGCGAAGCACAACTAAGGCCTCGATCTCGGGATACTCCAGTGGGAAGCTGTGGCTGAAGACCGCCAGGGCGTTGCGGTTGACCGCGATGAAGCCGGAGGTCGGATCGCTGATACGTTTGCCTAGAATGGGGCGCAGGATGATGCTGAACACCCACCCGCCGAAGCGGCGCAGGGCTTGCGTCTGGTAGCCGTTGCGTTCCAAGTACCGCGAGCCGGTGACCATGTCGTAGCCGCCGGCATCCATCTTGGCCAACAGGGAGGGGATCTCTTCGGCCGGATGTTGACCGTCGCCGTCGAGTCGAACGACGCGCTCGAAGCCCTGCTCGAAGGCGAAGCGGTAGCCGGTTTGCACGGCTCCGCCCAGACCGAGGTGATGGGGCAAACGGACGACTTCGGCGCCGGCTCTTTTCGCCGTTGCGGTTGTTTCGTCAGACGAGCCGTCGTCGACGACCAATACGGGCGTTCCCGGCAGCACCCGCTGGACGGCCTGGATGACCTGCCCGACCGCGCCTTCTTCGTTGTAGGCGGGCACGAGCACGAGCAGGCGTTTGTCGATTCGATCCATTGGCGTCCGCTCTACTGCTCGGCGATCTCCCGAGCGCTGATGCGGTGTCGCTGCAGCAGGCTCCGGAACTGCGCGGCGCTCAGTTTTCTGTGTCGGCGAAACTGACGTCTTAGACTCCAAAGTCGCGGCAAAGCCGCCAGGGCAGCCCCATGAGCTTGCAACACTATTAGCACAAGCTGTAGGGGGCTCTCTCGTCGGCCTAACTCTCCGGCAAGCCCGCCGCCCTTCGCCGCGGCCCGCCAATGGGCCCAGTAACGAGCGAGCGCGTAGCCGGGGGACAGCATCCAGGCGCTGAAGGGGAAGAGTTTGAACACGGTGAAGAGACGGTTTCTCTCCACGTAAAAGGCCTTCAGACGCGAGGCCCGTCCGGCCGAACCGGAGTAGTCATGGGAGACGACGGCTCGCGGTTCGAAAAGGCACTTCCAGCCAGCCAGCCTGGCCCGCAGTCCGACGTCCGAATCTTCCCCGTAGAGGAAGTATTCGCCGTCAAAGCCTCCGATTTGCTCCAGCATGGAGCGGCGGTAGAGGGCTGCGCAGCCGCTGGGCAACAAGACTTCTTGGCGCGCCGTGTGGTGGCCAGCTGAGCGATTGCGACCTGCCTGTTTGGCGGTTCCGTCGGGATACATGCCCAGGCCGGCCGAATCTACCTCGCCGTCCTGGCCCTCAAGAAGGATCAGCGAGGCGCACATGCCCACGGCGGGGTCGGAATCAGCTGCCGCGACGAGCGCGGCCAGCCAGCCCGGTTCGGGGTAAGCGTCGTCATTAAGCGTGCAGACGTAATCGGCCCGGGAAGCGGCGGCGCCTTGGTTGATCGCCTCCCCGAATCCCACGTTTTGGGCGTTCTCAATCAAGCGGATTCGCGGCAACTGCGCGAGGTCACGAGCGATTCCGCGACCGCTGTTGTCGACGATGACGATCTCAAACTCAGAGAGGGTCTGAGCCTCCAGGGTGTCGACGCACCGACGGAGAGAATCGCCCCCGTGCAGCGTGGGTATGACGACGCTCGCGCGCAATACCGGATGGTAGCATTGACCTGCCCCTAACCCTCTGGTAACTTTGGAGATTGGGCTCTATCTCACTGCCCCGTCCCGATCGCCCGCAGGCTTGGGACAAGCTACCCGAACGATAGGAAGAGTCTTACCTGGAGGACCTAGGATTGGCACGCACTGATAAGCATTTGTTCACTTCGGAATCCGTTTCCGAGGGGCATCCCGACAAGCTAGCGGACCGTATTTCGGATTCCATCCTTGATGCGGTTCTGGCGCAAGACCCGATGGGCCGCGTCGCTTGCGAAACCCTTGTCACCACCGGACTCTGCATGATCGCCGGGGAAATCACCTACCGCGACGACGTGAAGATCAACTTCACTGACATCGCCCGGAAGACAATCGAGGACACCGGCTATACCAACGCAGCCTATGGCTACGATTCGAAGACTTGTGCTGTCCTCAATGCGCTGGATCGCCAGTCCCCGGACATCGCCATGGGCGTGGACACCGGCGGCGCAGGGGACCAAGGCCTGATGTTCGGGTTCGCCTGCGACGAGACTCCCGAGTTGATGCCGCTGCCGATCATGCTGGCTCACCAATTGGTGTTTCAAGCTACGAAAATGCGCAAGTCGGGCGAAATGCCGTTCTTGCGTCCTGACAGTAAGTCTCAGGTCACGGTCGAGTACGTGGACGGCAAGCCGTCGCGTATCGACGCGGTGGTGCTCTCATCGCAGCATGACGAGATGTCGCAAGAAGAGCTCCGCCAAGCGATCATGAAGAGCGTCATTCGTCCCATCGTCCCCGAGGACCTGATCGACGACATGACCAAGTACCACATCAATCCGACGGGCAATTTCGTGATCGGCGGCCCTCACGGCGACGCCGGACTGACTGGCCGCAAGATCATCGTCGATACGTACGGCGGCATGGGCCGTCACGGCGGCGGCGCTTTTTCGGGCAAAGATCCGACGAAAGTCGATCGCTCGGCCTGCTACATGGCGCGCTATATCGCCAAGAACATCGTGGCGGCCGGTATCGCCACGCGCTGCGAAGTACAGTTGGCTTACGCCATCGGCGTCGCCGAGCCGGTCTCAGTGATGGTCGACTGCTTCGGCACGGGCAAGATCGCTGACACTCAGATCTCCCAAATCGTCCGCGACAACTTCGTTCTGACTCCGGCCGGTATCATTGAAGCATTGAACCTGCGCCGACCGATCTTCTACCAAACGGCAGCCTACGGCCACTTCGGCCGCACGGGCGAAGCCTTCACCTGGGAAAAGACGGACAAGGCAGCTGCGCTGGCGAGTGCAGCGGCGGTCTAAGTTGAGCCGATAGGAAAGGGGAGGAGAAAACTATGTCTACCCAGACCGCAACTGCAGATGTCGCCGCCGGCGCAAAAAGGCTTCCTTTTAAGGTTGCCGACATTTCGCTTGCCGAATATGGTCGTAAAGAACTGCGCCTAGCCGAGCAGGAGATGCCCGGCCTGATGACCTTGCGCGATCGCTATAAGGGCAAGAAGCCTTTAGCCGGCGCCAAGATCATGGGCAGCTTGCACATGACCATCCAGACCGGCGTGCTCATCGAGACGCTGGTGCAATTGGGCGCCGACGTGCGCTGGGTGTCGTGCAATATCTTCTCCACCCAAGACCATGCGGCGGCAGCGATCGCCGTCGGTCCGGAGGGGACCCCCGATAACCCGAAAGGGATTCCGGTTTTCGCCTGGAAGGGTGAGACGTTGGAAGAGTACTGGTGGTGCACCAACGAGGCGATCATTTGGCCGGACGGCTCCGGCCCGAGCCTGATCGTCGACGACGGCGGCGACGCCACTCTGCTCATCCACAAGGGACGCGAGTTCGAGTTGGCCGGCAGTGTGCCCGAGCCGAAAGAGAGCGATTCGGAAGAATGGACCGTCATCCTGCAACTGCTGGCTAAGCTGCAGAAGCAGGACTCGACGCTGTTCCAACGGATCGCCAAGGGCATGCGCGGAGTCTCGGAAGAGACGACCACCGGCGTACTGCGCTTGAACCAGCTGGCCGCCAAGGGTGAATTGCTGTTCCCGGCGATCAACGTCAACGACTCGGTTACCAAGAGCAAGTTCGACAACGTCTACGGCTGTCGGCACTCCCTGCCCGACGGCATCATGCGGGCATCGGACGTGATGATCGGCGGCAAGATGACCGTGATCTGCGGCTACGGCGACGTCGGTAAGGGCTGCGCCCAGTCGATGAAGGGCCAGGGCGCCCGCGTCGTGATCGTCGAGGTCGACCCGATCTGCGCCTTGCAGGCTGCTATGGAAGGCTACCAAGTTCGCACGCTGGACGAGATGATCGACAAGGGCGACATCTTCATCACAACGACCGGCAACTTCAACATCATCACCGCTGATCACATGTCGCGTATGAAGGACAAGGCGATCGTCGGCAACATCGGCCACTTCGACAATGAGATCGATATGGCCGGCCTGAAGAAGTTCCCCGGCATCGAGCACATCAACATCAAACCGCAGTACGACGAATGGCGGTTTGCGGACGGCCATAGCGTCATGATCCTCGCCGAGGGCCGCTTACTGAATCTGGGCTGCGCCACCGGCCACCCGAGCTTCGTGATGTCCGCTTCGTTCACCAATCAAGTGTTAGCTCAAATCGAGCTGCACGAGAACCGCGACTCCTACGAGAACAAGGTCTACGTGCTGCCGAAGAAGCTCGACGAAGAAGTCGCTCGCTTGCACTTGGCCCACCTCGACGCGCATCTCTCGACGCTCACCAAAGAGCAGGCCGAATACATCGGCGTGGATGTCGATGGGCCATACAAACCCGATACGTATCGCTACTAAGCGCTGCGGGTCAGACTAGAAAACGAAGGCCGCCGGTTATCCGGCGGCCTTCTGCTTTCCTTATTCGCCACAGCTAACGGCAGCTTGCGAAACGGCTTGACTTTCACGTAGACTCCGATCTGTTCCAAGGCCCTATCAGTCAACTATGCTGAGGTAGTGCCTAGCGAAGGGGAAAGATGCTACGAAAGAACAAAGTATTGAAGGGGTACCACGGCAGCTATAAGATACTCAACAGAGTGGGAAGCGGCGGCTTTGGGCTCACCTACGAGGCAGTGGAGTGCTCCGGGTCGTCCGGCCGCGTAATCGTCAAAACATTGAATCCGGCACGATTGAAATCGCTTTTAGATCCCCATATGCAGTTGGGGAGGATGTCGAGCCAATTCCACTCGGAAGTCATGGCTTCAAATAGGCTTCGAGGACTGCGTTGTGTTGCGCGGGTCATAGACAATGGCGTTTTCGACGCGAAGGTGTACGGAGGATCTCATTTGTCCGCCCCATTCCTCGTACAGCGATTTGTCGAGGGAGACGATCTTGATCGCTATTGCGAAGATGAATTTGGCAAGCCCTTCTCTGGTATCGGCGACAGTCGGACTTTCTTTCTACACGCGCGAAAGATCAGCGAGTCTGTGCTGAGGCTCCACCAGCGTGGCGTCATTCATGGGGATATCACACGGCACAATGTGCGCATGAGCGACGGTGGCAAAAGAGCAGTGCTCATCGATCTTGGGCAAGCGAGGTTTGTTGCGTTTCAGATAAACAACGCAAACACGCGCCGAGGCGGGCCGCCTCACGTCCCGCCGGAGGGTAGCGGCACTATCCAGGCGGACCTCTACTCCCTTGGCTGTCTCCTGTACTACCTGGCGACCGGCGATGACGACCCTCCCACGGACGCCGACAATGACCGGCTGAAGCGATCGCTAGAGGTGGCTCTTGATCGCAAGAACGCGGCTTTGAACCGGGAGGCTCCGGGGATAGCCGACATAATCGGTCGCTGTCTCCGTCTTAGCCCGACTTCCCGACCGGCGCATGCTCGGATGGTTATAAATGACATTGATGCTTTCTCTGGAAAGACTCCGACTGCACCGGCGAATGCGGCGATCAAATCGCCGCTGTTTGCGAGGATGGCTAGATCCATGGCTCAAGAGCATCGGCGACTGATCAGCGAAATGAAGAGCGGCGTATTTGATATGTACGGGGATCACGAGGCTATTGTTAGCGGAATGACTGAGTACTTGTCTTTCCTGGAAGCGGGCGATGAATACTTGACGGTTTCTGTGCCCAAATTTTGGCATTCAAGAAAGATAGGTATAGACGGCCGCTTCCTGGCTATGAATAAGCTCGTAGCTCAGAGAGGTGCCAGCGTTCGTAGGGTTTTCGTTGTGACCCCCACCGATGAAGCCGCGGATCCCGAATTCTATAAGATAATGGAGGCCCAGGGACGTCTGGTCGACGAGATGGCTCGGCTCGGCCAGCAAACTGGAGACCCCGCATCTGGATTCTACTGCGGTGTTCTAAGGAACAGTGACCAAGAAGTTGGTTCACTTATCCAGTCAGGTCGGCATGTCGGCGTGCTCGTTAAGAGGCGGAAGGCTAAGACCTCGAAAGGGCAGCTCGGGGTCGTTGTAGCGGCAATGTATCGCCAAGATGGTAGTATCTCAGCTCTTCAATTCCGATCTGACGACGATGTAGTACTAGAATCTCGCAGCGCGATTGAGAGCCTGTTGGCGATTGAGAGCCTGTTGAAAGATTCCACGCCATTGGGGAACGTCTACCCGTAGTCACCAACGGTCGCCACCGACTGCTGGGAAGCTCGCCGAGTTTTAACAGCTGAGGAGAAGTGACTCTGTAGGACGAATGTTTGCCCGACAAACTGATTGGATCGGCCCCTAATCCTTCTTCTGGATGCAGTAGAGGTAGTCCACGGTGCGGATGAAGATTTGGTTGTCGACGGCGACGGGGCTGGCGAGGGTGTATTCGTCGAGCTTGTTGACGGCTAGGATCTCGAACTCGCGGCCGGCCTTCATGACGACGGTGGCGCCGTCTTCGCTGGTGGCGTAGATCTTGCCGTCGGCTAGCAGCGGCGAAGAACTGTACGTGCCCGGTTCAAGGCGTTGGCGCTCCCAGACGGGTTCGCCGGTTTGGTGGTCGAGGGCAACGGCGATGCCACGGTCGTTGACGACGTAGATGATATTGCCGTCCGTGGTCGGCGTGGGTACATCGGCGCCGAGGTTGTTCGTCCACATCTCGCTCTTGCCGGTGATGTCGCCGCTGGCCCCGCTGGGATCGAAGCCGACGAATGGACGGCCCTCGCGGCTTGTCGTGAACACCTTGCTGCCGATGTGGATGGACGAGGCGATGGTGCGATAGTCGCGGGCGTTCATCGGGTTGAAGCCGCCAAGCCGCCAGAGTTCTTTGCCGGTTTGCAGATCGTGTCCGGTGACGTAGTCGGCGCCGGAGATGATGACCTGCAACTTGCCGTCGACGGGGACGAGGATCGGCGTCGAGTAGCTGTCGGGCGATTCGTTGGGGGCGTCGGTGGGACGTTCGACGCGCCAGATGGTTTTGCCCGAGGCGGCGTCGAGGCTGACGACGTACGACGGGTCGTCGGTTTTCATGCCGTGCAACACCTGTACGTAAAGACGCCCCTCGTGTAGTTTTGGCGACGACGCGTAGCCCCAGTTCAGCCCGAAGCGACCGTAGTCTTGCTGAAAGTTGCGCTGCCAAGTCTGCTTGCCTGCGAAGTCGAAGCAGGTCAGCGTGCCGGTGCCGGTCATGACCCAAACGTGCTTGCCGTCGGTGACTGGCGAGGGCGAAGCCATGTTCTGCTTGCGCTCGATGTGGTTGCCGTCGCCGGTTTCTCGGCTCCAAAGCACGGAGCCATCCTTGCGGCTGACGGCGTGCAAGTAGAGCTTGTCTTGTGCGGCTGGCGGCGTCCGGGCTCCGCCGCGTCCGCGTTCGCCGCCGATGCCGCCGAACTGCACAGGATCGTTGAAGCCTTCCTGCGCTGAGGTGACGAAAACGACATCTTCCCAGATGATCGGCGTCGCGGCGCTCCAGCTCGGGAGACTGACCTTCCAGGCGACGTTTTCGGTCGTGCTCCAGGTAGTCGGCAGATTCTTCGCCGACACGCTCGTGCCGTTATGGTCGGGGCCTCGCCATTGCGGCCAGTTGGCCGACAGGCCAACGGTCATCAGCGACAGCGCGAAAAGACTGCAAGTTGCAGTGAGGGAGCGGCGAAGCAGGGGAAGACGACGCATCGTTAAGAGGACCTCGTTGGGTAGAGCTTACCTTGCCTCAAGGCGAGCGCGGAGCCGAGAGGGTTACGCCGCAGAACCCTGGGCTCGGCCCGCTGGTTTCACTTGCTGCGTGAAACGGCGCTGACCATTTCGGCAAGCCGACTTCCAGTGCTCGCGCGGCGTCGGCCGGAGGACCAGCGCCGACGTTTTTCGTTGACGGAGGATTCCAACCGGGAGCCCGTCGTGACACACTGGGCTGATGGCTGACGAAGCTCTTCATCTGGACCGGGTCGCCGCGATTCGCGTCTTCGTTTTTGACCTCGAGGCGGCGCGGAAGTTTTACGAAGAGACTCTGGGTTTGGCGGATCGCAGCGATGGGGAAGACTATTCCACCTTCACGCTGGGCGACGTTCGCCTGATTATTGAGCCCGTCGAACCGACCTCGGATTACGCTCTGCTCGTAGGCCGATTCACGGGATTTTCGTTCGACGTCGCCGACGTGAACGCGGCATACGAGGAACTCAGGGGGCGCGGGGTGGCCTTTCTGGATCCGCCCGAAGAGCAGCCCTGGGGCGGCATTCTCGCGCATTTCGAAGACCCCGACGAGAACATCTTGACCATCGTTGAAGAACCGAAAGTCTAACCTCTTTATACTAGTGGCGACTCGGCGGCTTGCCGAGCCGCGGAGGGCCTCTCAAGATGGATCGTAGACAACTAATTAAGACCGCCGCCGGCGCCGGCGCGGCAGCCTTACTCACCCGCTGCGGAGGTTCCTCGGCGCCGCCAAGGCCGAACATCTTGGTCGTGATGACGGATGATCAGACGGCCGCTCAGATGAGTTGTGCCGGCCACCAGATTCTCAAAACGCCGGGAATGGACCGCATCGCCAACGAAGGCGTGCGTTTCACAAATAGTTTCTGCACGAACTCGCTCTGCGCGCCGGGGCGGGCCGCGGTACTGACCGGAACGTACTCGCACATCAACGGCATTCTGGGGAACTCGGAAACCGGCAACGAGATCGAGAAGATCTCAACCGAGATTCCCACCTACCCGCAATTGCTGCAGCAGGCCGGCTACCGCACGGGAATGATGGGAAAATGGCACTTGAGTACGGACCCGGTGGGCTTTGACGATTGGAAGGTCCTGCCGGGACAGGGCGTCTACTTCGATCCCGAATTTATCATCAACGGTGAGCGCAAGACCGTTCCGGGCTACGTTACGGACATTACGACGGACTTCGCACTCGAGTTTTTGAAAGAGGATCGCGGCGAGCAGCCATTCTGCCTGGTTTACCAGCACAAGGCGCCGCATAGGCCGTTTACGCCCGCGCCGCGTCACGCGCATCTCTACGACGATATCGAGTGGCCTTACCCCGAGACGTACAACGACGATTACGCTACGCGCGACGTCGCGGCACGGGCTGAAGATATGCGGTTTGAGATTAGCCTCAAGCCGGACTACGACGATATTCCGGCGGGGCTATCCGCGGAGGACGAGCGGAATTGGCTGTTCCAGCGCTTCGTCAAGGATCATCACCGCACGTTGTCGGCAGTGGATGACGGCGTCGGTAGGATTCTTGATTACCTCGACGAGAATGGGCTCGCTGAAGACACGCTGGTCATCTACACCAGCGACAACGGTTTCTATCTGGGCGACCACGGCTGGTACGACAAGCGCTTCATGTATGAGCCGTCGCTGCGCATTCCCATGCTGCTGAGGTATCCGAGGATGGTGACGGCGGGGCAGGTCGATCCGCATTTTGTGCAGCACCAAGATATTGCGCCGACGGTGTTGGATTTTGCCGGGGTGGCAATACCCGAAGTGGTGCAGGGGCGCAGCGTGAGGCAAGTAGTGGAAGGCGCCCCGCCGGAGGATTGGCGCACGTCGATGTTTTACTCCTATCACGAGGATTCGTGGTCACGGAGTTTGCTGCCGGGATTCAGTCCGGGGCGCTACGGTACGCCGCATCGCGTCACGCCGCACCGGGGCGTTCGCACTGATCGCTACAAGTTGATCGAGTATTACCGCGAGAGCGCTTACTGGGAGTTGTTCGACTTGCAGGAAGATCCGAACGAGATGAAGAACGTTTACGCGGACCCGGCTGATGCGGAGTTGGTTGCGGATTTGACGAAGCAGTTACGGGCATTGCAGGAACAGTATGGGGCGACGGATGACGTGACTTCGCAGCCGGTGGCGGGTTAGCTAGCGCCACTGCTGCTGCGTGGAGCAATGCAACGTGCCGAAGCCCCAAACGTAGTCGACGGCGGGGATGGGGATGATGTCGCGCTTGGGGAAGGCGGCGGCTAGGGCGTTGAGGGCGTGGCGGTCGTTGGGGTCGTTGAAGATCGGGACCAACACCGCTGAGTTGCCGATGTAGAAATTGGCGTAGCTGGCGGGCAGGCGCACGCCGCGGAAAATGAGCGGGCGGGGCATGGGCAGTTCGATGATGTCGAACGATTTGCCGTGCTGGTTGCGTAGTGCTGAGAGGCGCTTCCGGTTGGCTTTGAGAATGGCGTAATTGTCGTCTTTGCGATTGGTCTCGATGATCGTGGCGATGGTCTTGGGGCCGACGAAGCGGGCTAGGTCGTCAACGTGTCCGTGGGTGTCGTCGCCGACGATGCCCTGGGGGAGCCAGAGAACTTTCTCGATGCCCAGAAACTCGCGGAATAGTCCGTTGTAGTCATCGCGGGTGAAGCCTGAATTGCGCTGCTGCACTTCGCTCAGCAGGCACTCTTCGGTCGTGAGCAGACAGCCTGCGCCGTTGGAGTCGATCGCGCCGCCCTCAAGGACCACGCGACGGCCCTTCCAGGTCGCCTCAATAGCGGGGCACTTGACGAGGCGGGAAATGTGTTGGGCGACCTTCGCGTCGCGCTTCCAGTTGCGGTACGTGGCCCAAGCGTTGAACTGCCAGCAGACTGCTTCGAAGTTATCGCCGCGTTTGACGAAGGTGGGGCCGGAGTCGCGTGTCCAGGAGCGATCGGTTTCGCACAGGTGCAGGCCGACTCGGTTGAGGTCGACCTGGGCGTCGGCGAGCATCTTGAGCACGCGACGCTTGAGGGCGGCGTCTTTGACGAGGATCTCGACGCGCTCGCCGACGGATAGGTGACGGACGATCTCGACGTAGACCCAGTGCATCGCTGCGAACTTGCCGGGCCAGTCTTTGGGGTTGTGCGGCCAGGCGAGCCAGGTTGCCTGATGCGGCTCCCACTCGCCGGGCATGCGGACGTTATGGGGCATGATTAGGCGCAGTAGACCTTGCGGCTATAGGCCTTGAGATTGTCGAGCAGCATGTCGGGGATGCGCATGCCGCCCAAGGGAACGCCGCCGGGCGTGGGGCCGTGGAAGTCGCTGCCGCCTGTCACGCCGAGGCCAAGCTTCTGGGCAGCGGCGCGGTAGCTTTCGGCTTCAACAGGTTCGTGGTCGCGGTGGTAGCACTCGATGGCCAACATGCCCTGCGCGGCGATTTCGTGGAACAACGTTTCCGGCTCTTCGCCCGATGCGCGGATGAAGCGTGCCGGGTGCGCCCAGGATGAGATGCCGCCGCTCTCGCGAATCCACTTGAGGACCGTGCCGAGCGACAACTCTTCGCGGGGCACGAAGCCGGGGGCGCGCTCGTCGAGGAACATTTCAAACGCGCTGCGGAAATCGTTGCAGTAGCCTTTTTGGATTAGGACGCGAGCGAAGTGAGGACGCCCCGTTTGGTGTTTGCCCAAGGCGCGCACTTCTTCGATAGTGATGTCGATGCCGATTGATTGCAGCTTCTTAACCAGGCGCAGATTACGGTCGACTCGCTGGGCCTTTAATTGGTCGAGCCGGCGCCCGAAAAGCTCGTCGGGAGGAGCCTCAAGAAAATAACCCAGGATGTGGATGGAGCGGTCGCGGAACCTTGCTGCGAGTTCGACGCCCTGGATCAGTTCAACACCCTGTTGGCGGGCGTAATCGCCGATTTCTTCGCAGGCCTGAATGGTGTCGTGATCGCTGATGCCGAGGGCGCTAAGGCGAACTTCTTTGGCCAAGTCGATCAGCTCGGAAGGAGTGAGCACTCCGTCCGAGCGGTCGGTATGGCTGTGGAGATCGACCATGCGGAACTAGGGCTTAATCATCCCGAGTTCCACCAGTCTAGCCCAAACGATTTCCGCGCTTTCTTCCGGAGTTTGTTTTGCGGAATCAAAAACGATCTCCGCGTTCTCGGGAGCTTCGTAAGGATCGTCGATGCCAGTGAAGCCTTTGATCTCGCCGGCCAGCGCCTTCTTGTAAAGACCCTTCGGATCCCGTTCGATCAAAGTGTCGAGATCACAGTCCGCATAGGCCTCGACGAAGTTGTCGATCGTCGAGCGGACTTCATCGCGAATCGCCTTGTAAGGGGAAATCGCGGCGGACATAGCGATCACGCCATTGCGCGACAACAGGCCGCAGACGAAACCAATGCGACGAATGTTGATGTCGCGGTCTTCCTTGCTGAAGCCGAGTCCCTTGGACAGGTTCGTGCGGACGACATCGCCGTCGAGAATCTCAACCTTGGCGCCGCCGTCCTTGAGCCTCTTTTCAATAATGTTGGCGACGGTCGATTTGCCTGAACCGGACAGACCGGTGAACCAGAGTGTAAAGCCTTTGTGTTCCATAGTTACCTTCTTACGTCGATCTCTCATGCCTGCAATAGTTCCTTTCCCGCTAGGCTGAGCCGCATCAAGCAGCCGGCAGAGCTGAGCCAAAAAGGAAAATCAGCGAGCCCGGGGGGCTGCCGGCAGGACCTCTTCCAAAAGCACATCAAGCGAGCTGCGCACGCTGCCGTCAGGCGAGATGTGGATACCGCACTCTTTGTCGGCGCTGTCTTCCCACCACCAACGGCCCGCGCGTGGGCTCTCGCCCGGCCCCGTCGGCCGCGTGCAAGGCGCGCAACCGATGCTGGGATAACCCTGGTCGTAGAGCTTGTGCATGGGTACGTCGTTTCTCTTGACGTAGTCCCACACTTCGTCGTCGGACCAGTGTGCCAGCGGGGAAACTTTGACGATGCCGCTGTGATCGTGATCCAGCGATACCGTGTCCGTCGACTCGCGAAGCGAACCTTGGGATCTCCGCAAACCGACGACCCAAGCATCTAGCGTAGCCAATTTGCGGTTCAGCGGGCGAACCTTACGAATTTCGCAGCAAAGCCGCCGCTTGCTGACGTCGTCGTAGAACAGGTTCGGCCCGTAAAGCGACGTCATGCGGCCCAACTCGCCGCCATCGGGGTGCAATAACTCGATCTGAATGCCGTAGCGGCGGCGTACCTGCTCGATGAGTTCGTAGGTCTCCGAGTGCAGCCGGCCCGTATCGAGCGAGAACACTTTGACGTTGCCGGCGGTGGCGCAGGCAGCCATGTCGAGGATCACCATGCCCGTCGCTTGGAAGCTAGTGGAGATCGCGATTTTATCGCCGAACTCGGCCAGCCCCCAACGCAAGACTTCCTCAGCCGGGGCGTCACGCCGGGGCCAACTAAACAACGAGCCTTTTGCGGCGCTCATCGAAAAAAGGCGGGCGCGGAGGCCCGCCGTCCTCTCTTAGCTACGGTTCTTCTTCTCGGCTTCCACGAGAATCGCGGCGATCTCGGGACGCGTGAATTCGACCGGCGGATACTCGCCAGCGAGCAACATCTCGCGGACCTTGGTTCCGCTGAGGTGTACGTGGTTCTCGGAGCCGTGCGCGCAGGTCTTCTTTGAAGCCATGCCGCCGCACTTCTTGCAGTAATGTACGAAGTCGAACTTGATCGGCTCGATGCCCAGTTCGCCGGGCTTGAACTCGTCGAAGATGTGGTGTGCGTCGAAGGAGCCGTAGTAGTTGCCGACGCCCGCGTGGTCGCGGCCAACGATGAAGTGAGTGACGCCGTAGTTCTTGCGAACCTGTGCGTGGAAGACGGCTTCACGCGGGCCGGCATAGCGCATCCAGGCAGGGAAGCCGGCCAGGACCGTATGGGCTGGGTTGTAGTAGTTCTCGACCAGCACCTTGTAGCAAGCCAGGCGCACGTCCGCGCCCGTATCGCCCGCTTTGGTTTCGCCCAGCAGCGGATGGATGATCAGGCCGTCGGCGGTCTCCAAAGCAATCTTCGTGCAGAACTCGTGCGCGCGGTGAATCGGGTTCCGCGTTTGGAAGGCGACGATCTTCTTCCAGCCCTTCTCTGCGATCTCTTTCTTTACGGCCGTCGGTGAAATCGCTAGGTCGCCCTCGATCTCCAGTTCCCAATCGGGGAAGACGTCAACCTTGCCTGCCACCGAGTGCGTGCCGGCGTCGCGGAGCCATGCCACGCCCGGGTGCGCTTCGTCTTCGGTGCGGAAGATGTTCTTGTTGAACTGCGGTTTGTCGATCTCGAAGGTCTCTTCGATTTCAATCACGCCACAGGGCTTGTCGCCGTCCATCAGGATCTCCTTTTTGGCGCCCTTCAGTTCGGCAGCCTTAGCGGCGCTGATCGGGAAGATGACCGGGATACTCCAGGGCTCGCCCGTGGTGAGGTGCATCGTCTCCGCTGAACTGGCAGTGTCCTTGGCGTTCATGAAGCCGGTAACCGGCAAGTAGCCGTTCTCGGCCAGCAAGTACAGGTCGCTCCGGTTGCGGAAGCTGGTATCGATGCGAGGCAGGTCCTGTGCGAGCAACGCGCTCGCGGCAGCGGAAGAGAGAGCCATGTCGTGTAAACCCCTATTGTCTATCGACTTAGTAGAGATTAAATTCTAGCACAGCAGCGGGATGGCTGTCAGGTTAGGCGCCCTCTGCCGCTGCCGCCAACTCGTCGGCCTCGGCTTCGGCGTCTGCGACCTCCGGTTCTTGTTCGGAGGCGAGGGTGGGCTCGTAGCTGACCTTGACGAACACAGGGAAGTGGTCGGAAGCGATGTCTGGTCCGCGTCCAAAATCGATCAGGCGGAACTCCGCCGAAAGGAAAACTTGATCCAAGGGGAAGCGCAGCAGGGAGAAGTTCACTGGGAAGGTGGGCATGGGTCCGCGACCGACGCGAGGGTCAAGGAGTCCGCTGACGCTGCAGAAAAGGCGGGTGGTGCGGGACCAGGCGACGTCGTTGATGTCTCCGGCGACGATGCAGGGCAAAACGTCCTGGGTTAGTTCCCGCCCCACGACCATCAATTCCGCGTCGCGATCGACCGACTTGTCTGAGTACTTGGGAACTGGCGGCGGCGGATGTAGTCCGTGGAAGCGGAACAGGTCTCCATTCTTTAGACGAACGCCGGTGTGTATGGACGGCGACTCGTCGCCGGAGATGAAGCGCACGTGAGGCTGGACTAACTCGAGCTTGGAATAGAGCGCCATGCCGTACGTGTCGTCGCGGGGATGCAATACGGAGTGCGGATAGTCGACCAAATTGTGGGTGAGCTGTTGCACCCACCAGTCGTCGCACTCCAGGAGGAGAACCAGATCGAACTCTTGAGCTTCAATGAAATCCGTTAAGGCCTCGATGTTGCGATTCTCCATCTGGACGTTGGAGACGACCATGGCAATCACGGGCGCGGAAGCATCCGTGGCTTTGTGGACTTCTTTCGGCCAGAGCGGAGTGAAGGGAAGGATTCGCCACAACTGCAGCGCCAAGGCGAAGGCCAGGGCGGCGCCAAACGCGGCGTCGGGTCGCGAATCTCTCGACGTGCCGCCGGCGGCCAGCCAGAGCGTGATGGCGACGACGCCTAATGCGGTGATGTGGATGCGCGGGAAGTCACAGACGCGGACCCACCAGTGCTGAAAGCGCAGAGTAGATAGGATCGTCGCTGCGATAGCAAACCCGCCAAGGATGTACGCAACGGCCATATCGACTCCGCGCCTCTACAGAGCGGTAGGTTCTAGGGAAGCTACTTGGCGGCTTTTGCGGCGGCCAAAGCGGCGTCGTAGTTGGGGTGCTCGCTCATCTCGGTTACATACTCGGCGTAAGTGATATTGCTCTCCGAGTCGAGAACAAACACGGCGCGCGAGTGAATGAGCAAAGGCTCGATCATGACGCCCCAGCTAGCTCCGAACGAACCGTCGCGATAGTCCGAAAGCGTCTGCACGTTCTCGACGCCGGCAGCAGCGCACCAGCGTTTCTGGGAGAAGGGCAAATCGCGGCTGATGGCGAGTACCTTGACCTTCCCATCCTTGACCGCCTCTTCGTTGAAGCGGCGCGTCTGTGCGTCGCAGACTGGCGTGTCGAGCGACGGCAATACGTTGACGATGCGCACGGATCCGGCGGTTTCGGCCAGAGTTACGGGCTTCATGTCGGCGCCCGTGAGAGTGAAATCAGGCGCTTTCTGCCCGGCTGCGAGCGCATCGCCCTGCAACGGCATGGGGTTGCCTCGGAGTGTCGTGTTTCTATCTGCCATGGAATAATCTCCCGCCTTTGCTGCTGCAAGACCTAAGACCGCAAAGCTAGCAGCCAATCCAGTCCACAGTCAATCTTAGCGCGGCTTAGCCCGGCTGTTAGACTGTTGACTCATGGCCGACGTTCGGGACATTACGCTGGGCAGAGATGCGCCGGCCGAGCTTGCCGACCTTGCCGGTCGAGTATCGGAACTCAAAGCGTCCCCGGGGCTGCGACGGTGTTCCCGCTTCTTTGAGAACTCGAAGAAATGGATCGACGAACGCCACCTTGAAATTTGTCGTGTGCCGTCGCTTACTTTTCGCGAGCAGCAACGGGCTGAGTTTATCGCGGAGATTTGGCGCGAGCAGGGACTAAGACCGAGTTTCGATGAGGCGGGCAATCTGGTGGCGTCCATCGTTTACTCGCGGGACCTGCCTTTCGTGGCGGTTTCCGCTCATCTAGACACGACGCTCGCGCCGCGAACCCCCGCAGAAATTCGCTGCGGCCCCGACGGCACATTGTATGGACCCGGCGTCACGGACAACGGAGTGGGACTTGCCGCGCTTGTCGCGCTGGCGCGTGCGCTGCAACAGGGACCGCTCGTGCCTGCTCCCCGCCGTAATATTCTGCTCGTGGCTAATGTCGCGGAAGAAGGCGAGGGCAATCTGCAGGGGATGAAGTACCTCTGCCTGCATTCACCGTTCGCCCAGAGCATTCGTGAGTATTTGATACTCGATGGCGCTTCGCTAGGCCATATTACTTCCGAAGCTCTTGGCAGTCGCCGCTTTGAGCTGATTGTCGAGGGCCGGGGCGGGCACAGCTGGAACGACTTCGGCATTGCCAATCCGGTCCACGCCCTGGCGCGCACCTGCTCGCTGCTGTCGGATATCGAACTGCCTGCTTCTCCGAAAGCCACCCTGACCGTGGCGACAATCGATGGCGGTGCTGGGGTGAATTCGATCGCCTCAACGGCGAGCGCCAAGGTCGACATCCGTTCTGCCAGCGCCGAGGCGATTGATTTGGTCGTTGGTCAAATGGAGGCTGCAGTCAAACGGGCGGTCGACGAAGAAAACCGACGGTCGACCGAGCGGCTCAGCGCTTACCGCATACGGGAAATCGGCCACCGCCCGGCGGCTCCAGCCAATCTCGACAATCCGCTGGTCGACTATCTGAGGGCAATCGATCGTAATCTGCGGATACGCTCGCGGATCGATTGCGCCTCGACGGACGCCAACGTGCCGTTGGCCGCGGGATTGCCGGCGGTTGCTATTGGGGCTGGCGGCAAGGGCGGCGACGCCCACGCTCCGTCGGAGTGGTATCGCCCCGAGGGACGCCCGCTGGGCCTGCAACGCATCGCCCTGACTCTGGCCCTATTACAGTCGTCCTTATGAAACAGGAACGATCATTTTTAGCGGGTCTATAATGAGTCGAACCGCCCACGGTGTGGGCGCAGTGAGTCCCAAACCATGCATGCTGCCGAACCGAATCGCGGAACACATCGAAAGGCTTGGATGCCGCTGCTGCTGATCGCCGCGACTCTAGCCGTCGGGATTATGATCGGCACGCTGGTTCCCAATGACGTGGGCGCAGACGAGCAGGTCGCCGCGACAGATGCCACGCCGCTCACGTTGCCTGCGATCGAGCCTTCCGAGAATCAGTTCACGCCGATCGTTCGCGCCGTGCGGCCCGCCGTCGTAAACATCAAAGTCGAGGTTGCCGCCGAACAGGAAACCGCCGAGAGCGACGCCGAGCCGGAGCCCGGAATGGAGGATTTCTTCCGGCGCTTTTTCGGCGGTCAGGTCCCTGAAGGGATGGATCCGCGTCAACCGCGCCGCCGGCCGGGCGAAGGGTCCGGTTTTGTCGTCGACGCCAAAGGCTACATCATGACCAATCGGCACGTTGTCGCCGATGCGGATCGCGTTCAGGTTCGCTTTGCTGACGAGGAAGAGTTCATCGAGGCCACGGTCATTGGCGTCGACGAGGAGACCGATTTGGCCGTCGTGAAAGTCGACCCCGGCAGCCGGCAGTTACCGGTCGCTCGTCTGGGCAACTCTGACGGCGTTTCGGTGGGCGACTGGGCGATTGCCATCGGTTCGCCGTTTGGGTACCGCGAGTCGGTGACGGTTGGCATCATCAGCGCCGAGTCGCGCGAGGTGGACGGCGCCTCGAGGGCCTTCCAGAAATTCTTTCAGACCGATGCGGCAATCAATCCCGGTAATTCCGGGGGGCCGCTGGTCAATACGCGCGGCGAAGTCATAGGCATTAATACGGCGATCGTGTCGCGCACGGGTGCCTACCAGGGGCTGGGCTTTGCACTACCGTCTAATATCGCTGTTGGCGTCTACAACCAGATCATCAAGTTGGGCCGCGTGGCGCGCGGATCGATCGGCATTAGCTTTCGCGATGACGCGAGCCAAGGGCCGCTACTGAGACGCTACGGGGCCGAGAACGGCGGCGTCTTCGTCAACCAAGTGACGCCCGACTGGCCTGCTGACAATGCCGGTATTCGCGTTGAGGACATCATCGTCGAAGTCGACGGCACGCCCGTTGCTGACGGCGACGCGCTGGTTCAAGTGGTCTCGACGAAGCCAGTCGGCTCGACCGTCCCTGTCAAGTTGCTTCGGGACGGCGAGACGATGATGGTCAGTGTTGAGATCGCCGACCGCGAGGAACTGCTGCGGGTTGCGAATGGCACAAGGCAACGCCAGCGCGAAGAGGCGGAGCCCGAGGCTGCAGAAGCCGCAACAGGGCCGACCTTCGAAGATCTCACCGACGAGAAGCGCGAGGAACTGAAGTTCGACGAAGAGGACGGCATTCTTGTGGCGAAAGTCGCGGTCGCGTCCTTTGCCTCGGATCTGGGGCTCGGCGAGGGCGACATCGTCGTAACGGTGAACCGCCGTCCGGTTTCCACGGCTAAGGCGCTGACCGAGTTCTGGCGAAAACTCAAGCCCGGCGAGGATGTCGCCCTCAAGGTGATGCGATCTTCACGCAACGATAAGTGGGTGGCGGTCTACCTGGCCGGAGTTGTTCCGGCGAGCGCCAAGTAGCTCCAATCTAGTTTGAGTAGTTGCGTCGGACGGGCGCTCACTACCTACACGATGAACCCCCACGGGGCTGCGGTGCGTAATGCTCTTGCCGCGCCGTGTTGTACTTCGTTCGCTACTGCGCCGTTATTGCCGCCATCGCCGCCGTTTCCGGGTGCGCGTCGCGGTCGGTCGTGTATCGACTTGTACCGACTGACGACGGCCCGGTGCTAGTGCCGCCAGGCGTGAAGAATGCAAGCGTAACGGCTCGCAGAGTCAAACTTAACGACTTGTCGCCAGGCGAGTGCCCCGCCGCCGCGCAGGGCGTCGCTTTGCGTCGGCAAGAAAAGCGATTGACGCTGCACGTGACGCAGAGCGCCTTGTACATGCGGCCGAATGGCTGGCTGCTCGGATGGGCCGGTGACCTCGAAGGCAGCGGTTGTCTGCCGCCCGGCCAGGGTTTGACGGCGGCCCATCTGGTTGCTCAGGCATTGCCGTCCGACGTGGGCCGCGAGTACGCTCTGCTGAACTCGGCGACTCGCACGACTGGCCGCGTGGATCTGGAGCCCTGGAGCAAACTTCGCGTAACGACGCCGATTTACCGCGAAGGAGCACCTGCAAGGGCCAAGGTCACCACCGATGACCCGGGGGTTGTCGAAGAGGCGGCGCGAGGGATATCCATCACGCTGACGTCCAGCGATTTTGTCGGTTACGAAGTTGCCTGGTATTCGTTGCGACCGCGGCCGGACGGCGGCGCCCGGCTCGACTTTGACTCCAGCGAGACGCATATCGGCGACCAGACCACCCGTTTGGAGACCAGCCGGCAGCAACTGGAGTTTGGTCCTGAGCCGCGCTATTTCCGGATGCTGGTGTTGACACGCGTCTCAGCCAGCGATCACGATACGGCCTTTCTCGCTGGCTCGACTTTGGCCGAATTGGAGGAACGTACCCAGGCGGTGGAGGCAGATCCAGCCCGCTGCGAGGGGATGGTAGGGTGTGTCGCAATTGACACACGGGTCGCATTGCTGCCCTTCGTGACCATTCAAGCGAACGGCGAAGAGATACTCGCCCCACCAGGATCTACCGTTGGTCAGGCGCTCCGCGAGGCGGGCGAGACCGACCTGGAGACGATTACAGCGACGCTGAGGGTCGAGCGGGACTACGCCGGGCAGTTGACTCCAGTTGCGGCTGAAGCGGGGCGTAGCGGGCTCCTGGAACTCAACTTGTTGGGCGGCGAATCCATTTCGTGGCAAACGAAACATGGACATTAGATCAGAAAGTTGGACGAAATAGTAGTACGGCGAAAGCCTGAGCAGTCATACGGCGTTCAACCTACCTAAAAATAGTACTAAAATTGTATTTTAGTTGTACATTATGTGGAAATACTTGTGGAGGGCTTAGGCCGCTACACTTTTCGCTCACGCCTCTACAATGAGTCGACGGGAGACCGCTGTTCGGGGCTTCCCAGTCGGATGGCGACACTTCCTAGCTGACAGCCCGGCGCAGCTCAGGTATCATAGTCGTGCCCGAATGCCATGATTCGCCCACTGCCATTCGTCGCCGCTGTCGTCCTTTGTTTGGCCTCGGCGAGTGCGACCCACGCCGCCGAGGAGACGGCTTTTGCCGACGAAGTCCGGCCGCTGCTTGAGACCTTCTGCTACTCCTGCCATGGGCCCGCCGTGCAGGCCGCCAACATTCGCCTCGACCGACTGTCGACGAACCTAGTCGACGACCGGCGCGATGCCGAGATCTGGAACAACGTCCTCAATAAGCTGCGGCGCGGCGAGATGCCGCCGCAAGGCCTTCCTCACCCGGAGCAAGCGCAGAAAGATCAGACCATTGCCGCTTTGAGTGCGGCAGTGAATAGCGCGCGCGAGGAGCGGCGCAGCACGGGCGGGCGGACGGTGTTGCGGCGTCTGAATCGCACCGAATATCAGAACACGATGTCGGACCTTCTCGGCCACGAGATGGACTATACGCGGGATATTCCGCCCGAGGGGCTTTCGCGAGACGGTTTTCGCAACAACGGATCGTCGCTAGGCATGACCGCCGTGCAGCTTGAGTATTACCTCGAAGCCGCACGGGAAGGGCTCAAGCGGGTCGTTGTCAGCGGGCCGCCGCCGGTCGTCAGTTATCGGTTTACCTTTACCGAGAGCAACGCCAAGGAGTGGTTACGGCCGGCCGAGCAGATCGCCAAGAACGCCGTCAGCCGTACCGACGCCTTCCTGGGGCATATGAATCCGGCCTACCCAGAGCAAGGGGAGTTTGTTGCGCGAGTCACGGCGTCGGCTGAATTGAAGCCGGGTAAGGGGCCGCCGGTGATGCAGGTTTCGGTTGGCTATCGTCCCGACACCGAGATCTTGTTTCGAACCGCGGGCACGGTTGAATTGACCTCGGAAGAGCCGCAGACGTTTGAGTTCCGTGGCTACATGGAGAATTTCCCGAAGCCGGTTCACGGCCAGAGTAAGTATCCCGGGTTGGTGATCCGCGTCACCAACATCTACGACGACGGTACGCCGCGTCCTGAGCTGCTGACGCGCGAGAAAGAGGACGGCAAGAAGGAACGGTATTACGCGCCTGAGCCGGACTATCCCAAGGTTCACGTCGACAAAGTGACCTTCGACGGGCCGGTCTATGAGACTTGGCCTCCGGCGGGGCATCGCCGGCTGCTGTTTGACTCTGAAACGAAAGAGACCGACGATCGCGCCTACGCGCGCGAAGTTCTGCAGCAGTTTATGGATCGCGCTTGGCGGCGTCCCGCTCAGCCCGCTGAGGTCGCGCACTATCTTGAGTTCTTCGACTCGCAAGAACAGACCTTTCCCGCCTTTGAAGACCGTATGCGCGAAACCTTGGCGATGGTGCTGATCAGCCCTGAGTTTCTTTATCTACTGGAACCCGAGAGCGAACAGAAAAGGCCGCTCAATTCCTGGGAACTCGCTTCGCGCTTGTCTTATCTGCTGTGGAGCACGATGCCGGACGAGCGTCTGTTCTCACTCGCCAATGAAGACAAGCTTGTCGATCCGCAGGTGCTCGCATCTGAGGTGGATCGCATGGTCGCGGACGAGCGTGCCGCGAGATTCACCGACGAATTCTTCGGGACGTGGCTCTATCTCGAAGGCATGGATCGTGTGGCCATCAGCAAAGATTATTATCCGAACTTCAACGAGCATCTGAAGACCCAGATTCGGGACGAGACGCGCAACTTCTTCCAAGAACTGCTGCGCGGAGATTTCAGCGCAACGAATCTCATTGACTCCGCCTTCCTGATGCTGAACGAGACGATGGCTCGGCACTACGGCGTCGAAGGCGTTTGGGGCTCGGCGTTTCGCCGCGTTCCGCTCGATCCGTCATCGCCGCGCGGCGGGCTCATGACTCAGGCATCGTTCTTACTGGCAAATTCAACCGGAGAAGACTCGCATCCGATCAAGCGCGCCGTATGGGTTCGCAAGCGGCTGCTCGACGATCCGCCGCCGCCGCCGCCCGCCAATGTGCCGACGCTGGATGCTGAGAGCCCGGAGCTCGCGGGTCTGTCGGTTCGCGAGCAGCTGCGGCAGCATCGCCGGGATGCCAGTTGCGCATCGTGCCATGTCGATATCGATCCGTGGGGCGTCGCGTTTGAGAATTTTGACGCCATCGGGAAGTGGCGCACCGAGATACGCAAGCTCACCTTCAAGCCGCCCGAAAAACCTGTCGGACCGGAATCGAAGGAAAGTGATCCGCCGCCGCCCCCGCTGGAGTTCGCTCACCTGCCTGTCGATTCGAACGAAACGCTCCCGGACGGGACCGAGATGCACTCGGTTGACGACTTACGCGCGTACTTGCTCGGCCCGCGACGCAAGGACTTTGCGCGCACTATTGTGACCAAGTTGATGGCTTATTCTTTGGGCCGTTCGCTGGAGTTCACGGACGAGCCAGCGGTCGAACGATTGACGAACGGGTTCCTTGAGAACGACATGAAGCTGCGAGGTTTGTTGAAAGAGGTTGTCAAGGACGATCTATTTCGCACAAAGTAAGGACGAACCGCGATGAAGACAAGCCGCCTAGACCGCCGAACCGTATTGCGAGGAGCAGGAGTAGCGCTAGCGCTGCCGTTTCTCGACTGCATGGCCGACGCGCAGACAAAGGACTTTCCGCGCCGGTTCTGCTCGTTCTATTTCCCGTACGGTGTTGGCCTTCCTGACAAGGATTCCGAGCACGCCGAGTGGCGCTGGTTCCCCGAAGGCGGCGAGAAGGATTTTCGCTTCACCAAGACGCTGGAAGTGTTGGAACCGCTTCGTGAAGAGATCTTCGTCTTGCAGGGGCTGTCGCATCCGCAGTGCCGCGACATGGGCGCGCACGACACGGGCGACACATTCTTGACGGGCAGCAAGCTGGCCGGCAAGTTCTTGAAGAATACGGTGTCGCTCGACCAGGTGGCCGCGGCGGCGATCGGTCAGCAGACGCGCTACTCGTCGTTGGTGCTCTCGACAGACGGCGGTGTAGGCGAACCAACGCGTGCGAGTACGTTGTCGTTTAGTGAGAACGGTCATCCGATTCCGGCAGTCAACTCGCCGCGCACGATTTTCAATCGGCTGTTCGGCGTCAGCGACTCGGACCTTGCTGGAGAGAGACGTACGCTAACGAGTTCGGCGAGTATGCTCGACAGGATCATGGCGCACTCGAACCAAGTGCGCCGCGACCTTGGCGTGCAGGACCAAGTGAAGCTCGACGAGTATTTGGAGTCGGTGCGTCAAGTGGAGCAACGCGTTGAACGTTCGCAGGCTTGGATCGAGACGCCTCGCCCAGAGCTGACGGACGCCGATCGCGAATTGCTGCAACTCGATGCCGACGACGAAGCGCCGAAAGAATTGATGCGTACGATGTACGACTTGATCTATCTGGCCTTCCGCACGGACTCGACGCGGGTGGCGACGTATCAGATCGGCAGCATGGGCGATTTCTCATCGAAGGCAGGCAAGTTTCCGCAGCTGCTGGGCTTTGCGGGCACGCTGCACAACCTCGCGCATGACTGGACGAAGCCGGGCGGTGTGGAGAACTTGGGCAAGTGGGACCGCCATATGGCGAGCCAGTTCGGCGCGTTCTTGGAGCGCTTGCGCTCGACTCCCGAAGGCGACGGCACGCTGCTCGATCATACGTTGGCTTTCTACGGCAGCAGCAACAGCCAGACCCACAACAATTCGAACTACCCGCTGATCCTCGGCGGCGGCCGCGGCATGGGTTTACAGCCGGGCCGCTACTTGCAGTTTGGCGAAGACGTTCCGCTGTCGAACTTGTTTACGACGGTGCTGGACCGGCTGCAGGTCCAGACAGAAGGCTTCTCCGATAGCACGGGCGAGATGTCCGAGTTGTACAGCTAGATTCGCCCCCGGTTCAAAAAATTATGTCTGTTCAGAGTCGCAGAGATTTCATGAAGACGGCTGCGGCCGCAGGAGCGCTTGCCGCTACCGGTTGCAACAGCGAGACGGCGTCGGAGACGCGGCCCAACATCGTGCTGATCATGGCCGACGACATGGGCTTCTCCGACATTGGCTGCTACGGCGGCGAGGTCGAGACGCCGGCCATAGATTCGCTGGCGGCGGAAGGACTGCGGTTCCGACAGTTCTACAACACGGCACGCTGCTGCCCGACGCGGGCTGCGCTGATGACGGGTTTGTATCCGCATCAAGCGGGCGTCGGGCACATGATGACGCCGTACTTCAAGGATGGCGAGCTGATTCCGTCCTACCAGGGCGAGTTAAGCGACAACTGCGTGACGATCGCCGAGGCGCTCAAGCCGGCGGGCTACACCACGCTGATGTCAGGCAAGTGGCACGTGGTTCCGGCGGAAGGTTCGGAGCCGAGCCGTCCAGTTGTCGGCAAGAAGAACTGGCCGCGGCAGCGAGGGTTCGATCGATTTTTCGGCACGATCCACGGGGCCGGAAGTTTTTACAATCCGCCGAGTTTGACGCTGGATAACGATCCGATCGAACCGGATAGCGATGACTTCTACTACACGACGGAGATTGGCAGGCACGCCGAGCAATTCGTTGAGGAGGCGCCGCGAGATAGTCCCTTTTTCCTTTACATGCCGTTCACGTCGCCGCACTGGCCGTTGCACGCGCTGGACGAAGACATCGCCCAGTACACAGGCCGCTATGACGCTGGCTGGGATGAGTTGCGGCGTGAGAGGCACGAGCGCATGACCCAGATGGATCTGGTTCGCGAAGAGTGGGAGATCACCGATCGCGATCCGAGCGTTCCGCCGTGGGAAGATGCGCCCAACAAAGAATGGGAGGCACGCAGGATGGAAGTCTATGCGGCGCAGATCTCGGCGATGGACCGAGCGATTGGAGGCGTCGTCGATAAGCTCAAACAGATTGACGCGTTCGACAATACGCTGATCTTGTTCTTAGCGGATAACGGCGGTTGTGCGGAGATACTCAGTACCCGATCGGGAGGCTTACACATACCCAGCGTTACGCGGGACGGCACGGCTGTGAAGGTCGGCAACGATCCCCAAGAGATGCCGGGACAAGCCGACGACTATCAGTCCTACGGGACGCCGTGGGCGAATGCTTCTAACACGCCGTTCCGGCTCTATAAGCATTGGGTGCATGAGGGTGGCATCTCATCGCCATTGATCGCCCACTGGCCCAAAGGTTTGAAGACTGCCGGCGAGTGGACGGACGAGCCTTCGCACTTGATCGACATCATGGCGACCTGCGTCGACGTTGGTGGGGCGAGCTATCCCACGGAGCGGCAGGGCGCGGTGGTGACGCCTGTAGAGGGTCGATCACTGAAGGCGCACTTCGACGGTCGGACGCCAGTGCCGGAGCGGACTATTTATTGGGAACACGAGGGCAACCGCGCGGTGCGGCAGGGCAAGTGGAAGATCGTTTCGAAGTGGAGCGAGCCGGAGTCGGTGCGGTGGGAACTTTATGACATGGAGGCCGATCGCACAGAGATGCACGACCTTGCCAGCGAGCAGCCGGAAAGGGTCAACGAGATGGGCGCCGCTTGGCAGATCTGGGCGGATCGGGTTGGCGTGATCGAATGGCGAAGTTGGGATGGCGCTGCGTGACGAGCGCTCGCGCTTGATGTGCTTCCGCGCCAAACTTCGACGCCGCAATTGTTCCATCTCGCACTGTAAGCATTCGGGAGCGCGCCGTCTCTCGCCGTTCGGCCGCACGAATGTCTTGAATCTCGTCGTAATAACGGACGGCGACGATGTCGCTGAGAGGCATCTCCAGCTCCTATCCGACTCCGGCCATCAGGGCCTTCGGAGTTGTGTCGGCCAAGCTGGCGCCAGGCGTCCATAGAGCTTCGCCGCTGTCGATCGTCGGGGAGTGACTTAGCTGGGAGGCGTTCCTGAGGCATCGTCGGACTCAGGGGCGTTGAGGAGCGCGATCTCATCGTCGGGTAGAGCAATAGCGCTGATGAATTCGCCAAGACGTTGGGCTTCGGACCTGCGCAGATCCCTGGGAAGCTTCAAGGTGACGGGGAGGTCGCTCCTGAGCGAGAAGGGATAGGCGACGAACTCGCTGTCCGGAGGAGTTTCGATCACCGTTACGATTGCGGGAGAGTTGGGGTCGCCTGTCAGCGGGGACTCGCGTCCAGCGGCAATTTTGCCGACACGGATTTGATCTTCGAGCCAACGCAGGCGCGTTTTCCTGCCCTTTCGGCCGACGGTGAACTCGCCGCAACCGCACTCGCTAAGCTGCTTGAAAAGGTCGATGATGGCACGGCGGTCGACACTTCGTCCGGTCGATTCGAGCCGCTCTTGGAGCGTATCGACGCTGGATTCGCGCTGGCTGTTCTCCCTGCCGGCGAAGTCTTCTAGGACCCAGCGGGCGACCGCGGAAGTGCGGTAGATCAAGCGCAGCCGGGCGGCGTCGACGCGCGGCGGAGAAATGTTCTGAATATCACCTTGGTGAGCTCCCATGGCCCAGAGTTTACAATTCTGAGCAGCCAATGGCAATGGTTATGAATCATGCGTTTGTTTTTATGGGTTTTACTTGGTGATGCAGAATCATGGAGGGAGGATGGTTTGGCCCTGACAAAACATAATTTTAAATCTTTTATTAGTTGTGGAATGAACGACTTGCGCAAATGAGGGCCTACAAAGCTTGGAGGCGGGTGCTAGGTTGGAGTCAAGAGAGGCCGGGGCGCTACAGAGCGCTTCCGGCCTTTTCGTTTTGGCGGGGGAGATGGACAACACGAAGGGCAAGATTTCACCGCATAAGTTGCTGGATGCGGCGTTGAAAAAAGCGATGGCTGCGGTTGAAGAGGAAGCGATCCTATCGAAGCCGACGGCGGACGGGATTGTGCAGTTGCTCAAGCTCTACAAGGAGTACGGCGGGAATGAAGAAGGAATTCCGAAGAAGCTTCGAGTGATATGGCTGGACGAGATGAAAGCCAAAGACCCCGAAGAATAGTCGACTAGTTCTTTGACCGCGTGATACTTGGTTGTTTATAGCCGAACTTGCGACGTGCGGTTTTGCGGT
>JAQCLD010000157.1 GCA_027592785.1 Acidobacteriota bacterium
AGGGGAGGAAGTGGTGGCCAGAGACGGATTTGAACCGCCGACGCCAGCCTTTTCAGGGCTGCGCTCTACCAACTGAGCTATCTGGCCAGAACTTCAACGATAGCGGCTCATTCGCCACACTGTCAACGCGCGCGGAACGTCTCGCGGTCCCTAGAATAAAGCATGCAATGGACCCGCCGCGAATGGACCCTGGCCGTAGCCGGCGGCGCCGCCGCTTGCACCCAAGCGCCTCAAGCCGAAGAGACTACAACCACCGTGACGCCCGAAGATTTGCTCGCTCAGTCGTACGTGATTGATCTCCACTGCGATACCCCGGACAGGCTCGCGGCGAACTCGTTCGACCTCGGCGAAGACTACGCTTACGGACAAGTCGACATCCCCAAGATGCGCAAAGGCGGCGTCAGCGGCGTCTTCTTTGCGGTATATAATTCCGGCGCTCGCGGGGCAACTCCCGAGAAATACGAAGACGCGCTGAAGATTATCGACTTGGTCAAGACGCAGGTCGCGCGACATGCCGACGACCTGGTCCTAGCGACTACGGCGGATAACATCGTTGCGGCCAAACAAGCTGGCAAGATCGCCATCCTGATGGGCGTCGAGGGCGGGCATACGATCGACTCGAGTCTCGATCATTTGCGCCATCTCTACGAATTGGGCAGCCGCTATATGACGCTAACCCACGGCGTTCACCTGCCTTGGGCCGGCTCATCGGGCGATGTCGCCGAGGAGGACCCGGGCCTCACCGACTTCGGCCGCGAGGTCGTCGCCGAGATGAATCGCCTGGGCATGATGGTCGACGTTTCGCATGTTTCCGACAAGACGTTTGCCGGCGTTATGGAGGCGGCTAAGGCGCCCATGATCGCGTCGCACTCTTCTTGCCGGGCGCTTTCGGACCACCCTCGCAACATGACTGACGACATGATTAAGGCCGTCGCAGGCAGGGGCGGCGTGGTGCACATCAACTTTTACAACGCGTTTCTCGACCCGGACTACCGCAGCCGTTCCGCCGCTTATGAGGACCCGACTGAACGAAACGAGGACGAGACCGTCGAGGCGGGCTGGGCCAGGCGCATGCGCAAGTTGGAAACCGTCGGACGCACTCCGTTCTCGGTATTGCTCGACCACTTCGAACATGCCGTGAAGGTGGGCGGCGTGGACCACGTCGGGCTCGGCTCCGACTTTGACGGCGTGACGGAAGAATTGCCGACGGGCATGGAAGATATTTCCAAGATTCCCAACCTGATCTCGGGACTTCGAGAGAGAGGGTTCGCTGACGAGGCTATCTCCAAAATACTCGGAGGGAATACACTACGCGTGATGCGCGAAGTGGAAACGTACGCTCATGCCAGCAAAGAATCTGCTTAGTCCCCGTGTCCTTCCGGGCCTGGTCGTTGCCGCGGCAGGAGTCATCCTGCTGCTCAATAGCTTCGACATCCTCGACCTTGTAGGCCTCGCGCGCTTTTGGCCCTTGCTGCTAGTCTCCTTTGGCGCCCATCTGGCGATTGAGGGCGGCAATCGCGTGTTTGGGTCGATATTGGCCGCGGTCGGCGTCGCACTGCAGCTCGATAACCTCGGGATGCTGACGATCAACATCCGTGACGTGATGCGCTTATGGCCCGTGGTGCTGATCGCGCTCGGCGCTCAGATGTTGATTCAACCTAAGGGCAAGTACAATTCCGTCGTTGGAATCATTCTGCTTTCCCTTGGCTCCTACTTTCTCGCTAGTAATTTTGGCCTCATCGATTTCGGACTGCAGCAACTTTGGCCAATTGCGGTCGTCGCTGCCGGGGTCGGGATGTTGCGGAAAGCGCTGGCCAGCGCCTAGGCCAGAATCTCTGTTACGACTCGCGCGGGGAACTGATCGGTCAGGCGCTCGTTCAGGCCAGAGCGCTCAATGAACAGATCGCGGTAATTCAGCCCCAGTTGATTGAGGATCGTCGCATGATAATCGTGCACGCTGACGCGATCCTCGACTGCTTTGAAGCCGATGTCGTCTGTGGCGCCGTAAGTGGTTCCGCCCTTGATGCCGCCGCCGGCCATCCACACACTGAAGCCGTGCGGATTATGGTCGCGACCGGCGGTCCTACCCTCGCCCTGGGTCATCGGCAACCGTCCAAACTCGCCGCCGTAAACGACCAGCGTGTCGTCGAGCAGTCCGCGCTGCTTGAGATCCTTCAGCAGCGCGGCGATCGGCTTGTCGGTCTTGCCGCAAGCGTAGTCCAGACTTTTCTCTAAGTTCGAGTGCGTGTCGAAAATCTGTTGCTCGATGTAAAGCTGCACAAAACGTACGCCGCGTTCAACTAGTCGACGGGCCATCAGGCAGCGCCGGCCGTAGGAGTCGGTCGGGTCCGCGCCGATGCCATATGCCTCGCGGGTCGCTTCGGTTTCTTTGTTGAGATCGAGCGCGTCGGACGCCTCAAGTTGCATGTTCGCTGCCAGCTCGTAACTTGAGATGCGCGCATCTAGTTCCGGCTGATAAGGCCGTTGTTTACGGTGCGCTTCGTCTAATCGCCGCAGCAGCGAGCGTTCCGCTTCGACCAGAGGCGTAGGAATCTCCGGGTGCGACTGCAGGTTCAAGACCGGTGCACCTTCGGTGCGGAAGCGCGTCCCCTGATAGATGGGCGGCAGATAGGCGGACTGCCAGTTCGAAATGCCGTTAATGGGCAAGCCCTTGGGATCGTCGAGCACGACGTAGGCGGGAAGATTGGCGTTCTCTGTCCCCAAGCCGTACGATACCCAAGCGCCCATAGTTGGCCGGGTAGAGACCGTCCTGCCGCTATGCATCAAAAACAGCGCCGGCTCGTGATTGGCGTGCTCGCCGTACATCGAGCGAATGACGGCGATGTCGTCGGCGCATTCGGCGAGATGCGGCAGCCGGTCAGAGATCATCACTCCCGACTTGCCTCGCGGCTTGAATTCATAAGGAGACGGGAAGAGTACGCCGGAATTCTGGCCATTCGAAATCGCGAACGCCAACTCACGGGACGGCAATGTCCCGGCCAGACGTTGCAGCGTCGGCTTAGGATCGAACAAATCCACAGCACTGGGTCCGCCGTTCATGAACAAGTGGATGACCGACTTCGCCTTGGCCGGAAAGTGCGGCTGCTTAGGCGTCAGATTGAACATCCGCTCTTCGGCGGCGTGCAGGTCCCCCGGCGAAAAAAGATCGGCGCCCAGCAACGAAGCCAAAGCGGCGCCGTGGAGACCGTTGGTCATGGAGGAGAAGAACTGGCGGCGTGATGGTCTATTCATGACGTTCGTTCCTCTTAGTCGATGAAGCTGAATTCAGCCGAATTCAACAAGGCGTGACTGTAGTTCGCCACGGCAAGCCACTTCGCGGTCGCAGCTCTGGGAGCCGCGTCGGCGTCAGCCTCTAGCCGGGCAGGCCAGCCCTTCTCAAATTCTTCGATAGCTTGCAAACCAATCTCGCGCTCCTCCTCCGTCGGAGGTCTCGTAAACGCTCGCAGGTAGATCAGCTCCACCGCCCGCTCCAAGCTGCCGTCGGCTTCGTCAAGAACGCGGCCAGCCATATACCTCGACAAGTCCCAGGTCATCGAGCCGTTCATCATATGGAGCGCTTGCGTTGCTACGTTGGACATCCGCCGCTCGGTGCAGTTTGGCGTCATGGGTGGCTGATCAAAAGCATCCATCAGCGAAACAGGCGTCTGCCGGCGTCGTAGTACGTAGATGCTTCTTCGGTAGCCATCCGCATCGGGTTCGACAATCACCTCCTTGTCCTCAGTGATCGTCGGTTCAGTCGGGGCGCCGAAAGCCCGATCATGGAACCGCCCCGCCGCTTGTATCAGTGAGTCGTAGAGCGTCTCCGCATCCATTCGGCGCAACCGCATACGCGACAGCAATTCGTTGTCCGGGTCGGCTGTGTAGACTCCTTTCGAGACTTGCGAACTCTGCCGGTAGGCGTGAGCAGTCGTCATCAGCCGGTGCATGTGTTTCATGCTCCAGCCGCTTGCGACAAACTCCGTGGCCAGCCAGTCCAGGAGTTCCGGATGGGTTGGGGCCGCACCCGATCGGCCAAAGTTGTCGACAGTAGGGACGATTCCGCGGCCAAAATGCCGCAGCCAAAATTGATTCACGGCAACACGCGCCGTCAGAGGATGATCCGGCTGAGTCAACCAACGAGCCAGCGCCAAGCGCCGCCCAGTCGCGCCCTCAAACGGTGCGACAACCTCGTATGGTTCTAGCGCGGGATTCTCAAAAACTCTCGGCACGCCCGGCTCAACCGGGTCGCCAAAATTGATCGGGTCTCCGCGAAGCAACATGTAAGAGACCGACGGTTCCCGGTTGTCGTTCATGACGCGCACGACCGGTTCAGGCTTCAACTGCTGACGTGCCTTCTGCAGTTGCTTTTGAGGGTCATCGATCTGGGTAACTAGCTCGGGGAACTTGCGTCGCAGGGCGCCCAGAGATACGTCCAGCGCCTCGTCGTAATCGTCGAGCAATTTCTGCTGTGCATCGGTGCGCTCGTCCTCAGGCGTGTCGACTGCCGCACGCGCCTTAGGCCGCAATTCCGCCGGCAGGCTAGCCAGACCGGCCTCGAGCGCCTGTGAACGGTAGGGCGCGACGACCGATTCGACAGTCTTTTCAAGCCTCTCGATCTCGGTCTTTAGGGGCGTATTGTGCGCCTGTACCGACGTCCATTCCTCTTCGGTTCCTAGTTCCAGTCGCCGGTCTTTCGGAATCTTCCATTCGTAGGGATCATACGCAGCTTGCAGGATGGCCCTTAGACGATAGTAATCCCGTTGCGGAATGGGGTCGTACTTGTGGTCGTGGCAGCGAGCGCAGCCGACGGTCACGCCCATCACGCCCGATGTCAGAACCACTAACTCCTGCGCCACAACCTCTACCCTCTCGGCCAATAGGCCAGCCTCGTAGGACGCTGTAGGGTCGGGTCCCGTCCGCAGAAACCCGGTGGCTGCCAGCCGGTCGATGACCTCCTGGTCCGCAGTACCGTCCGCATGCTTCCAGTCGTCCGACATTTCGTCGCCCGCAATCTGTTCGGTCAAGAACTCCGCGTAGGACTTGTCGGCATTAAGGGATCGAATCACGTAGTCCCTGTAGCGATACGCATAGGGACGCACGGGATCGTGCTGACCAAACCCTTCCGAGTCCGCGTAGCCGGCTAGATCGAGCCAGTGTTGACCCCAGCGCTCACCATAGTGCGATGAAGCGAGCAGCCGATCCACCAGGCGCTCGTAGGCGTCCGGCGCACGGTCCGCCAGGTAAGCGGTCACCTCAGCTGCAGTCGGCGGCAGCCCCGTCAAGTCGATCGAGACTCGGCGCATTAGCGTCAAACGATCCGCCTCCTCTGAGTACGAGAGGCCATTCGACTCCAGTCGACTCAAGACAAACGCATCGATCGGATTTCGGACTTGGTCGCGATGGGCAACGTCCGGTACGACCGGGCGAACGGGCGGCTGGAACGACCAGAACTTCTTGTCCGCTTCGGCGACCTGATCGGCGCTGTCATCCACAGCTTGCGGGCCTGGGGCGCCAGCGACGATCCACCTCCGTACCTTTTCTTGCTCGCTACTGGTGACAAGCTCAATCGCCAGCAACTTAGCCAATCTCTGGGGAGGCATTTCACCGTCGGCGATGCGGCGGTAGAGCAGACTTTCTTCCGGCTTGCCGGGGACCAGACCCGGACCGGAATTGCCGCCCTTGAGCCGACTCTCCCGCGTGCGCATGTCTAGGCCGCCGCGCTGTTCTTCGGCGCCGTGACAGCGTACGCACCTAGCTTGGAAGATTGCGCGAACGTCGTGCTCGGTGGCTGCGCCGCCGCTCACGGCGAGAGCCTCTTTGGCCGCCAACGTCTTGTCGATCCAGTTGCGCAGGACGTCGATCTGCGCTGGCGCTAACTCAGAAGGCCCCGGCGGCATCTGTCCCGTGACGACTTTATCCATCAGCAAACTTGCGGCCGACTTGCCGGGAACCACCGCCGGACCGGACATGCCGCCCTTGAGGATGCTTTCCGTCGTACGCAAGTCCAGGCCCGCCTGCGCCGCTTGCGCATGGCAGGCGATGCAGTTCGTCTCAAAGATGGCAGCGACATCGCCTTCTAAGCTGGGTGGCGCGTCCTGGGCGAAGAGCAGGCAGGCGCTTGCTGCAGCTAGAACGGTTGCGATAGAGAGGCGGCGGCGAAGTCGTTGCATGACGTGGAATTCCCGAGGGAGCCGCCCATTATTGTAAGCCCTGGAATGGCTGGTCCCGAGACGAAAACAGCCCCCACGCGCTACAATGTCGGAGACTGTGAAAGCAGCCGAGGCC
>JAQCLD010000158.1 GCA_027592785.1 Acidobacteriota bacterium
GGGCGTCGGCCTTCAGATAAGCAATTGGCCAATCCGGCGGCCCAGGTGTCCTCGCAGGGCCAAGAACCGCGCATCCGAGCCCCGAACGCAAGAGAGGTGGTCAAATGTCGGGCCTCGGCGGAATGTCCGCCCACCGGCCTCAACTCCTTTCGCGTAGGGGTAAATTCCGTCCGCGTCCCTGGATTGACCCCTCTCTCGCGTTCGGGGCTCCGATGGGTACGACCCGAAGAGATAGGTAACAGTTTAGGATCCGAGAGATCCGAGGGACAGAGGATCCGAGGATCCGAGATCCGAAGATCCGAGAAAGGAATCCGAGGAATCCGAGGGACAGGGAATCCGAGGAATCCGAGGGACAGGCGCCATAATAGCTCCTGAAGCGGAGGCTGGCTTCAGAACGAACGGATTGACGCCAGATCAGCAGCTATCTGTTCCGTTTCGAAACACAAACTCGGCTTTAACGGCTCAGAAGTCAATTAAGGTGTCCCTCAGAGCTTCGATATCGGCCGTCTCATTGAGGTCACCAGCGCTGACAACCATCGTGAGTACACATACGACGAGCTTGGTCGTGTCGAGACGAACTCGCAATTTCGTACCGGCGAGGCCCCACGCGTCTTCACCTACGCCTACAACCGAGACAGCTCGATCGAGACGATGGCGTACCCGTCCGGCACGAAGACCGTTGCTTACTCCTACGACCGCGCCGGTAGGCCCGTGACGGTGGGACTGGGCTCGGTCGGGGCGCAGCAGTATCTCGAAGCCGCGTCCTATGCACCTCACGGCGCGCCCGCAACGATGACGCTGGGCAACTGCCTGGTTGAGGCGACGATCTACAACAATCGCCTGCAGCCGACGCAGATCCAAGTCGGTTCGTTGATGACGCTCGGCTTCGGTTACGATCCGACGGGGACTCCGGACAACAACGGCAACGTGATGTCGCAGACGATCACCGCCCCGGGCGGCGTCTTCTCGCAAACCTATGCTTACGACGCTCTGAACCGGATTGAGTCGGCAACGGAGGGTTCGACCTGGACGCGTGCGTATCACTACGACCGTTACGGCAACCGCGGGGTGCAGGGCGACGTGGGGTCTCCGTCTCCGGCGCCGCTCTGCGCGATTGCGACGGCGCCGGGCTGCAACAGCGGGGCGGTGGCCTACGCGGCGACGAACCGTTTCACCTCAACGTGGGCGGAATACGACGACGCGGGCAATATCGCGCAGTGGAAGGACCCGAACGCAGCGGGGGCGCGAGCCTGGTCGGCGTTTTACGACGGCGAGAACAAGCAGCGTTACTACTGCAAGAACACGCTGGGAACGTGCGACGGCACGAACGCGGATGCCGAGTACGTCTACGACGGCGAGGGCAACCGCGTGCGCAAGATCGACTACGGCACGGGCGCGGAGACGAACTACGTCTACGACGCCTCGGGACGCCTGGCGGCGGAGTACTCTACCACAGGGTCGACGACGCCCGTGGGCCGCTACTTCCGCACGACCGATCACCTGGGCTCGACGCGCCTAGTGACGGACGACAGCGCGACGCCCGCCGTCATCTCGCGCTACGACTTCTTCCCCTTCGGCGAGGAGATTCCCGATAGCTACGGCCGCCGCGGCAGCGTGACCGGCTACGGCGACTCGGGAGGCTTCGATCAACTCTTCACCGCCAAAGAACGCGACGACGAGAGTGGGTTGGACTACTTCCTCGCTCGGTACTACTCGGGGGTGCTGGGGAGGTTCACTAGCGCTGATCCGCTCTTGTCGTCCGGACGAGCGGGCGATCCGCAGAGTTGGAATCGGTTCGCCTACGCACGCAACAACCCGCTGAGGTATGTCGATCCGACCGGACTCGACTACTACGATCAGAACGGCAACCGAATAGGCACCGACGGCAACCAGAACGGCGACCACTACGTAGTCACCGATAAGAAGGAAATCAAGCAAATCAGGAAAGCGGACAAGAACGGATCGCTGACAGCCACGGGCCAAGTTAGCTCTGCGGTACGTCTTCCTGGTCAGGCCGTGAGGACGGAGATTGGCGCTGCTGTCGACCGGAGCAACGGGCCCGCTCCTGGAGATCCGACAGGAGGATTTCACGAGGAGTGTGGAGTTTTCGGGTTGGATGCCTCGGGGAACCAGACTGCCATCCCCGCCGCTCCTGGTCCCGCGAATACGGCTGGGGTTGGGGGTGCCCAGATCGATGTTGGCATGCCGAGCGATCCCGCAAACGCGAACGTTCTTCAGTCAGTGCAAGGGAACTACCACGTACACCCATCAGGCTCTTACCCCAATGGCCAACCGGCGTTCGTCCAAACGCCGTCACGAGGGGACAAGGAGGTAGCAAGTCAACTTGGTGGGGCCAGTACTAACATAGTTGTAGGAGCCGGGAACAAGAAGGTCTACATTTACGACGGCAATGGCGTGAGAGCAACGATCCCACTTAAAAAGTTCGAAAAGATTCCATGACTAGACTAAAGCAGGTTTCCGTCGTTCTGATCTCGACGACACTCTTACTCCAGATAGTTGTGCGCCATCTGTCCGCCGAAACCCGGGGCGTTGAGGTGATCTTCAAGATGGACGACAAAGTCGTTGAAGGCCCCGCCGAAATAGTCGTCGAATCCGGCGATCGGCGTGCTGTCGTCAAAGTTCGAAAAGACATACCTCCATTTGCTTCCTGGTCGTCGCCGCAGGCGAAAGTGGTCGTGCTGCCCGATTGGGCTGTTAGCGCTGACGGCAGCATCGTCGTGTCGTTGACGGCAAAGTTCAAGGGGCGAACGCTTCAATTGCAAGACGTTAAGCTTTGGCAGGGCATAGGGGGGCTGATCTTTGTAGTCGATCGTCCGCCTTTCGACGATGACGTGGACTACGCGCTGGTGACGGGAGGCAGTCGTCGAACTGAAGCCCACGCACTGTTCCTTGAGCCCGTCAGCGGGGACGGGTATGTTATGGCGCACCTCGCTAGGGATCGGTAGGCTATCCGGAAAGGGCTACGGGGCTATCCGGGACAGCCTCGCAATTCACCCGACGGCGGCTGAGAACGCCTTTGGTTTGCGGCCGGGCCGCCCTTTCTGCAACGGCCTTTTGAGCCTTCGTTCCATGTCCGCGATGAACTTGGCGTCTCCGAACGGACGCCCGCCGTAGGTCGCTTCGCGCAACAGTTCGTCCTGATCCGTTGCTGTGCGAGCGGCCAACCGTTCCGCCCAATCGGCCCCAAGACCCAGCTCTTCCCAATCCCATGCATCGAGCAGCGGATCCTCTTCGCACCCGGTCAAATGCGCCCTCGCGCTCGACCACTCATACTCTTCGGCATGCCGAACCAGCTTCGCCCGCACCGGATTCAGGTCGACGTAGGCCAGCGCCGTCTCCAGGTGCGTGCCGCCTAACGCGCTGGAATAAAAGCGGTTCTGCCATAAGTGTCCGCTGCGGCGGTAACGCCGGTTGAACCACCTCGCGTACTTGCCATGCGCCTGCCCCAGCGCCTGGGCGAGCGCGTTCGCACTGCTCGGCACCACGACCAGATGAACGTGATTCGTCATCACGCAGTAGCCCAATACAGCCATTCCACGCTCGCGGCACTTGGCCCTGAGCGTCTCCAGATAGAAACGCCGGTCGTCCGGCAGAAAGAAGGTGTCTTGGCGGTTGTTGCCCCGCTGAGTGATGTGGTGCGGAACGGCCTCCGCCACCACACGAGCCATTCTCGGCATAGTGCGTGCCGCGCCAGTATGGCACAATTGCGAGGCTGTCCCGGATAGCCCCGAGCGAAGCGCTACGTCGCAACTCCGGTCCTTCCAAGACTGCCGCTTGAGGCGCGATCGGCGCATTGGTCGCCAGGGAGGCCGGTGAGGTGGAACGCCAAAGCGGATGCTGGAGCACGGTTGAATCATCCTCGCCCGGAACGACCAGCGCCCAGCTCCAAATCGCCCGGCGCGCGTTGGGACCATTGGACAAGGCTGTCCCGCAAAGCCCACGCAGTACTACCTCTACGACGAGTTCAACCGCCTGGGCATCGTCACCGAAGGCGCGGCGCCCACCGGAGTCTACGCCTGCGGCGGCTCGGCGACCTGGTGCCGCGACTTCGGCTACGACCGTTACGGCAACCGCGCGGTCACCGGCAGTGTCAACGGCGGGCTTTCGCTGGCGACGCCGACGGCGACCAGCGCCTACACGGCCTCGAATAACCGCCTGACCTCCGCGTGGGCCAACTACGACGCGGCGGGCAACATCAGCGTCTTCGTCAAGACCGGCTTCGAATGGTCGGCCTTCTACGACGCCGAGAACAAGCAGCGCTTCTACTGCGACGGCACGACCGCAGCTTGCGGCCCCTCGAACGCCGACGCCGAGTACATCTATGACGGCGAGGGCAACCGCGTCCAGAAGCTGACGACCGGGGTGACCGAGACCTACGTCTACGACGCGTTCGGACGGCTGGCGGCGGAGTACTCGACCGCAGGGCCGAGCGGGACGGCGGGCAGCTACTTCCGCACGAGCGACCACTTGGGCTCGACGCGGTTGGTGACCGACGGCGCGGGCAACGTCCACGACCGCCGCGACTTCTTCCCCTTCGGCGAGCAGATCCTGGCCAGCAGTACCTACTCCAATCGCGACGACGTCACCGGCTACAACAACTCCAACCCGGCTTCGGCGCATTTGTTCACCGGCAAAGAACGCGATGAGGAGTCCGGGTTGGATTACTTCCTCGCTAGGTACTACTCGGGGACGCTGGGGAGGTTTACTGGGGCCGATAGACCTTTGGTGGACCAATGGGCACAGGCCCCCCAAAGCTGGAACCTCTACGGCTACGTTAGAAACAATCCGCTCCGATTCACTGATCCGTCTGGGTTCGCCTGCGTCGTGAGCGCGAACGGCTCCAGATCGGACGACGACAGTGGAGGGCAGAGTTGTGCCGAGGTAGAGGCAGACCCAGTTGGGGATGGCGTTGAAGTGAGGGACCTCGGCACCGACGGGACCGAAGTGTTTGACATTTCGGGGAACCTCTCCGTGTCTATTCCGCCGAACCCCGCACTAGCCTCCGCTGACGCCGAGCTGGCGGACTTCATCCCGACCACTGCGATTCTCAAGAAATCGGTGCTGTTAGGCTCTGTGGTGCTGGGGATGGCCAAGACGGCCGGTCGTGGTGCTCTCTGGAAGATTACGAAGGAGGGAACGGAGCAGGTCTTTAGGCATGCCAAGTTCGGCAAGTTCTACAAGAGCAAGGGGGCAGATGATTGGATAACGATAGATCGCGCAGGGCATGGCGGTTCAGCTTTCAAGCTGTATCGGCAGAAAGGCAACAAGTTGGTTTGGCAAGCAGATCTAGATCAGGCTGGTAACATCATCATTGGTAAGCACAAGGGCCCCATTGGGCGCGAGATCCCGCTGAGCGAGCTCCTACCTAGCGAGTTTTAGCCATGATCGAGTCTGCCACAGAATTCATTCACCTACGCCTCAGCGAGGATCCCGAGGAATACCTTCGAGCCGCCCGAGAAGAGGCGCCTGAACAAGTCTGGCGAGAGGTGGTTGAACGTTACCCGGCTATGCGGATTTGGGTCGCCCGAAACAAGACGGTGCCGCTTACGATCTTGAGAATACTATCCGACGATGCCGATACTGCGGTTAGAGGGGCTGTGGCCTGGCGAAGAAAGCTGGATGAAGATCTTTTCGAAAAACTAGCTCGGGACTCAGACTATGGCGTTCGGGGAGAAATTGCCCGAAATAAGAAGACTCCCTTCCATGTACTAAGAAGCCTGGTTGAAGATAGGAATGAATGGGTGAGATCGATAGCGATTCAAAAAGTTGCTGAACGCGACCCAAAGACCCCTCAGTCTGAAAGCCGGGACTCGGAGGGACATCCATGCTAGGTAACTGTCAAGGATGGACGCAGTCATCCTGAGGCCGTGCGCGAGACCAGCATCAGTGGGCATCGATCGAGCGAAGGGATCGAAGCGCTTTGTGGGGTCGGTGATCGGTGACGTCAGGGAACTTTGCGACGCCGACTTTCTACCTGGAGACTGCCGCTTACGCCCCGCACGGCTAGGCGCAAAGGACGGCGCAAAGGGGGCGCAAAGGGGGCGCAAAGGGGACGGAGCCCAAAGATGGCAGATCGGCGCGAGATCGGTCAGGCACGA
>JAQCLD010000159.1 GCA_027592785.1 Acidobacteriota bacterium
TACCCACGGATCGGGGTCGGTTCCCCTCTGCCGCTGCCGCGAAGTTGGCATACGATAATGGGTAGCCATGCCCCTACGCCTGTTGTTGATTTTTTCGGGGCTCGTGGCCGTCAGTCTCCCCTGCGCCGCGGCAGAGCAAGCCGTTCTGGGGTTCGTTGAGCAACATTGTGTTGCCTGTCACGGCGCCGCACAGCCTGCCGGCGACCTCAGCTTGGCCAACTCTCAAGGCTCGTTTGAGGAGCGGCGCCACGACTGGGAACGCGTCATCGCCAAAGTGAAAACCGGCGAGATGCCCCCGGCTGGCCTGCCCCGCCCCGACAAGGCCGAGGCGGACTCGGTGGTCTCGTGGCTCGAAGCCGAATTCGCTCGCCAGGACGCCGCGATTGTTCCCCTAGCCGGGCGGGTGACGGCACGGCGACTGAACCGCAACGAATACAACAACACAATCCGCGATTTGCTCGCTGTCGAAATGCAGCCCGCGGCCGACTTCCCCGCTGATGAGGCCGCTTACGGATTCGACAATAACGCCGACGCTCTCAATCTGTCGCCGGTGCTGATGGAGAAGTACTTCGACGCGGCCGAGCGGGCGGTACGCGCCGCCATTTTCGGGCCGCGCGTGCTGCAGGCGGCCGCCGTACACTACCCGCTTCCGGTACGCATCAACATCCTCGCCGGAACGAAACACGAATTGCCGGATTTAACCCATTACGATCGGACAGGATTGAGTACGATCCATGCCGCGCACGTCGTGCATCGTTTCCCGGTTGACGGCGAGTATTCGTTCAACATCGTGCTGAACGGGCATCGACCCAACGGCTCCGAACCTGTGCAGCCGGCGCTCTATATCGACGGCAAATTCATCGGCGACGGAATGGTCGATGCAACCGACCTTGAGGGCCAGAGCATCTTGGTTCGCACCAACGTCACGGCAGGGGATCACTTGCTCTCCACCACTTATCACAATGTGTATTCGGGTCTGCCGCCGAGCTACGGGGGACCGGAGCCGTCTACCCGTGAAGCAATCACACTGACGTCAGAGCGCGGGAAGCCGCTCAACGAAGCTGACCTCGAACTGCTGCGCAAATACGGCACTCGTATCAAGACGGATCGCAGCGAAACGCGTATCGATCCGCGTTTCGAATCCATCGATGTCGGCGGACCGTTCACGCAGACGACAGAGCCCTCCGCCGAGAGCTTGAGCAAGGTCTTCGTCTGCAGCGAAGAGACCGACGCCTGCGCCCGCCAGATCGTTAGCGGCTTTGCAGGAAGCGCCCTACGCCGTCCCGCCACCGAGGCCGAAGTCGACTCCTTTCTCAAGTTCGTGGGACTCGCTCAAAAGCACGGCGACTCCTTTGAAGAAGGCATCGCCACCGCGTTGCAAGCGATCCTCGTATCGCCGCACTTCCTATACCGCATCGAGCAGGAGCGACCCGCTTCGGCGAGCAGCGCCATGGCTCCGTTGAGCGACTACGAACTCGCTTCGCGGCTGTCGTACTTCCTATGGAGCAGCACGCCTGACGACGAATTGCTGCGCCTGGCGGACGAAGGACGGCTGCGCCAACCCACAGTCCTCGAAGCCCAGGTGCACCGGATGCTCAGGGATCCGAAGTCCGCCGAACTCGTCAAGAATTTCGGCGGCCAGTGGCTGCAGCTGGCCAATATTGATGTGGTCCGTCCTGATTTTCGAAAGTTCCCCGAATGGGAAGACAGCCTACGTGCGTCGATGCGCCAGGAGACAGAACTATTCCTGGGAAACATCGTCCAGCAAGACCGCAGCGTGCTCGAAATGCTCGACGCCGATTACACCTTCATGAACGAACGCCTCGCGCGCTTCTACGGAGTGGAAGGGGTGACTGGCCCCGAGTTCCGCAAGGTGTCGATGACCGGAACCCAGCGCGGCGGCGGTCTGTTGGCGCAGGCGAGCCTGCTGACAGTCTCCTCCTACTCGACGCGCACATCGCCGGTATTGCGCGGCAAATGGATCTTGGAAAACCTACTCAATCAGCCGCCTCCTCCGCCGCCCCCCGGAGTGCCGCCGCTGAACGAAGCCAGTGTCGGCGAATCGGTGTCGCTGCGCCAGGAGATGGAAACTCATCGGGCCAATGCCGTGTGCGCCTCGTGCCACTCGCGCATGGACCCGCTCGGCTTTGGCCTGGAGAATTTCAACGCCATCGGCGCTTGGCGGGCTACCGACGGCAAGCTGCCGGTCGACGCTTCGGGGACGCTGCCGGACGGCACATCCTTTGAGGGCGCGGAAGAACTGAAGTCAATTCTGTTGAACGAGAAGACGGACTTCGTCGACTGCCTTTCAGAAAAGCTGCTGATCTATGCGTTGGGCCGCGGGCTGGAACGCTATGACCGTCCTGCTTTGACGAAGATTTCCGGCGGCTTGACCGCGGGCGACTACCGCTTTTCTGAGCTTATACTGAGCATCGTGAACAGCCTGCCGTTCCAGATGACGAGTGGCAACCAAGACGCCACGCTGGCCCTAGATCGAGAAAGACCTTAATGACGTTCCTAACCAAGAGACATCTTCACCGCCGGACGCTGCTACGCGGCGCCGGCGCGGCAATTTCGCTGCCTTTGTTGGACGCCATGCTGCCCGCGGCAAGCGCCGCTCCGGCCGAGGTGCGCCGCATCGGCTTCGTCTATGTGCCCAACGGCATAATCATGAACGAGTGGGTGCCGTCGACCACGGGCGCCGACTTCGATCTCAAGCGTATTCTTAAGCCGATGGAGCCCTACAAGAGCGACATCACGGTTCTCTCTGGTCTTTACAACCACGCCGCCGCAGATGTCGAGGGCGGCGCGCACGCCAAGGCTTCGGGCAGTTTTCTCTCTGGCAAGCCGCCCAAACATACGGCCGGCGCTGACGTTCACTCAGGCATCACGTTTGATCAGGTCGCCGCCAAGCATTGGGCAGCCGAGACTCGCGTACCGTCGTTGCAACTGGGCTGCGAAGACTCGCGGATGGTGGGCAACTGCGATACGGGCTCGTCCTGCGCCTACACCAACACGCTTTCTTGGAAAGACGCCGACACGCCGCTGATGGTCGAGGTCAACCCGCGCTCGGTCTTCGAACGTCTGTTCGGCAACGTGGATATGAGCCTGTCGACTGAAGTGCGCGAGCGCCGCGCACTCTACCGCAAGAGCATTCTCGACGAGACGCAGCAAAACGCTCAATCGCTTGTCGCCGACCTCGGCGCCGCCGACAAGCGCAAGCTCGATCAGTACCTGACCGCCATTCGCGAAGTGGAGCAGCGCATTATCGACTCCGAGCAGAATCCGCTGGTCCCGTCGATCGACAAGCCTGCCGGAATTCCGTTTGTATTCAGCGACTACGTCAAGCTGATGTTCGATCTGCAGGTGGTTGCCTTCCAGAGCGACTTGTCCCGTGTTTCGACGATTATGCTCGGCCGCGAAGGCAGCGTGAGGACGTATCCCGAGATCGGTGTGCCCGATCCGCATCACCCGCTCACGCATCACCGCGGGCACCCGGACTTCATCGAGAAAGTCACCAAGATCAACATTTTCCACGCCGAACTGTTCGCCTACTTCCTGCAGCGCTTGAAGGAAACCGAAGAAGGCGACGGCTCGTTGCTCGATCACTCCGCCATCCTGTACGGCGGGGCCCTCAGCGAAGGCAATGGACACTCCAACGACAACCTGCCGTTGGTGCTCGCCGGAGCGGCGGGAGGCCTGCGCGGCGGCAGACACGTCGCGGCCGAACCGCAACCGGTGTCGAATCTCTTCGTCGACATTCTCAATCGCGGCGGCGTTGCCGTGGAGGCCTTCGGCGACAGCACGGGAAGGCTGGACACAAGCGCTTAAGGTGCGGACGAGCACGCTCTGACTCGCCGCCGTCCGGCGGCAAGATGCTATGATCTGCGCGGGCAAGCCCAAGAGGACCATCATGTTGCGCTTCCGAATTCTAACTTTGACCGCCGTATTAGGCCTGGCCGCCTCCAGCGCTTGGGCGCAAAACACGCTTACCGCCGCCGAATCGCAGCAAGGCTACAAGCTGCTCTTCGACGGCAAGACCCTCGACGGCTGGGAACAGCGCACCACCAGCCAGCCAGACGCCAAGCCCGACTGGAGTGTCCAAAACGGCACGCTGCTTTGCGGCGGTACGGCACCCAGCTGGATCCATACCAACGACACGTATACCGACTACCAACTCAAGCTACAGTTGCGCGGTCCGAACCTGGTGAACAGCGGCGTCTTCCTGCGTTCGCAAAAAGAAGGCGCGCCGCACATCACCGGCTATGAGTTGCAGGTTTGGGATAAGCAGCCCGCCGGTTACAACACGGGCAGCCTGGTTGGCGTGGTCATCGCTCCGCCGGCAACGCTGAAGGCCGACGTCTGGAACGACTACGACGTCACACTCAAGGGCGACCGCATCACCGTCAAGATCAACGGCAAGACGGTGTTGTTGGCCAGCGACGGTCTGCACTCTTCGGGCGTCATCGGACTGCAATGCCAGCCCGAACAGCGCATCGAGTTCCGCAACATCAAAGTGCGCACGCTGTAGGCGGCGACGTTCATCGAAACGCAGTACGGCCCGCTCCTTCGAGCGGGCCGTACCTTTTTCGTGATCTCCGAGATGCCTAATCCGGCATCGTCCGTTTGGTGAACTTGCGACCTGCGACGGCGGTCGCTTCGCCGGAGCCGATCATGTGACCGGAGGTGATGCTGCCTTCGATGTCGCGGCCGTTGACGCCCAGCCAATATTTCTTCTGCGCTTTGGCGGCCTTGAAGATGCGCTCTTCAAGCTCTCGCAGCCGCGGATCGCCGCGCGGATAGCCGAACGACAAGCCCATGTCGCCGGGGCCGCCTTCGCCGAAGCCGAGGCCGGGAACTTCCACGATGCCCTCAATATTCGCCAGCGCGTACTTGTCTTCGATCTTCACGCCTAGCATCAGTTCACCTTCAGGGTTCAGGGGCCACAAGTCCGCCTTGCGCTGGTACTCCGCAGGGGAAATACCCCAAATCTGAGCGGCCATCGAGGCGCCATGAACGCCGCGCATGCCCTCGGGTCCGTTCTCGCGGTTGGGGTAGCGAATGGCTTCTACCAGCGCGCGCACGGCGCCGGGAGTGGTCGCATGAGCCAGCATGATGCCGTGGACGCCGGTAGCTAAGACCTGCTCGACCATCCAGGCGTTGGCGCGGACGGTGGCTTCATCGGTGCCGCGCACCGGCAGCACCACAAACACCGCCGGCGTTGGGTGCCCGCTGCGGGTCGGTCCGCCTGCTTTGAGACCCTTCATGTAAGCGGCTAAACCGGCGATGTCCCAGGGCGCGGCTTCCATGTCGTAGTTGATGTAGTCGGCCCAGGTTTGGGCGTCGAGTTTGCCCTGCTCGAAGGTCGCGTCCGTGCCGTTGTGCGAGCCGGTGTAATAAATCGGCTGGCCCATGTCGAGCAGCTCAATCGCTTTGTTGATGCGCTTGGGCTTGTAGTCTTGAGCGGGCGCCGTCGCGGCCAAGGCCAGGGCGAGAATCGGAAGTAACGTGATCAGACGTCTCATGAATGGATCTCCTGCTATCCGCACGCATGGTAACCAAGCAGGGCGGACGATGCAATGCAGAATCCAGGCGCTTTGTATGTGATAGCCCCGTCCGCAGGAGGGCCGCAAAGGACCGTTTGAGGGCCGCTGACGTCCGCGCAGGTCCGTTCGAAGGCCGCGGATATCCGCTCAGGTCCGCTGATGTCCGCTTCGGTCCGGCCTCTTTTGGAGATAAGTTATTGATTGCATTGGACTATGCCCGCCGGGAACTGTCCCTCGCGGACTTTCCCCCCTCGCCGCGGGCTGCGAACCCACAGCGCCGCCGCTATCCCGAAGACGTCGCTTCCTGACGGGCGCGGCTCTGCTGCGGTGGTCCATGGGTATTGAGGTTGGGGCGAGGTTTAGGTTTAGGTACTGAGTGATGTACCGACGCCCGACGGGCCTTCTTGCCGTAATAACAAGAAAACCCGCCGGTACGGCGG
>JAQCLD010000160.1 GCA_027592785.1 Acidobacteriota bacterium
ACAGCACCTAACCCGCGCTTCTACAATCAGTTGCAAGCCGCCCGCTGCTCGTCAACCGGACAGTAGTGAGGTGTGGTGTTGTATAATAAAGGTGTCACAGTTCTTGGCTGTCGAGTATCTACTCAACAATGCTAAGCACCGCTGGAGCCCAGGGGAGACGCCGCAATCCAAACGCGAGCGAACCCAGACGGCACGACCCAGTACCCTCCCCCCTTATTGCTCATGAGAGTTCCGCTTATTGCGTTGATCGCAACGTGCATTCTAGTTAGTCCGATTAGCAAGGACCAGCTAGCAGTCGGGTCGACCAAGGTCGTCCGGCAGCACGCCTTCATCGGGCCCACCCTCGACCGGGTCAGCTGGTACGGCGAATGGCATCATGGCCGAACCACCGCTAACGGCGAACAGTTCGATATGTTCGCGCTCACCGCCGCGCACCGCTATCTGCCCTTCGGCACGCTCTTGCGCGTTACCGACTTCCGCACCGGGCGCTTCGTCATCGTCAGAATCAATGACCGCGGACCCTACTGGGATGACCGTTCGCTCGACCTCAGCTACGGCGCCGCCGAACAGTTAGGAATCGTCGACAAGGGGATCGCGCGGGTTCGCTTTGAGGTCGTGACCAAGCAGGAAGCAGCCTCCGATCCAACCTTCGCCCAGTACTTTTCGCATCTGAGCTAGCCTCGCGGACCTACTTCGTCTTCGCCACGATCGCCAGAATCTGCGTCCCGTAGCGTTCGGCTAACTTAGGCCCGATGCCGCTCACTTGCAGGAGCTCGTCTTGCGACGCAGGTCGCCCAATCGCCAACGCTTCCAGCGTCTTATTGGGAAACACAGTGAACGGCGGCTGCCGTCGTCTTTTCGCCTCTGCGAGCCGCCAGGTTTTCAACGCTTCCACCAACACGGCATCGCCTTCGCCTGGGCTCTTACTTGCTCTACCGGCTGCTAGCCGCCCTTTGGGCTTCCTCTTCGTTGCTGCGGGAGTCGGGGCCGCCACGGTTAGCTGCACATGTTCCGCGACCGACTCACGGCACTCTTTTCCTTCGTAAGTGAGCGACGCGCGGCGGTAAGTGATTACTTCGCCGTCACGCTCGAACGAATCGTCATAGACGCCCACGTATCCCGCGCGTGCCAGCCCCCCTAGTAGGTCTTCGAACTTCTTGCGGTCCACCGTGGAACCCTCAAACAATTCGCGCCACAGTTTCCCCGTCGCTAGCCCGTCGCGGGCCTGTAGCGCGGCGATGATGCCGTCCAATGCGTCCGCCTCGGTCCGCGTCGGCGGACGTCTCTGCTGCACGGCGCAATCATCCGGCGCGCACACGTCGCACCTGCCGCAAGGTTTGCGAGAATCCTCCTGATCGCCGAAATGACCGACCAGCTCCAACATGCGGCAGTTGGGCGCACTGGTAAAGCGACTAATCGCTTCCAGTTGCGCAACCCGGTGTTCGCGCTGTGACGCGTAGGGCTTTCTCCATCCCGAATCGCCTTTCGTCACGTTCTCTTCCACGTCCACGATTGCGCCTTTGTGAATCCACAGCTTCTCGAGCGCCTTCTCAAAGACCTGCGGGTCGAGATTGAGTCGGCTCTCAATCGAATTCCGTGAGCGAGGCTCGTCCGACAACGCCCGGTAAACCTTCTCCACTTCCGGCAACGGCGGATAGTCCCGCTCCATGAAGAATTCATGCGTCCGCCGGTCGTTCCACGAATGCATCAACACCGCCGCTGAAGGCAGTCCGTCGCGGCCCGCACGGCCGATCTCTTGGTAGTAGCCCTCGACGCTTGCCGGCAGCCCTGTATGGATCACCGTGCGTACGTTCGCTTTGTCGATGCCCATCCCAAACGCGATCGTGGCCACAATCGCGTCGTACTTTCCGCTCAGGAATCCCGTCTGCACCTCTTCCCGCGCCGAGCCTGGCATCCCTGCGTGATAAGCCATCGCCGGGAACCGCCCTGCCAGCTCTTCGGCCTGCTGCTCGGCGGCCTTGCGCGTCGGCGCATAAATGATGGCGGGCCTCCGCGTGCCGTCCTCCAATAGCTTGATCAGCGCCGGCACACGCTGTTTCGGGGTAAGCTCGACCACCTCGATGGCGATGTTCTCGCGGCGAAATCCGTGAATCGAAAGAATCGGATCTTCCAGTCCCAGTTGCTTGCAGATGTCTTCCTGAACCCGCGGCGTCGCCGTCGCCGTCAACGCGATCACCGGCGCGGGCCGCAGCAGCGGCAGCCGCTCGCCCAGCATGCGGTACTCCGGCCTGAAGTCATGTCCCCATTGCGAGATGCAATGCGCTTCATCCACCGCGATCAATCCCAACGGCCGTTTCGCCAACATCTCGGGAAAACGCGGCACCGCCAGCCGCTCGGGCGCAATGAATAGAAAGTCCAGCTTGCCGTCCAAGTACGCAAAGCAGGTCTCCCTGGACTCCGCCCGCTCGCGTCCAGAATGAATGCGCTCAGCCCGAAATCCTTGAGCGCGCAACTTGGCCACCTGATCTTCCATCAAGGCGATCAGCGGACTAATCACCAACGTCGTATTGCCGCGAGCGATTCCGGGCAGCTGATAGCACAGTGACTTCCCGGCGCCGGTCGGCATCACCAGCAGCACGTCGCGGCCGCCCACAACCGCTTGGCAGACGCCTTCTTGGTGCGGCCGAAAGGCTTCAAAACCGAATCTCGACCGCAGTGTCTGGGCCAGATCGCCCGACTGCGCCTCAAGCGCTACCGGCGCCGGACTGCTCCCGAACCTTTGCCCGGCCAACTCAACTTCCGCCGGTCCCGCGTGACTTCTCTTTCGGGCCGCTGAAGCCGCCAGGCGAGGCTCCCTTGCCTGGTCCGCTTTCTTCAATCGTCCACCCCGCTCCATTGTATTCCGCGGCATGAGTGCGGGGCTTTTGTTCCCCAAAACGAGACCGTCCCGCACAGGTAATACTGCGCGGGACGGTCCGGGTCGCGTCGGTGTGGGGTGCGGCTACATCGCCTGGCTGAACATGGCGCTCGGCGACGGGCGGTAGCCCGTCGTCCTCTGCACGTCGCCATAAAACATGTCGGCGAAACTCGTCTCCGATTTCGGCAGAAAGTTCTTCTTCATCAAACGGCTGCGCACGTCGTCCGGCACGCGTCCCAACAACGAGCAGCAGAACTCGAAGGTCATGCCGCTGTCGGTCTTACCCTCGAACCACTCAAGAGCCTCCTCTCGATAGCGCCTGGGGCCGCTCGAGGCGTCTTGGAGAGCCTGAATCAAGACTGCGCCCGCCAGCCGTTGCAGGGCTCGGTCAGTAGCGGCGTCTTTTCTCGGCGGCAGGGATTTGGCAGGGACCATCATGAGTTATTCTTGTGACCTCGTTCTAGTTCGGTTAGTACTCTCAATACCGTTATCGGATGGTCTTTATCTTGTCAGCGAACTGAGGCGAAACAAATGGTGCGATAGTACCGAACTGGCCTACAGCGACCCCCTTAGCGGCACGTAGCTACCTCCTTAGTCAACAAGGAAACGTCCCAGGACGCTAAAGAATCCGAACCCAACCCCGATCCGCCCGGCGGGCGTCGGTTTCCACAACGCACTGCATGCGCATCCGAGCCGCGACCGTGAGGGAGCGGTTTCCTCCAACCCCACACCGCAACTCCATCCCACAGCCAAACCTTGCGCAGGTCACCCGCTTGGCTGTACCCGACCACCCGCAAATCCCAGCCCACCCGAGCCCATACGCGTAAGCGGCGGGACTTGACGCCCGGTCTTAATCCACCTTCTCTGGTGCAAATGGGCCAGCAAAGTAGTTCCCTGGCCACCAGCTAAATGCAACTGTTTCAGCGTTCTGGCGCATACAATACCGATGGCACACAAATTGCTCGTTAGCAGCCAGCGCCGCGTCGCCGCCGCACGTACAGCATGAAACGAACCATCCTGACAACGTTCGTCCTCGGGTCGATCATCGTTTCCGCCGCCGCGCAAGACCAGACTCCAGTCTTTAACGCCGAAACCACGCTGGTTGAGTTCACTCTCATTGCCATTGATGGGGACGGCAACCCGGTGACCGATCTCAAGAAAGAAGAGATCGTCGTCAAGGACAAAGGGCGTCCCCGCGACCTGGCCCTGTTCCGCTACGAGGGCGGCGAGCAAGCGCGAATAGCGCCAGAGCTGCCGCCGGGCATTTTTACTAATTCGTCGGATCTCACGCCCGGAGTGCCTCGCAATGTCACCGCCATCGTGCTCGATACGCTCAACACCCAGCCGAAAGACCAGACCTGGGTAAAGGCGCAAGCGCTGCGCTACCTTGGCGGGCTTCTTGGCAACACACGCGTCGCCGTCTTTCTCTTGAGTCGAGATCTGACCGTGTTGCACTATTTCTCTGACAACGACGAATCCCTACGGGCGCGTATCGGGCAAGTGCCGCTTCAACAGCCCGCGCCGACGCTCGGAATGATCGTCGATATGGCCCGCGAAATGGACAATCTGATCGCATGGATGACGGCTCAGAGGATGACCGCACCAATCATTGTCGCGATGCTCCAGGCCGAGAGGTTCGCCCACCAATCGGCCGACGAGCAACGGACGCGAACGACGCTGGATTTGCTCGAAGCGCTCGGCAATCCTTTGGCCGGTATCCCGGGCCGCAAGAGCATCGTGTGGTTCGGCAGTGGCATTACGATGCTGTCGATCACCGGATCGCTGGAGAAAAACACGGCAGGCGGCTCTATATCCCACGAGGATTTGATCCGCGACACCGCACGGCGGCTGGCGCAGCAGGGAATCGCCATGTACATGTTCGACGCGCGCGGCATGCAGGTAGAAGCTGGCATATCGGCTGAGGCGTATATACCAGGACATAACTTCCGGGGCGGCCCGGTCAATCCCTATGAGCGCCTGCTAGCGAACGCGGCGATCAGCGCAGACACGACGCCGGCGATGGTCAAGTTCGCCGACATTACCGGAGGGCGCTTCTACTGGAACACCAACGACGTCGGACGGGCCGTGGACGAGATCGTCGCCGATTCGGAAGGCACGTACTCGCTTGGCTTCTACGCCGACGGCGAACCCGACGACAAGTGGCACAACCTCAACGTGAGCGTCACGCGTAAAGGCGTCAAACTGCAGCACCGCGCCGGATATACGTCGGAGTCGCCGCCGGAAGCGCAGCTCGATTGGACTGACGACCAGTGGCGCGCAGCCGTCTACAATCCGGTCGGTTCGACTGCCGTCCAACTCGACGCGAGGTTCCAATTCGACGACGCCAAAACGGTCAGCATGACCATGCAGATCTCGGTCGACGCCCTCCATTTCCGCCCGCTTGACGGACAATCCTCCGCGGCGGTGGACGTGGCCATCGTCGGCAAACTGCCGACCGCGCAGTTCAAGATGCAGCGTGTCCAGCGGGAGATTCGATATCCCCAGGGCGAATACGCCGAGATGGGAGTGGTGGACATCCGCCGTACCTGGGAGTTGACGCCCGGCGCTTCCACCGTGCGCCTGATCGTGCGCGACCGTCTAACCGGCCGCTACGGCACGCTCGAGGTCCCGGTGAAAGACATTCCCCACGCCGAGCCGTACCCCAACCCGAACGCGGAGGAAAGGCCATGAAAGTAGTTTGTTGTCATTCGTCGTGTGTGCCACGCTCAGCTCGGCGTCAAGTTCCCTCGGGAGCGGTGCGATCATCTTCGGTTGCCCGCACGGAGCCTTCGACCATGTTGCGTAGAGGGTTGATTCTCTTAGTTGCTTCGTTAACCGTTTCATTGGCGATAGCCCAGGCGCAAGCACCAAAGAGCAGCACCGACACCGTCTTCCACGGTCCACACCAGGAGACGCCACAGCAAGCGGGACAGCGGCAAGACACGCAGCGGCATATTGGTGAGTGGGAGCGAATGTCGAGAGGTTCGGGGTCTCGTGCGAGAACCCCAAATCCTTTGGGCGAGGACGCCGTCGTCAGCGCCACGTCTCTGGCCGCGCCGAAGAAAGCTCGGGCCGCGTACGACAAGGCGGT
>JAQCLD010000044.1 GCA_027592785.1 Acidobacteriota bacterium
CAGTACCTAACCCTCGCTTCTACAATCAGTTGCAAGCCGCCCGCTGCTCGTCAACCGGACAGTAGTGAACGCATGACAACCCTCCAGAAAAGAATCTTGTAATTATTGCATTCGGGCTAGAATCGCTCATGGCGATCTGTCCAGCTTGGAGAACTACATTATCTTCGCGGGTCGCTGTTGCCCGTTTCACGACGTTGCGAGCTGGCGTAAACGAGCAGGAAATCGCTGCGTTGCGAAAGGCAACCGCCAACGGCCTCGCCTGGGGCGACGACGCTTTCGTCGCCAAACTGGAGCAAATCAGCGGACGCCGGCTGCGCTCAAGACGCCGCGGCCCGGCGCCTAAACAGCCCAAAACCGCCTCCGTAGTCGCTGGATCAGGGGTTTCCTGACTGTCCTTCTCGACGGTTGCTGCCAATCCTTGCCGTTTCGTGCCGCGTCGTTCCACGCAGGGCCTCGCCGTTCCGCCCAGTTCCGCTGATTTCCGCTTTGTTCCGCCCTGACTTTATCCTAAGTTGTTGATAACACTGAGTTATATCTGTTCTCTGGCGGTTTCTAGCGGATTGGCGCATGTTGATGGGTCGACCCTCGTTCCTGTCTCACTCTCACGCTCCGGCTCGTCTGGCTTCGACCGAGCGCCTGCGACCCTGTTCCCGATTCGTCGGAGCCCCCGGGCCGTGCCTCGACTAGCCACGGATCTTCTATGTCCCTTGTAGCATGAGGGTCCAAATTTTATGGGACCGGCGGGCGGGGCGTGCACTGGAGCAAGTTTGTAGATAAGCCGAGTGGGAGAGCGGGACGAGCGAGCCGGGCTCAGAGGGGACAGTTTCTTTTTTGCACACCGCACATCGTAAACTCTCCACGACAAAGCACGTTCCCGGGATTCGAAGGCGGAAGCCGATAAAAGGAAGCTGCCCCCTTGGCGCCCCCAAAGGAAAAGCGGCCCTTGGATTCACCAGGATCCTCGTGCATCGGTAGATGGCCCAACAGAAATCGGCTACCATGACCGGCACTGAAATGCTGCGCACTATGTCCTCTCACTACACCCTCGTCGCGGCCACGGTGTTGCTATTTGTTCTCGGCCTGGCCCCTCACTGGACGGCACAGGCTGCTGAGCCCGCGCAGAAGAAGGTCAGAACTGTCGTCGGAATTATTCCCCAAATTGCAACCGGTGGCGGATCCTTCTTCATGGATTTTCAGTTCGTCAACAACTCGGAGAAATTCAGCTCCGTACATATCGAATTCTTCGACAGTAGTGGAGTGCAAATGACTGTCCCTCTAACATCCGGGGGATTTCTCTACACGAACTCGAAATACATGGTCGATATCTCTCCCCAAAATACTCTGTTCGTAAGCACGCAACGAGATGCACCCGAAGTCCAGATTGGCTATGCAGTAGTCACCAGTGATCCGCCCAACGCGGGAGTCGTCCATGCCACGTTCAATCAGGTGATACCGGGCCGTCCTCTATTTCAGGCATTCATACCGCTGGACGATGGGTCGAGGAGCCTCTTCTATCTACCGTCGGTGAACTCGAACGGTCGGACCAGCTCAATGGCAGTCATGTCGGTGACGAATCAAGGAGTGCGCTACCTAGCCCTTGATCAAGGCGGCAACGTTCTCTGCGACTCGCTGACGGTCTTCAATCAAGGACAGCACGAGGCCTTCATAGTTCCGGAGCGGCTGCCTTGTTTGGCGGGCATTGACGGAATGGTTTTGGTCGCAGGTGACCCCGAATCGGGAATCTTCGGTGTTGGCATCACGGCCCAGGATGGCGGTGCGTTAGTCACGCAGCCAGTGATTCCAGCAGCGCCAACGCCGGTCGTCTCCGGCAGCTAGTCAGCCACTCGGCGGCAGCAGGCTCCCACTAGGAGATCGGGTGGGATCGGGGACTGGCGATGCCCGTTTCCCGAATAGGACGATGAGGCTTCAGGAGCTGCGAAAGGATCATTCGGGCGCGCGGGCGGCTCGGGAGGGGGGGCGCCTCAACTAGTTCTGCTGCCTGGAGCCTACGCTGAGCCGAAGACGGGCGTTGGGCCAAGGCCATCGATGATGCTCAGGACAAGTGCGGCGTTGTGCTTGCGCACCGCCTTCGCTATCTCGTCCCTTCGATAGCAGTCGAAGGCGTCCCGACGTTCGACCTTGATTCCGCCGCAAGCGGTCGCCGCGGCGATCCAATCTTCATCCACCACAGCCAGCCGTAATTGTTGGAGTTTGACTGAATCGAGCATGGCTACATTCTACCGCTTATGCGCCAGGCATGAATTGTACGACTTGCGGCGGCGATCAACCAACGGGGCTACGCCGCCGATTCCGCGCGGTCGTGTTACCCTTCCGTGCATGAGTTCGCTGGCTCGCATCGGCGTCGCTATCGACGAAGATCTGCTTGAGAAATTCGACGCTCTTATCGGACGGCGCGGCTACACCAACCGCTCCGAGGCGTTCCGCGATCTGATCCGCGACGAGTTGGTACAGGAGTCTTGGAAGGAGCCCGACGCGATTGTGGCCGGTTCTCTGACGCTGGTCTACGACCATCACGTGCGCATGTTGTCGGACAAGCTGCTCGACATCCAGCACGACCATCACGAGACGATTCTGTCGACGATGCACGTACACATGGACCACGACAATTGTTTGGAAGTCCTGGCCCTCAAGGGACCGGCGGGGCGCGTCCAGCAGCTGGCCAATTCTTTGCTGGCCACCAAGGGCGTCAAACACGGCAAGCTGACCCTGACCTCCCCTGGGAAGGATCTCTAGGCTCGTGATTCTGGGCATTGGTATCGACATGGAAGACGTCGACCGCATTCGGCTGGTGATCGACCGCCACGGCGAGCGCTTCCTGCACAAGGTCTACACGCCGCGCGAAATCGCCTACGTAGACGACAAGGCCAACCGCTACGAACGCTACACCGCCCGCTTCGCCGCCAAAGAGGCCGCCATGAAAGCGCTGGGCACGGGCTGGAACAAAGGTGTCCAATGGAAGGACTTGGAAATCGTCAATAGTCCTGACGGCTGCCCCTCCCTACGCCTCGCTGGAGGCGCGCTCAGCCGGGCCATGCAAATGGGTTATCGACGCGCTCACGTATCGATGTCACACACCCGTCGCACGGCCATCGCTCAGGTCATCCTTGAAGACTAAGCGTTCGTTACAATCGGCCTGATGTCCTCTGTTCGCGTCGCTCTTATCGGCTGTGGCTCCGTCGGCCGCCGCATCCACGCCGCCGGTCTGCGCTTGTGCCCGGAAGTCGAACTGGCCCTAGCCTGTTCCCGCTCGCTGGAGTCCGCCGAGAGTATCGGCGCTCCTGAGGCCACTCAGGACTATCGCGAAGTCATGGCCAGAGAGGACATCGACGCGGTCGTCATCGCCACACCCAACAACCTGCACCGCGAAATCGCCCTAGCCGCGTTTGCAGCCGGCAAGCACGTCCTGTGTGAGAAACCGCTAGCCCTCAATGGCGCCGAAGCGCGCGAAATGCGCGACGCGGCGACCGCCTCGGGCAAGGTGCACATGACGGCATTCACGTACGAGTTCATTCCGGCCGTGCGCCATCTCAAGAAGCTCATCGACCGGGGCGAGTTGGGCGAGATTCGCTCCGTGCGCGGCGCCTATCTGATGGCGCTGGCAGGTCACACGCTCGGTTGGCGCTCCACCAAGGCGCAGGCCGGCTGCGGAGTGCTCGGCGATATCGGCAGCCATCTCATCCATCTTTGTCATTGGCTGGCCGGCGACATCGCCCGCTTGACGGCAACGGAGCGCAAGTTCCGCGACGACCCGAACTCCGATGTGGAAGATTGGATCGCCTTCCTGGCTGAGTTCGAGTCGGGAGCGGTAGGCACGTTCGAACTTTCGCGTATCTGCCCCGGCCGCGGCGCAGATATCACCGAAGAGATGACCATCGAGGTCTACGGGACAAAGGGCGGCGCGCTGATGAGTATGGCTGACCCAAGAGCGATCTGGCTAACGACGAAGGCCGCCGCCATGGACCCGGCCAGCCGCCTGGAGCGGATGGAGATACCCGAAAGCGAGTGGAAGCTTCCGGGGGCGCCGCGTGAGCTGAGTGAAGGCTACCCGCGCTGGTCCTACCGCTACGACCAGGCCTTTCAGTTCATTCGAGCGATTAGAGAACAAGTAGCGGCAGAACCCACATTCGATGCGGGTTACCGGACTCAACAGGTACTGGATGCCGCCCTGAAATCCGCTCAAAGCAGACGCTGGACGGATGTAAGGTAGGAACGATTGGCTAGCTTGCCGCGGCAACGGGCTCGGGCTTAGCGGACCCGCCGGCGACCTTCAGCGTGAGCTCGTTCACCTCCAAGAAGATGCGGAAGTGTTCGCCGTTCCAAGAGTACGGCGAATCGATGCGGTAGGCAGCGACGCCTTCGGAAACGGGCTCTTCGCGATGAGCCTCGGGGAGCCTCATGGAGATCTCCACGCGACGCTCGGCGCAGGCGACGCGCAGGCGTCCCGCCACGACATTGAGCACTTCCTTAAAGCCGTCAATAGCAAACTCTTCGTCGATGTCGTCTCCCAACATGGCCTTCGCGAGCTGGAAGGCCATCCCATCGGTTGCATCGACGCCGACGAGCAGCTCGAGCAGCTCGTTGTCGGCGCGGATGCCTAGTCGGCCAAAGATCTGGGGCGCCTGATCAGCCGGGATCTCATCGACGGGCTCCGGCTCGGCGCCGGTCATCATGCCAAGAGTTTGATAGAGCGCAGTGCGCAGTTCGTTCTCCAAGAAGTCGGCCCACGGCTTCAGCCCCCGCGCGGTGCGAGGAACGCCGAGAACTAGTTCGCCGACGCTTGAAGCAAAGGTCGCCGCGACATAGCTCTTGCGTATCGCCCCGGCGTAGCCCTCGCCGGGAATCGGCGGTTCCAGGCGCGACCCAGGCTCGTCCAGCCGGTAGAAATTGGGCTTATCAGGTCCAACCAGCGCTTCGATGCGCGTGTTCAACGTATCGAGTTCCAGACCAGAAATCCCCGGAGACACGAAGACGGCAGTTGGCTTCCAACGCAGCAGGTGTACCAGGATTTCGGCCAGTGAGCGGGCCGTCTTGACCGAGAACTCCCCCTGTAAGGCCCGTTCGGCTGAGTCGCGGAAGTCCGCTTCAGGGTCAGCAATCAGGACTCTGGGTTTGGCCCCGGCGTCGCTGTCGGAGTCGGGCCGATCCTTAAGAATTCGTTCGGCAGCGGCCATCAGCCGCTTGATGGCGTGGTCGTATTGCAGGGGCTTGAGCAGATAGTCGGAGGCGCCGAGCGCGATGATCTGGCTGATTTTGTCCTCGGCGGCGACGTGCGACACCATCAGCACTTCGAGCCGTTCCCACGACGGGTCGGTGCGCAGCAAGCGAAGCAGTTCGATGCCGTCGAGTACCGGCATGCTGACGTCGGAGACGACGAGTTCAATCTTGTTTGCGGCAACGGACTCCAGGGCTTGTAGGCCATCTTCGGCCTCGAATACCGTGGCTTCGAGGTTGCGCTCGATCAATCGGCGCAAAAGCGTACGGGCCGAGGGCTCGTCGTCAACCAGCAGGATGCGGAGGGGTTCAGTTTGCGACATCGGGGCGTCGCGGCCTACGAAGACCACATCGACCGACAATCCCCGACGCTAGAGCAAAAGACGCAGGTCGCTTAGACCAGCGGCATCAAGGCAGCCATGATCAAGGTGACTATTGCGCCAGTGGCGCCAAGGATCGCCAATAGCGGCGTCCAGGTCTGGAGCGCCTCGATTTCGGTCAGGCCCGACATCTTGGCGTAGACCCAGAAGCCGGAATCGTTCATCCAGGAACCGAACAGCGAGCCTGCACCGATGATGCAAGCGACATAGACCGGGTGGAAGGGGACGCCGGCCAATACGATGGGGGCCATGATGGCGCTGCCGGTAATCATCGCCACGGTGCCGGAGCCCTGCGCCACTTTGAGCACGGCTGCCAACAAGAATGACAGGATTAGGACCGGCATGCCCATGGTGGAGGCCATGTCGCCGATCGTCGAGCCGACCTCGGCTTCCACCAGCATTCCGCCAAAAGCGCCGCCGCCCGCGGTGATCAAGATGATCAAGCCGCCGGAGGCAAGGGCGGTTTCAACCGTGTCGGTGAGGTCGCCAAGAGTAAGACCTTTCTGCTTCATCAAGATGCCGACGGAGATCGCCGCAGAAACGAGTAGAGCGAAGTTCGGGTTGCCAAGGAAGGCGGTCAACTCCGCGATAGGACCGGCTATTTCGAGGGCGCCTACCAGCGTGTTGGAGGTGATCATCAACACTGGCAGGACGATCGGCAACATCGAAACAAAGAAGCTCGGCAGCTTGTCTTCTTGAGAGGCTGCCAACTCTTCTAACTCGGCCAAAGACATACCGGGGGTCTCGCGGAGAGGAATGTCGAGATGGTTGTTGCGGTAGAGAGCGAATGCCCAACCGGCCAGCGACATGGGCACGGCGACGATGGCGCCCACAAGAATCATCACGCCTAGGTCTACGTTCAGGTTGGCGGCCATACCCAAGGGACCCGGAGTCGGCGGAACCATCGAGTGAGTCACCGTGCCGCCGGCGGCCACGCACATGATGAACAGCACGTATCCCTTGCCGGTGCGCACGCGCAAGGCGCGCGCCAGAGGTATGAGCAAGTAGAAGACGGTATCGAAGAATACCGGCACAGATAGAATGTAACCGCTCGTCAACATCGAGAGCGAGGCGTTCTTCTCGCCGAAGAGTCGAACGAGCACCCGGACTATCTTGTCGGCGGCGCCGCTCTCCATCAAACACTGACCGATCAGGGCCGCGAGGGCGATGACGATTCCGATGTTTCCGCAGAGCCTGCCGAAGTGGCCAGCGACAAGCGGCATCACGTCGCCGAACTTGACGAGAGGAGACAACACGCCGACGGTCGTCGCAGCAGTCACCAGGGCGATGAACGGGTTGATTCGAAGCTTAATGATGAGCAGAAAGATCAGCGCGACGGTGATCAACAAGACGACTAATGGATGCATAGCTCGGTGAATCTTAACAGTTAACGAAAGCGAAGATCCACAAACCGACGGGTAAAGTCTGGCCTAGCGCGACAGCGCTATACTGTCCGCAATCATGAGCGCCACGAGATCGTGCCACTTCCTTTGCTTTGCTGCGGCGGCCTTGATGACGCAGGGTTGCCAAACGGCCCCGGAAGCCGTCGTAGAGCAGCCGCCGGCCCAGCCCCGCAGCGTGATGGCGACCGATGTCGCTTTCACGGAAGGGCCCACGGAATACCGTGACGGCTCGATCTTCTTCACGGATGGGCGCTCGAACCGGATCTTGCGATATTACCCGGCGGAGAACCGCAACGAGACGTTCAACGCCGCCTCGAACGGCGCGAACGGACTGATTTTTGACTCGGAGTGGCGATTGGTCGCTTGCGAGGGGACACGGGTTACGCGGACCAACGTCGAAACTGGCGAGATGGAAGTATTGGCCGACGCCTACGAGGGTAAGCGGCTGAACCAACCAAACGATGTGACTTTCGATTCGAAGGGCCGGCTATACTTCACCGATCGGCCGAGGGAGAACGTGGAGCCGGATCAGACCGGAGTTCACGGGGTCTACCGCGTCGACACGGACGGTTCGGTGCATCGCATTCTGACGGACCCGGATATCGAGAAGCCGAACGGAATCGTGATCTCCCCGGATGACACAACGCTGTACCTGATCGAGGCGCATCCAGATGCCGGAAAGGCGCGTATGATTCGCGCTTACGACCTCCAAGAGGATGGGAGCGTGACCAACATGCGGGTTTTCCACGACTTCTATCCGGGACGTTCGGGCGACGGCATGACGATCGACGAGGCAGGGAATCTGTGGGTGGCCGCTGGGTTAAATCAGCTGCGCGGCACGAGCGAGACGCTGGATACCAAGGCGGGCGTTCACGTCTTCTCACCGGCGGGCGAGCAGCTGGACTTCTACCCGATTAACGAAGACACCGTGACAAACGTGGCCTTCGCCGGAGAAGGACTCAGCACTCTCTACCTGACCTCGGGCGACAAGCTCTACCGCATCGAAACCGATACGACCGGAACGCGGCGCTAGTTGACGTACAGGAAGGCGTTCAAGTTGAACACCGCGAGGGCGAACTCCCGCAACGGCTGTTTTTCTAAGAAGGCTTGAGCCGTCTGCAGTTCCTTCTGAGATGGTTGGCGTCCGGCAGCGATCTCGTAAGCTCGCTTCACCTGCGCCGCCGGGTCGTTGCCGACCTCGCTGATCAAGCGGGCAGCGAACATCTCGGCTTGCTCGTTTGAGATTCTGCCGTTGAGCAACTCGAGCGACTGCGGTGCGTGCGTGGACGTGTCGCGGCGGGCGCAAGTCGTCTGCAATGCCGGTTGGTCAAAGACTTCCATGAAGGGCAAGCGCAGATTGCGCTTGGCGATGAGGTAAACGGAGCGCTTGTGCTGCTCATCGGGGTCAGGCGTGACCACCCATTGGGTCGGGTCGTAGAGCATGTCGACGAGCGATTGCTCAACCGGCAGCATGATGCTGCGGCCGCCCAATTCGGTGTTCAAGGAACCGCTGACGGCTAGGATCGAGTCGCGAATTTCCTCGGCCGTGAGGCGGCGCATGGGCATGCGCGAGAGCAGCCGGTTGTCGCCATCTTTCTCCGCGCCTACGGCTGCGTACTCAGGGTTCTTAGACGCCTGGCGATAGACGCTGGAGAGCAAGATCATGCGATGCAGCGGCTTCATGCGCCAACCGTCGTCGACGAACTTTTGCGAGAGCCAATCAAACAGCTCGGGGTGGCTGGGCTTCTCGCCCATGAAGCCGAAGTCGTTGGCGGTCTTGACGAATCCGGTTCCGAAGTGATTGGACCAGATGCGATTGACCATGACACGAGAGGTCAGCGGGTGATCGGGGTCGGCCAACCAGTTGGCCAGGATCATGCGCGGATTCTCGGTGTCGGCAGGCAGCACTTCAGCGCCCTCGGGCAGCAGCACGCCCAGCGGACGCATGCCGACTTGTTCGCCCTTGTTCTCATAGTCGCCGCGATAGAGCAGGTTCACTGACGGGCGGTGCTCATGGTCGTCCTTGATGGTCGTGATGTTCGCGGGCGGCGGGGGAAGTTGGGCTTCCAACTCGGCGTACTCACTCTCGAGCACGGCGCGCTCGTCGCCGGAGGCGAGGTTGATCTGGCCGCGCATGGTCTTCAGCTTGCCGCCGATCTCCTTGGTTTGATCGCGCCACGCGGCGGGCGTGCCGGCTTCAGGCGTGAGCGGAATATCGTTCTCGGCGGTGGCGGCAAGGAAAGCCTGGAGTTGGTAATAGTCGCGCTGCTTGATTGGGTCGAACATGTGGTCGTGGCAGCGCGCGCAGCCGACGGTCAAGCCCAAGAATGCGGCGCCGACGATATCAGTACGGTCGGTCAAGACTTCGTTCACGCTCGAGGCGACTTCCTGATTACCGGCATTGCGGCGCACGGCGCCGAGGCGATAGAAACCGGCGGCAATCAGCTTTTCCTGGTTGGCTGGTTCGAGCGGCTCGCCTTCGACCATTTCGTCCCCGGCAATTTGCTCGCGGATGAATTCGTTGAACGGTTTGTCTTCATTCAAGGACTGAATCACGTAATCGCGATAACGCCACAGTCCCGGCAGATAGCGATCGTATTCGTAGCCCTCCGTTTCGGCATAGCGGACCACGTCGAGCCAGTGTTGGCCCCAGCGTTCGCCGTAGTGTTCGCTGGTGAGCAGCCGATCGACGACGCTCTCCCACGCTGTGGGGGATTGATCGTTGACGAAGGCGGCTACCTCTGCGGGCGTAGGCGGCAGGCCCAGCATGTCGAAGTAGGCACGACGGATCAGCGTGGCGCGATCGGCCTCAGGCGCTGGGCGCAAACCTTCCTGCTTCATGCGTTCCAACAGAAAAGCGTCGATGGGCGTGCGGATCCAGTCACGATCAGCTTGCTGCTCAAATTGCGGAGGATCGACTACCTTGCGCGGCTGGAAGGACCAAAAACTGCGAGCTTGGTCGCTATATACCGGCGCCTCAGCTGAGTAGGCAGATGCGAGCAACAGCGACAGGGCGGCGATTCCCGCGAAGGCTTTGATTCTATTGGTCATGGCGTGGGCTAGATTCCCCACAGTTATCGTAACGGGGAACGTCTCGTGGGCACAAATGCGATTTCCAGTCTGGACAGCCAGATAGAGGATTCGCCGGGCTGCTAAACTGCTGACATTGCCAGAATCGAGGGTCTTTGGGAGGCGTTTGACGGGGCTGGCGTTGCTCGTAGCATTCGTCCTCACGGGATCTCCGCTCATTCTGCGGGGCGAGGACAGTCCGCCTGGAAAAATCCCCTGCAAAGTCACAGTTTTCGGGCCAAGACTCGATTTTGAACTGCGCTTCTTCGTCGGTTTCCGTATCACCGCTCCGTCGGCGCAGCTGGCGGGACCCAGCCGTCTGTTCGCCTTACGGGTGGTGATTACGCCGCTGGATCTTCCCGACGTTAGACCGTCTTTACTTGAACGAAACTTCACGACCGGTCCGATTCCGCCGGGCAATAACGAGTTCCAATTGCGCGACTCGTTCGCCACCGGACCCGGTCGCTACAAAGTGCAGTGGATCTTGGTCGACAGCAAAGGGCCTAGCTGCTTCGTCGAACGCGAGATCCGTGCGGCACTGCGCAAGAGAGACAGCGAATTGCCGCTTCGGGTGCAACCAGGCGAAGTGGTCGATTCGCGGCTACGGCTTTTCCGGCCCGAAAGGGCGTTGGTCGGAGAGAGCCCCAAGGCGCCCCTACGTATCAAGGTGTTTCTAAACCTTGATGTGCCGACGCATCGCAGCCGGACGCGGATTCGCATGTGGGAGCTGATGCCGCGCTTCGCCGCTCTCCGTGCACTTTCGCGGCACCCGCGCATCGGCAGCTTAGCGATGGTCGCCTACAGCGTTGAAGAACAAGCCGTGGTCACCCGCCACGGGTTGCAGGATTCGTTCGATTATCGGGCGCTGCGGACCAACATGGACGACCTCGAACCGGGTTTCGTCTCGATCGACCAGCTGCAACGCGACAGCGACTTGGCTTTTTTCAACGAAATGCTCGTCCCAGAGCTGCCGGGAGATGAGGCCGTCGACGCCTACATCTTCCTGGGGCCGGACGTCTTTGCACGGAAGAATCGCGAGAGAGAATTGCTGGAATCGATCGGACAGTTACCCGAGCCGGTATTCTTTCTCGCCGATGGCCGGGCGCCCTGGAAAGGGCTGGTGGGCAAAGCGGTTAGCTTCTTCCAGGGTAAGACGTTCCGTTTCTACGATCCCAGCCAGATGGCCGAGAGCGTAGAGAAGGTTGCCCGGGAACTGGACGCGGTCGAGTAGCCGCGAGGCCAAGCGGGAATGGTTTATTGGAATGGTTGGCCGGAGAGGATTCGAACCCCTATTCCATGGACCAAAACCATGTGTCCTGCCATTGGACGACCAGCCACCAACCTCCACCAGATTAACATGATGCGACGCTCTGCTTGGGCCGTGTTAGCTGTATCATGGGGAGGTTTTTCCTCGCAAAACGCCATACCATGTCACCTGTAATCGCAGCAATCTGTTGCTTCATCGCATACTTCTTCGTCTATCGGTTCTACGCGCGCTTTCTGGGCAGTAAAATCTTCGCCCTGGACCCGTTGGCTTCGACGCCGGCGCACGACATGAACGACGGCGTGGACTACGTGCCAACGGCGCGCGCGGTGCTGTTTGGACATCACTATGCATCGATCGCTGGGCTGGCGCCCATGCTCGGACCGGCTATTGCGGTGATCTGGGGATGGCTGCCGGGCATGCTTTGGGTCGTCTTCGGCACGCTGTTTATTGGGGCAGTGCATGACTTCGGCGCACTGGTCGTCTCGATGCGCAATCGCGGGGTGTCGATTGGCAAGGTGGCGGAGGACCTGATCGGTCACCGAGCGAAGTTTCTGTTCTTGCTGATCATTCTGTTTTTGATCTGCCTGGTGATGGGCGTTTTCGTGCGGACGGTGGCGGGTCTGTTTACGGCGGACTACTACCCGGAGTCGGCGTTTCCGACGTTCTTGTTGATGGCCGTGGCGATGGTGATCGGCTGGCTGGCTTACAAGCGCAACGCGAACATGAACAAGCTGACAATAGTGGGCTTCGTGATCATGCTGGCGTCGATTTGGGGCGGGCTGGTGCTGCCGAAGCCGGATGTCAGCATGGATAACTGGATTGTGATCCTGCTGTTGTACGCATTGGCGGCCTCGGTGTTGCCCGTTTGGTCGCTGCTGCAGCCGCGAGACTACCTAAATTCAATGCTGCTGTACTTGGGCTTGGCGGCGGCCTATATTGGCTTCTTTGCGCTGTCGCCTGAATTCGCAGCACCGGCGATCAACGCTTCGCCTGCGGATGCGCCGCCGATTTTTCCGTTCGTGTTTATCGTGATCGCTTGCGGGGCGATTTCGGGCTTCCACGGGCTAGTTTCGTCCGGTACGACGTCGAAGCAGATTGATAAAGAGACCGATGCAGTCGCGATCGGATACGGCGCGATGGTGGGCGAGTCGATACTCGGGTTGCTGGCGGTCTTAGCGTGTACGGCGGGATTCTCGTCGCCGGAAAGCTGGAGCGAACACTACTCAAGCTGGACCGCCGCCGATACGTTGGCCGACAAGATGTTGGCGTTCATCGACGGTACGGCAGTGTTCGTAAGCACCCTCGGCGTTCCGATGGCTGTCGCCCAGGCGTTCATAGCATTGGTCGCGGTGTCATTCGCGCTGACGTCGCTCGATTCGGGCACGCGCCTGCTGCGCTACAACATCGAAGAGATTGGCGCGTCGATCGGCGTGAACTGGATTGGCCGGTACACCGCATCGATCCTGGCGGTAGTATTCATCGGATTCTTCGCGTTTTACGAGGTCGCTGGGCAACCGGCCGGTCTTGCGTTGTGGAGCCTGTTCGGCAGCACGAATCAGATTCTAGGCGGACTGACGTTATTGACGGTGGCGATTTACTTACGCCAACGCGGACGCAACTTCTGGCCCTACTTTATCCCGATGATTTTCATGATGGTCGTCACGTTGTCGGCGATGGTCCTGGACCTCAATAAGTACTGGACGGACGGAAACATGCTGCTGACCGTGGTAGCCGGTGCAATTTTTGCCATGAGCCTTTGGTTGGTGGTTGAGGCGTACCTGCGCATGAGGCGTGACGGCACGCCGGCCCCAGCGGGCGATTAGGCAGGGTGATGAGCGGCCTCGCTGAGCGCCTGCGCGCGCAACCCAAGGCGGAATTGCATCTGCATCTGGTGGGCGCGATGCCGCGCGAGTTCTTCGCCGAGCAACTTGAGAAATATACGCCTCAAGAGGCCTTTAGCGACGCCTTGCCGCGGCATTTCGCATTCTGGGCGGGGCACGAACATCTGCAGAACTTCTTGCCTGAGGGCAACGGCGAACCGGACGCGGCGGACTTGTTTCGCTTTGTGAACTTCCAAGGCTTCCTGGCCTCGTACTTCTTGAGCACGTTCTTTCTGCGTGACCTCGACGATCTGCGGCGGCTCGTTGCGGCGATGCGCCAAGCTTTCGAGCTGGAGAACATCGTGTATGCCGAGGTCACGATTTCGCCCACGGAGCATCTTTACCGCAAGAGCATCAGCGTCGAGGCGTTGGCCGGGTTCATGGACGAAGTTGCCGACCAGCCGGGGGCCAAGATTCGCTGGATCGTCGATACTGTGCGCAACTTGGGAGTCGAATCGGGACTGCGGACCATCGAGTCGCTGCTGGCGATGCGGCCAAAGAGTTGGGTTGGCATCACGATTGGCGGAGCCGAAGATCAGTTTCCGCCAGCGCAATTTGCGCCGATCTATCGGCGCGCGAAAGACGCCGGGCTCAGGCTCAGCGTGCATGCGGGTGAAGCGGCGGGCCCGCAGAGCGTCTGGGATGCAATTCGCGTTTTAGGCGCCGAACGGATCGGACACGGCGTGCGCTCGATTGAGGACCCGGCGCTGGTGGAGTATCTGGCGAAGAACCGCATTGCGCTGGAAGTTTGCCCGACCGGCAACATTCGCACGGGCGTGTACGCTACTCCCGAAGAACACCCGCTGAAGCAGCTACACGATGCCGGAGTACCGATCACGTTGAGCACCGATGACCCGACGTTTTTCGGAGTCTCGCTCACCGACGAGTATATCTTCGGGGCAAAACGCGGCTTGAGCCAGGCGGACCTAGAGGCTATTCGCCAGAACGGTTTCGCCTACTCGTTCGGCGATTAACGCCGGAGTCGCTAGCGGGTCAGCGGGAGCACCTTCGCGGTCAATTCTTTCAAGAAGGCGTCGGGCTTCATGAACACGGCAAAGTGCCCGCCTCGTTCGATCTCAACAAAGGCCTTGCGAGGGGCACGGATCGACTTGACGAAACGCTTGGCAAGACCAGTCGGCGTCGTGAAGTCCTCAGCCCCTTGGATGACGAAAACCGGCAGCGCGAATTCGCCTCCGAGTTCCTCAGGCGTTAGGACGGACGTTTTCGGAACGAGCTGCGCCGCACTAAGACCCTGGCCCGCAATCCAGTCGTTCACGTCGCCAAGCCCGTAGCCTGGCGCCGCGAAGGCAAGGCCCAGCGTCGCAGAAAGGAAGAAGTCAGCGCCTTCAAAGCGATTCGACCATTTGCGCTGGACGGCGTATCCCGCGCCGTCTGCGTAGGGCGGCGGACCAATCCCCTCCAGTTCCCGGATCGCCGCCGACCCGCCCAGCCGTTTCGCTTTGGCGAGCAAATCCGCATAGGCGACGTTGTAGTTCTTCGCCGGATCCGCTACCTGGCCCGTCCCGACGAACGCATAGAATATGGCGGGCCGCGCCTTGGCCATGTACAGCCCCAGGATCGAGCCCCATGAATGTCCCAGCAAGACAACCTTGTCTTTCTTCAGATCCTTCCGCAGTAACTCCGATAGTTCAATCCCATCCTCCACCATGCGCTCAAGTGAGATTCTCGACGCCGAATCCGCCCCGTTTCGGCCTAGCGTCCTGCCGGCGCCGCGCTGGTCCCATTGAACGACGGTGAACCGCTTCAGCCACGAGCGAAACCCGGCGCAGCCCCAGGGGTTTACAGCGTCGCCGGGCCCGCCATGCAGAAAGAGCAGAACCGGATTGCGGCGGTCCTGCCCGCGAACCGTGATCCATTGCTCGATACCGCCGATCTGTACGTACTTGCTTTCATCGATGCCATTGGGGGAGGTGACGGCATAGTCCGCGGAGTTCCGATTGCGCAGAAAGGTCATCACCGCGTTCAGTTTCTGGAACTCGGCGAACTCCGCTTCGGACTCCAACGGAGCGGGCGGGCGCTCTTGTGCTCGGCATACGGCAGAGGCTACAGCGAACAGGCACAAGGACACGAGCCAGGAGAACGCCACGGATCGAGGGGCGAGAAGGGCTCCCCGCGCGGTAGCAGTACGTATTGTCACAGGGGACATAAGGAACTCCATTGCCTATCTCAACGGCATACGAGACGGCGCCTACTTAGGTTCCCGAAGACTCGCTCTACGCCGTCGAGAATTTCCGCTTGCGGGCTTCGTCGAGGGCGACGGCCAGGATGATGATGGCCCCGATGATGGCTTGCTGCAGGTAGGGGTTGATGCCGAGCAGGTCGCTGCCGTTTGAGAGAAGTCCCATGATGAAGGCGCCGATCAGCGTACCGACGACGCTGCCTTCCCCGCCCGTCAGGCTGCCGCCGCCGATGACTACGGCCGCGATGACTTGCAGCTCGTAAGATTGCCCGGCTGTCGGTTGGCCGGTCATCAGGCGCGAGGTCTCGATCATCGAAGCGAGGCCCGTCAGCAACCCTGAGATCGCGTACACCGCGACCGTGTAGGGGCCGACGGGAATACCGGCGTATACGGCGGCCTCTTTGTTGCTGCCAATCGCGTAGGTGTAGCGGCCCAGCTTTGTGGCGTGCAGGACCACGTGTGTGACGACCGCGCAAATGAGCAGAACGATCAGTACGAACGGCACGCCGAAGACCGTGCCATCGCCGAGAAAGGTCAGCTCACGGGGCAAGCCGGAAACCGGCAGGCCGCCGGAAATAATCAGCGTTAAACCGCGGGCGATGCCCAGGGCGCCGAGCGTCACGATAAAGGGAGGAATATTGAGCCAGACGGTCAAGAAGCCGTTCAAGGCGCCCCAGGCCAGGCCGCAGAGGATGCCGACAGCGACACCAATCCAGACCGACTCTCCGGCGACCATGGCCATCGATCCGACCACGCCGGAGAAAGCGAGGATCGCACCGACCGACAGGTCGATGCCTCCTGAAACGATCACCAGCGTCATGCCTAACGCCATGATGTTGATGACCGCAGTCTGGCGCACGACGCTAGACAAGTTGACGCTGGTCAGAAAGTAGGGCGAAGCGATCGCCAAGGCAATAAACAGAGCGATGAGGCTGAGAAACGGCAGCAGCTTTTGGAGCATGTCGCGGCGCATGACTAGTTGCCCACCGCCGCGTGATGCATGATCTCTTCTTGGGTCGTCTCGCGCGGCAACTCGGCGGTGATCTTGCCGCCGCGCATGACGAGTATGCGGTCGGCAACTTGCAATAACTCGGGCAGTTCCGACGACACCATCAAGATCGCTTTCCCCTCGCGGGCCATTTCATCCATCAATGCAAACACCTCTGCCTTGGCTCCAACGTCGATGCCGCGAGTTGGCTCGTCAAATAGGACGATCTTTGTATCGCGATACAGCCATTTTGCGATAACGACCTTCTGCTGATTGCCGCCGCTCAGCCGCCCGGCGTTTTGCTCGACCGAAGCGGCGCGAATCTGGAGCTTGTCGCGAAATCGCTCAGAGACAGTCTTTTCTTCGGCCTGGCGGACGATTCCCGCTTTGGTGACAGCCCCGAGGTTGGCCATCGTGATGTTCATGCGAATCGGCAACTCTAGCGCAAGGCCGGTCTGTTGACGGTCTTCTGTGATGAGTGCGATCCCGGCGTCAACGGCTTCTCGAGGAGACTTAGGATGCACTTTGCGGCCTTCGATTCGGATCTCTCCTTCGTCGGAGGGCGTGACGCCGAAGAGCGTTTGGCATAGCTCAGTCCGCCCCGCGCCCATCAACCCGGCCACGCCGACGATCTCGCCTTCGTGGATGGAGAACGCCGCCCCAGGAATGTCGACCTTGAGGACTTCCTTACCGGGCGTCAGTTTCTCGCGTTCGTAGATGCGCTCGACCTTGCGGCCCACCATCTGGTGCACGATTTCGTCCATCGACGTGTCTTTGTAGTTGCCGTGATAAACGGTGTCGCCGTCGCGCAACACGGTCACCTTGTCGGCGATTTCGGCAAGCTCGACAAGCCGGTGGGTGATGTAGAGAATGCCGATGCCCTTCTGGCGCAGTTCGCGAACGATGCGAAAGACCTCTACCGTCTCGGACTCCGATAGCGAAGCTGTCGGCTCGTCGAAGATGATCAAACTGGATGCGCCATGCAGCGCGCGGCATATCTCGACCAGTTGCCGCTGCGCCGGGCTAAGATCGCGCACTTTCCAATGGGCTTGCAGGGGGAAGTTATTCTCTTCGATCAGGCGGCTAGCGGAGCTCTGCATTGCGGCCTTGTGCAGCAGCGGACCGTGCAACGTTTCGCGGCCTAGGTAGATGTTCTCGGCAACGGTCAGGTGCGGCGCCAGGAGCGACTCCTGATGGACCATCGAAATGCCGACGGCATGCGCGTCGCCCGGCTTCTGAAAGTGAACCGATTGGCCCTTCCAGCGAACGTCGCCGCCGTCGCGCTGGTACATGCCGGCGATGATTTTCATCATCGTGGACTTGCCGGCGCCGTTCTCGCCGATGAGCGCGTGAACTTCGCCCGCAGCGGCACGCAAGTCGCCGCGTTTGAGGGCTTGAACGCCGCCGAAGTTCTTGCGAATGCCTTCTAGTTCAAGTAACACGGTTCGTGTGCGACGTTCGAGGTTAACACACGTATCGGGCCTTGCTAGAACTCCACGACGGGCTTGATTACGCCGTCGGCGTAGGTGCCCATCGTTTTGAACGCGTCTGCCCCCCGCTCCTTGGGGAAGCGATGGGAAATGAACGAATTGGGATCGATCTTCCCCGACACAAGCAGTTGCAGGGCGTCGTGATCGTTGCCGTTGCTGCGCTTCTGAACGGTAATGGTCAACTCGCGATGGCCAGCCTCCCAGAGGTGTACGGAGGTCTCCGCTTGCGAAGGGATGCCGACGATGACGATTCTTCCGGCGTGGCGCGCCGAGGCGATCCCGGCATTGATGGAGGCAGGTTTCCCGGCGGCGTCGATCACCACATGAGCGCCCTTGTGATGGGTGACGTCAAAGACCGCGTCGGCAACGGACTCTTTGTCGACGTTGACGACAACATCCGCTCCCAACTCCTTAGCGCGCTTGAGTCTGTGCTCCACTCGATCGGCGCAGACCACTGTTGACGCGCCAGCCAGTTTGGCTAGCTGGACGGCGAGGATTCCGATCGGTCCGGCACCCATCACCGCTACGGTCTCGCCTACGCGGAGTTTCGCGAGATTCAGCGCGTGCAGCAAGACCGCTACTGGTTCGATCGCCGTGGCGGTAACGAAGTCCATCTCGGCGGGGACTTTGAGGACGTTATGGGCAGGCATGACGGCGAACTCGCGCATGAGGCCGGGCAGCTGCACACCGCCCATGAAGCGCACGTTTTCGCACAGGTTGCGCTTGCCGCTGAGACAGAATTCGCAGTGGCCGCAGCACACGGCGGGTTCGACTGCGACACGGTCGCCTACGGCTAGGCCTTCGACGCCGGGCCCTAGAGCGGCGATTTCCCCGGCCGGCTCATGTCCGAGCACGGAAGGATACTTCGCAGGAGTGCCGGCGCAGTTGTCCTCCAGGTAGTAGTGCATGTCGCTGCCGCAGATGCCGCAGGCGCGCAGGCGCACCACGACTTCCCCTGGTCCAGGATCAGGCGGATCGGGAATCGTGCGGAGTTCGACTTCGTGGGGAGCAACCAACTGGAGCGCTTGCATAGGGTTAATCTTCGATTCTAGGCCGCCGGGCTACTTCCCGGCGACGATGATCTTGACGATGTCGAGATAGACGTTTTGTACGCTGCGCAGCTTGAACCCGGACTGGACCACATTGGCGACAGTATCGCGGTTCATCTCGGGACCGAAGCGGCGAGTAATCGGCGTCATGGCGTTGAGCATCAAACGGAACGGGAACCAGCGGCTGCCGGTATGTTCGAACATACGCAGTTCCCCGTCCGGCTTCAAAACGCGGCGAAGTTCGCGAAGGCCGGCAACTGGATCAGGTACCGAGCAGAATGTGCAAGAAGTCACCACTGTGTCGAAGGTCTCGTCGCCAAATGCCAGGTGCTCGACATCGGACTGGGCAAGCCGAAATCCGCCCTGATAGCCGGCGGCTCTGGACTTGGCCTGACTCAACATGCCCCAACTAATGTCCATGCCGGTGATGTCGAGTCCGGACGGGAAGAACGGGACTTCGAGACCGGTACCGACGGCGAGGAATAGAACGCGTCCGCGCACATGCGAAAGCGACTTGCGTTTGGCGACTTCCCAACGCCTTTCGGCGCCCCTGCTGAACAAATCGTAGGTGCTCGAGGCCTTGTCCCAGCGGCTCTGCGCGACCGAGGCCATTATCCGACGCTCCGCAGCTTCTGCTTGCCCCGCAGCAGAGCATTCATCGCGTAAGTGAAAAGCAGGCAGGCGAGGCCAACGGCGGCGCCCAGCTGCGCGCCCCGCCCAACGGCAAGCGATTCCATAGCCGCAATCATCGAAATGCACATGCCCGCGCACATACCTGTCAGCATCGTGGGCATGTGCGATTCATGCGCGCCCAGCCAGATGCCTACGACGGTGCTCCACACAAAGGCGAGGGCCATACCGGCGATCATGCCGATGAGCATCGCCGGCAGCATTCCCCAGCCAGGATGGAAGGCGCTGGCAGAGAGGGCGCCGATAAAGGCGCCGAAGGCCAGGTTCGAGAGGAAATCACCGAGGATAAAAGCGGTCGACATCACGCGGTTGGAACTCGCATGATCGCCGCCGGCTCACCTCCGGCGCAAGCCTAGCGTGATCCGTGGGCGGTAACATCAGCTAGAAAATCGAAGCCGCCCGCCGCCGCTTTCTCGCGTTCGCGCTCGACCAGGGCCAGGGTCCGCAGGCCTTCGGTCTCGTACTCGGTCTCTGTGACTTCAAGCACCTCACCGGCGGCCTCGCGGGCGAGATCGATCAGGTTGGCGTCTTCGCGCAAGAGCAAAGTCATATCAGCGACCGTTACGGGCCGGCTCGTCAGGTAGCCCTGTATTTCGTCGCAGCCGCTATTTTGGAGGAAGTTCAACTGGGCAAATGTTTCAACGCCTTCGGCGACGACGCGCAGTTGCAGCCGATGCGCCATGTCGATGATCGACTGCGCCAGAGCGCCTGCCCGTGAGTCGGTTGAGATGTCCGTGATGAAGCTGCGGTCGATCTTCAGGGTGTCGAAATGCAGTCGCCGCAGATAGTCCAACGATGAGTAGCCCGTTCCGAAGTCGTCGATCGCAGTCTGGATTCCGAGGCAGAACAGGCTGTAGAGATTCGCCGGGGTGGCGTCCAGGCTGCCCATCAAGGCGGTCTCTGTTAGTTCCACTTGGAGCCATTTGGGATCCAGCCCCGTCTCCTTGAGCACGCGGCGTATGAGGTCGGCAAACTCATCATTCGAGAGTTGCCGGGCCGACAGATTGACAGCCGTCTTTAGCGGACGCAAGCCCTGGCGCTGCCACTCCACGGTCTGTCGGCAGGCCTCCCACAGGACCCATTCGCCGATCTCCCAGATGAGGCCTTGCTCTTCGGCGAGAGGAATGAACTCGCCCGGAGAAACAATCTCTTCTCCCCCGCTACGCCAACGGATGAGCGCTTCGGAACCGCACATCTTGCCGGTCTTGGCCGATACTTGCGGCTGGTAATAGAGTTCCAGTTCGTTCTTGTCGACGGCCCTGCGGAGATCGTTCTGCAAGCCCCACAGGCGCGTCGTCTTGACGTGCATCTCCGAGTCAAAGATCTGTACCTGGCCCTTCTGCACGGTTTTGACGTGATACATCGCCAAGTCAGCGTTGCGCAACAGGTCTTCGGGTTGACTGACGGCGATGGAGCTCATGGCAATGCCGACGCTGGCGCGAGTGACCACTTCTTGCGGCCCGATCATGAAGGGCTGCGTCAATGCGGACTGGATCTTCGAAGCCCGCTGTAACGCGTCTTGTTCATCGTATGTGTTGCGCAGGAGTACGACGAATTCATCGCCGCCGAGACGCGCGACGGTGTCTTCGGGTCCGGTTGACTCCGCCAGGCGGCGCCCGACGGCGCCCAGCAGGCGGTCGCCGGCCATGTGTCCGAGGCTGTCGTTGACGTCTTTGAAACCGTCCAGATCCAGAAAGACGACGGCGAACTTGTAGTCGCCGGCGCGTGCGGCACGCTCGGAGTCTTCACGCAAACGCGTCAGCAGATATTGCCGATTCGGCAGTCCTGTCAGGCGGTCATGGGTGGCATCGTGCAGCAGCTGCGACTCGAATAGCTTGAGACGCCGCAAGTTGACCTGAAGTCCGAGAATTCGCTGAGCCCGGCCTTGGTCGTCACGAACAGCGCGGCCCCTACTCAACACCCAGCAGTAGGTGTCGTCCTTCTGGCGAATACGATGTTCGACTTCGAAGGACTCCTCCTCCTGACCCTCGATGTGCACTTTTAGCGAGTCCAACAAGCGGCCCAGATCATGGGGATGGACGATGTTGAACCAGTTGCTTGGCTCCTCCCCGAGATCGTCGCCGTCGTAGCCCAGCATCTCGCGCCAACGAGAAGAAAACCAGACCCTGTCTTCGACCAGATCCCAGCTCCAGAATGCCTCGGTCTCGGCGCGCACTTCCAGATCGCAGGCAGCCTCGCGTTCTTTCTCGTGCTTGCGTTGGAGCTGCAGCTCACGGGCGGACAGTTCGTCTCTCTCCATGGCCACTTGCCGCTTGCGCTCGGTATAGAGCCTTTCGGCGACCGTGACGCGGGAGGTATAAGCGAACATGCCCAGACAGGCCATCGCGGCAACAACGAGGAGCGGTTCGAAGCTATCGGCCACGACAGCGGCGGGAGCCACGGCAACCAGTCCACTGGCTAACAAGATCATCAGCAGCCGGGCGGATAGCAGCAGGCAGCCGGATACGACCATGGTGGCGCCCACCCCGAACGAGGCGAACGTAGATCCGCCAAGAAAAAGGGCCGGGAGGCAGTTGCACAAGGCGATACACAGCGCGAAAGCGGCTGATTCCTGAACTTTCGAGCCGGGACCGCGGTCCGTGATTGCTGTCTTTGCAAGCAATGGCGGCCCGACAGCGGAGCCTAGCGCCAAGGCGGCAAGTACGACCCGAATGAAGCCGTCCCATGGCGCGAAAAACGCGAGCCACAGAGCGTAGGTGGTGAGAATTGCGGCTTCGGCCTTGGCAAACGTCGGGAAAACGTCAGCTACCGCCTCGTCGAAACTCTGCTCCGCAGTCACCTCCGCAGCCGGATTCTGCTGGTCCAGAGCCGGGCCGACGAAGCCTTTCTTTGTTTCAGCCGACATAGGGACGTAGCCGAGAGCAGCAGCTTACCCTGGGTAGCTGCTGCTTCCTCTACTGCGACTCTATAGCTCTATGAGCTGTGGGGATATGGGCTGTATAGCCGATACGCGTACCGTACGAAGGACATATGCCCTGGGCCGGAGGTGATACGCCTAGGAGGAGGCCTAGTCAGCCTAGAAGGCCTTTTCGCGCCAGATCAGGTGCAGGATGTTGCCTTCCGGATCGTGGAAAAAAGCCAGCCTGTTGGCGCCGCCCTCGACGGTTTGGAAGATCGTAACGCCGCGCGATTCGAGTTCCTTCACGCCAGCGTCGAAATCGTCGACGGCCACCGCCAGATGGCGGATGCCCGGAGACTTCATGGCCGCCTCGGGCCGATCTCCTTCCGAGGGAATTAGCTCAAGCATGGAGCCGTCCGCGGCACGTACAAATACGTTTCCGCTGTAACGGTAGACGATAGGGAAATCGAGGACCTTCTCGTACCACGCGCCGAGCGCTTCGGGGTCGATGGTCGCAATTGCTGTGTGTTCGATGCCTTTGAACATAAGCCGTGAGGATAGCGAAAAGGTCCGTCCGTTTCCAGTGGTAGCTAGTAAATGTAGCTAGTAAAACAGGTACTTGCGCCAAGTTTCTTGTTGGTTGCCCATCTGGCGCATGAGGCAGCGACTGGTGTGCAGGGTGAAGGGCTTGGGTCTTTTCTTGAGCCGCATGTCGGCCTCTTCGGGAAGACGGTCGCCTTTGCGGTTATTGCAGCGGCGGCAGGCCGCCACCAGGTTTTCCCACGAACTGGCCCCGCCGCGCGATCGGGGCAGAACGTGGTCGAGAGTCAGTTCGCTCATAGGGCAACCACGGTTGCAGTACTGGCAGGTGTAGCGATCGCGAGCCAAGATGTTCTTGCGCGACAAGGAGCGGGTCTGGCAAGGAATTCGCCGGTACTCCAGTAGGCGAATCACGGAGGGTACGTTGATCGCTGCCGAGGCGGAGTGCAGCAGGCTGGCGGTCACCACTTCGGGTTGCGCAACGCCCTTGAAAAGCAGGATGAGTGCGCGTCTGGCGGCGCAGACGTGTATTGGCTCGTAGCTCGAGTTGAGTACGAGAACCGGTGCGCCCAATAAATGTGCTGTTGCCATGTACCCGTTTGCCGTCCTAACTCTCTCTAGCTCGTCTTCTACAAAGCCCGACGAGCCAACTGGGCCCTCGCCGCGGTCATCGCCGTGACGCTTACCGCGCCCGCCCGCCTCAGGGCCTTGGCGCAGGATTCCAATGTTGCTCCGGTCGTCACGACGTCGTCGACCAGCAGAATTCGTTGCCCTTCGACCAACTCGCGCTTGGCCGCGAAAGCCCCGCGCAAGCTCGCTCGACGCTGAACCCCGGATAAGCCTGCCTGAGGCGGCGTGGCGCGCTTGCGGCTCAGCGCACTGGGCGCGCACGGCAGGGCGTGGCGGCGCGCTATCGCCTGGGCCAGCAGCAGCGACTGGTTTAAACCCCGCTCGAGTCGTTTGGTCCAATGGAGCGGCGTCGGCACGATGAGATCCGCCTGTTGACGCACGTCCGTTTGGGCGCCGCAGCGTTCGCCCAACAAGCGAGCCAGGGGCCGCATCCCGTCGTACTTCAGCAAGTGGATGACTTGGCGTAGGTTACCCGCATACGGCCCGTAGGCCCAGACGCGGTCCAAAGTTTGGGGTTTGCCTCGGCAGGCTCCGCAGGCGCCGTGCTCGTCGAGACCAGCTTCGTGCAATACTTCGCGCTGGCACAAAGCGCAACGTATAGCGTCGGCCCAGCCCTCGATGGCGGCCAGGCAGGGCGCACAAACGGGAACGCGGCTAGCCTCGATGAGAGGGTGTTCGCACAGTCTGCAGTTGTCGGGAAAGAAAGCCGAGAAGATCCCGTCAGCTAGCGCTCGAAAAGCGCCCGCTGATTCAATCGGAGCCGGAGTGTGAACCCAGTTAGTCGGGAACTTTCACCTCTCGTTACAAGTTCGACGAGCGCGCCGTCGCGCGGGTCAATGAGTTTCATTCTAGAGTTCCTGAGAATCCCGAGTCAACCCTTACGGGACGCAACATAAACGTAATTTTGTGAAGAACTTAGGGGTCATCGAGATCGGTAGAATGAAAGCTATGAACGGCGTGTTCTCGGATACGGATCGGAGCATTAACATTGAAGGCGTCCAGGTCCACGTAGCCCACCCGGACGAACTGCCTGTTAAATGGGTCGGCCAGTTGGACTTGCTGCGTCAACTGCAGGCGGCCTGGTTGATCATCGATCCGGCCGACGTGCCGATGACGCCCCGCCTGCTTGGAAAGCCCGGCGTCGGCAAGACCACGCTAGCTTACGCTGGAGCGGTCTCGCTGCAACGCGAGGCCTACATCATGCAGGCAACACTCGATACGCGGCCGGAAGACCTGATCATTTCGCCGGTGATCGAAGGCGAAGGAAAACTACGCTACGTGGCCTCGCCTCTTGTGACGGCGATGGTACGCGGCGGCGTGGCAATCTTGGATGAAGGCAATCGAATGAGCGAAAAGAGCTGGGCGTCGCTGGCGCCGCTGCTCGATACCAGACGATATGTTGAATCGATCGTCGCCGGCATCAAGATTCACGCTCATGAAGACTTTCGCATGGTCGCGACGATGAATGACGATTAATCCACGTTTGAACTGCCGGAATACATTCATTCGCGCTTGCAGCCTCAGATTCTTGTTGATTTCCCCGGTGAAGAAGAGGAGAAGGCCATTCTCAGAGAGAACTTGCCCTTTGCCGATGACGAAGTACTCGACTATGTCGTACGGTTTTTGCAAGCGGCTCACCGCGTGGATGAAAGCTACTCGGCGCGAGACGGCATCAACATTGCACGATTCGCGCTGAAGCTTCTCAGCGTCGGCGACACGAACCGGGCAATCGCTCTTAGAACCTCCGTCATCCAGACTCTCGGCACCGAAGCGTTGCGTTATGTCACTGTCTGAATCCGCCCGCCTGACCCGAATCCGCATCTACCCGATCAAGTCCTTGGACGGCGTAGACATCGACCGCGTCGCCTTCAACGGCCTCGGGGGACTCTCCGGCGACCGTGAATACCAGATCATCGACGAACTCGGTCGGGTGCTGAACGCGAAACGGGCGGGCGAGGTGATCACCCGCATCCGTGCGCGATACGGATCGAACGGGCGTGTTATGAGCCTGCAAAGGGGCGACAGCGAGGGACGTTTCTGGCTGCCTGACGACCTGAGCTAATTAAGTTTCTGGCTGGGCGCGCAGTTCGGGGAGACGGTACGCGTCGAGAGAGATGCGACCACCGGCTTCCCGGACGATACAGACGCCTCCGGGCCAACGATTGTGAGCCATGCGACGCTGCTCGAAGTCGCCTCTTGGTTCCGCTGGGACGAAGAGGAAGCTCGAAGGCGTTTTCGCGCCAACCTAGAAGTAGATGGCGTCCCGGCGTTCTGGGAGGACGGCCTTTTTGGCGAAAAAGGCGAGGAACGCGTCGTTAGAATCGGCTGCGCGGCCGTCGAGGCTGTGAACCCCTGCGCGCGTTGCGCGGTTCCGGGCATGGATCCGGACAGCGGCAGAATCGAAGACCCCGCGTTTGCTAAGGCTTTCGCCGAACGCCGCCGCGAGACTCTGCCGAGCTGGGCCAGGGCGTCGCGATTCGGCCATTTCTATCGGCTGGCCGTGAATACGCGCATTCCGGTCGCCCAGGCCGGGCGAACGATCGCGGTCGGCGACCTGGTCGAACTGGCACAATGAGACGAGCTGATGTCTTCAACGTCCGATCAACTGACTAAGAACCTGACCGTCCTGGAGCAGATCATTGTCCGCAAGCGCGCCGAATTGGTGGCCGACCGGGCGCTGGTTAAAGAGGCCGATCTGGAGCGGCGCAAGAAGCCGTCGCGGCGGGGTTTTCGGCAGGCTCTGCAGAAAAAGACGCCAGCCATCATTTCAGAGATCAAGAAGGCCTCGCCCTCGGCTGGAGTGATTTCGGAGAACTTCAAGCCCGCAGAGATCGCCCGCGACTACGAAAGGGCGGGCGCTGCTTGCCTTTCCGTTCTAACGGACAAACAGTTTTTCCAAGGATCGTTGGACGACCTGACAGAGGCTCGCGCCTCGTGCGGGCTTCCGGTGCTTCGCAAGGACTTCACGCTCGACCGTTACCATCTGCTGCAAGCGTCCGCAGCCGGAGCGGACTGCGTTCTTTTGATCGTGGCGGCGCTGACGGACCAGGAACTCGCCGATCTGCTGTCGCAAGCTGCTGAGTTCGAGTTGGACGTCTTAGTCGAAGTGCATAACGAAGCGGAGTTGGAACGGGCCCTGGCGGTCGACGTGAATCTGATTGGCGTCAATAACCGCAACCTGAAGACGTTAGAGGTCGACCTCGAGACTTCGTTGCGACTCGCTCCGTTGATTCCCAGCCACATGCTGCGGGTCAGCGAAAGCGGCATTCGCACGGCTGATGACCTCAAACGCTTGACCGACGCCGGGTACTCGGGCTTCTTGATCGGCGAAAGCCTGATGAAGCAAGCGGACCCCGGTGGTGCGCTGGCGAAGCTATTGCAGATCTGACCATGCTCGAGATCATTAAGGTTTGCGGAATCGTGGAGCCGGCTGACGCACTTGTAGCGGTTCAGGCGGGCGCGACCGCCATCGGCATCGTGTTCTACTCGGCGAGCCCACGCTATGCACGGCTGGACCAAGCCGCCATGGTTTCGGCGGTCGTGTCATCCAGAGCCCTGAAGGTCGGCGTTTTCGTCAACGAGACCCCAGAACGAATCCGGGCCGTGGCGGATGCCGTTCGCCTCGACGTCGTCCAGCTGCACGGCGATGAGCCGCCCAGCGATCTCGATGAACTGAAAGGGCTGCGCGTCTGGAAAGCGCTGCCGGTGGGCGACAACTTCGACGCCGCGTGGATGGACGATTACGATTGCGAGGCAATACTATTGGACACTGCCAAGGCCGACGCATACGGCGGTTCGGGCCAAACGTTTCCCTGGCGAAAAGCGATTGAAGCCACGGGAAAGCGACAGATTATCCTCGCCGGGGGCTTAGGGCCGGACAACGTCGAAGAAGCGATTCGAACGGTGACGCCATGGGGCGTGGACGCGAGTTCGCGCCTGGAATCGAGCCCTGGCCGTAAGGACTCAGAAAAAGTCGAAGCTTATGTGAAAGCCGCGCAAAATGCGGGCTGAGTTAGAAATTCCGCAATGAAACGAAGCGTCCTTGTTGCACTGATCGTACTGCCCGCCGCCCTGTTGTCCTGCAAAGGCCCGACCGAGGAGGCCCAGCGCGAATCCAATTTGCCGAATATTCTATTGATCGTCGCTGACGATCTGGGGTACGGAGACTTAGGCTCGTACGGCCAGCAGGAAATCCAGACTCCGAACCTCGACCGATTGGCCAGCGAGGGCGTACGCTTCACCAATTTCTATGCCGGAAGCACCGTGTGCGCTCCTTCCCGCGCAGCTTTGATGACGGGCCAACACACCGGCCATACGCCGATTCGCGGCAACAGTCGGCAGCCGCTGCCCGACTCGTCCGTGACGATGGCGGAAACCCTACGCGGGGCGGGCTATCATACCGGCCTCATCGGCAAGTGGGGCCTTGGGGAACTGGGCTCCGAGGGCGAGCCGAATCGCCAAGGATTCGACTATTTCTTCGGCTACCTCAACCAACGCCACGCGCACAATTACTACCCGGAATTTCTGTATCGCAATCAGCAACGTTATCCCCTCGACAACGTCGTGCCGGAGCCGAAGGACGACGACGGCTCAGGAGTCGCAACGACCAGGCTGGACTACTCCCACGATCTTTTCACGGACGAGGCTTTAACGTTTATCGACGAGAGCGAAGAGACACCGTTCTTCTTGGCGCTGACCTATACGATTCCTCACGCCAACAACGAGGCCGGCGAACTCGGGATGGAAGTTCCCGATCTAGGAATCTATGCCGACAAACCCTGGCCCGCAGCAGCGAAGGGCCACGCGGCGATGATTTCGCGCATGGACTCCGATATCGGTCGGCTCATGGCTCGGCTTTCCGAGAAAGGGATCGCCGACAACACGGTAGTGTTGTTCACCAGCGACAACGGACCGCATCGCGAGGGCGGCAACGATCCCGACTCTAATGACTCCAACGGCCCTTTGCGGGGCATCAAGCGCGATCTCTACGAAGGCGGCATCCGGGTTCCGCTGATTGTGCGTTGGCCGAAACATACACCACCGGCTACCGTTACCGATCGAGTCGGCGCGTTCTGGGATCTATTGCCGACCTTTGCGGAGATCGCGGATGTCGCCGTAGCAGAAGACTTGGACGGCCATTCTCTGTTGACTTCATTCAGCGGGCACTACCTGAGTTCTGAAGATCGGACGCTTTACTGGGAGTTTCACGAAGGCCAGGCTTCAAAGCAGGCCGTCCGCATGGGTCAGTGGAAGGGGATACGCCTCTCTCCCAGCGCAAAGCTAGAGGTTTACGATTTGGCCAACGACGAGGGCGAAACCCTCGATTTGGCTGATGCATTTCCCGATGTCGCCGCCAAGATGCTTGAGTATCTGGCGACTGCCAGAACCGCGAACGAAGACTGGCCGCTGCGCGACGTCGACAGCCCTCCCGGTCAATAGCCCGCCGCGCCGGCGGCACCGAAAACTTTCGCCTCTGGGAGTGTCATCCTGACAGGATATGTCCGCGTTGCTTAGTTGTACGGCCCTGCAGAAATCTCTCGGAGGGCGCAGGCTGTTCAATGGCCTCTCTTTGACGCTCTCTCGGGGGGACCGTGCCGGACTGATCGGACCCAACGGCAGCGGCAAGACAACCTTGCTGCAAATTCTGGCCGGCGAGGAGCGCCCCGATGACGGAACATCGGCTTTACGCAAGGGCTCCCGGCTCGCCTACGTCCCCCAAGATTCGCTCTTCGGGCCGGCAGACACAGTGGAATCCGTACTGACCGCGGCTCTGGCTGGTCAGCCCCTCGATGATGACGAGAAACGTGGGATCGTGCAGGCCACTTTGGGACGCGCCGGTTTCGAGAGCGGCGACGCGTTGGCGACTCAGCTCTCCGGCGGCTGGAAAAAAAGGCTAGCGATTGCCGCGGCTCTGGCGCAGGCTCCAGATGTGATGCTGCTCGACGAGCCGACCAACCACCTGGACCTGGACGGCATTCTATGGCTTGAGCGAGCGCTGATGACTGCCAACGCTTGCCTGGTCGTGACGCACGACCGGTATTTCTTGGAGAACGTCGCCAACCGGATAACGGAGATTGACCAGACCTATCCGCAGGGGACTTTCGGGGTGAAGGGCAACTACAGCGCATTTCTCGTGCGCCGGCAAGAGTTCCTCGAAGCGGACTCCAAGCAACAGAATTCACTGGCGAACAAAGTGCGCCGCGAAGTCGAGTGGCTGCAGCGCGGCCCCAAAGCTAGGACAAGCAAGTCCCGATCGCGTATTAATTCCGCCGGGAAGCTGATTGATGAGTTGGCCGAAGCCACTGCTCGCGGGTGCAAGGGAAGCGTACGCATCGACTTCACCGCATCGGACCGCAAGACGAAGCGTTTGATGGAAGCCGAAGGATTAACGAAATCATTCGGTGACCTGCGGCTTTTTGAAGATGTCGCGGTCACGCTCTCTCCCGGCATACGAGTCGGACTGGTCGGCTCGAACGGCAGCGGCAAGACGACGCTGTTGCGAATCTTACAAGGCCAAATCGCCCCCGATGCCGGAACGGTGCGGCGAGCGGACGGTCTGCGAGTGGTGAACTTCGCCCAAGACCGAACGGCGGAGATTGATCCGAGCATGACGCTGCGGCGAGCGCTTTGTCCCGACGGAGACTCGGTGATCTTCCAAGACAAGGCGGTCCATGTCGCCAGCTGGGCCAAGCGCTTTCTGTTTCGCCCCGAGCAGCTGGAAATGCCGATGGCACAGCTGTCGGGCGGTGAGAAGGCCCGCGTTCTGATCGCCGGGCTCATGCTGCAAAACGCCGACGTGTTGTTTCTGGATGAACCGACCAACGATCTCGATATCCCCACGCTGGAAGTCCTCGAACAAAATTTGTTGGAATTCCCCGGCGCGGTCGTCCTAGTCAGCCATGACCGGTATTTGCTCGACCGAGTCGCCACGGTCGTGATTGGCCTTGGGAATGAGCGCGAGACAGGTGTCTTTGCCGATTACTCCCAGTGGGAGACGGCACGCCGCGAATTGCCAGCCGACAAGCCGCCGGAAAAAGAAAAGGTTCAAAAAGCGTCAGAAGCAGCCAAGAAGAAACTCTCCTATCTCGAACAACGCGAGTTCGACGGACTGGAACGAGAAATTCTTAAGTCCGAAGAAGCTCTCGAAGCCTTCAAACGAGAAGTCGAAAGCGCCGCATCGGATGCCGAACGTTTGCCCGATGCCTACGCTAAGCAACAAGCAGCCCAGCAGAAAGTCGATGGGTTGTATGCGCGTTGGGCGGAGTTGGAGACCAAGGCCCAGTAGCCGCGGTAAAACCCCAGTGCGCTAGCCGTACCATAGTCCCAGCCCGAATCCTGGGACTTTGCCCGCGGAGTCGCGGACATGTCGGGCCCTGCCGCTTCCAAGTCTCGTCAGTTCTAGTAAGAGGGAAACGATTGGGCTACGGGTTTACCCAAACGGCTAGGATATTCCCGATGGGCTTTTAGTTTCTTATAGTTAAGGGACGGTTATTGGCCGCGAAAGGCGTTGGATGCAGTCCAATTTTCCGCTGATCTATCCCTATCGACTGCTGCGCCTTAGGACTAAGCCTACGCAAATATTCCTAGCCAAGAATAGTACTTCCGTTAACTTGTTGAGTCCTAGTTTCCCAGTACAGACTGTCAGGGACAGGTGCTCAATGAGTCGAAGGGAGGATCGCCATGTCATCGTTTAGGAGTAGTGAACCCGCCAGCCCAAGACGCCAACGTTGCAAGCGCGGCCAAGCCATTGTTATTTTCGTCTGCGCATTCGCAATGATGGCCGGCATGTTGGGCCTGGTGCTCGACGGCGGCCGCATCTATCTCGAAAAGCGCAGAGCTCAGGCTGCTGCAGACGCCGGCGCAGCGGGCGCCGTGCAGGAGATGCGCCGAGGTAGGCGGGACCTTGCTGCCGACGTTCGGCCGGCTGCTGTGAATGACACAGGCCTCCTGGACTACACCGACGGCAATGCCACGATCACGGTGAATAATCCCCCGCTCGCGGGAGGCTCTGCCGGCAACAACGACTTCGTGGAAGTCATCGTTGCGAAAACGGTGCCGACGAAGTTCATGCGCATCTTCGGCCCGGCGCTTTCGACTGTGAGGGCGCGTGCGGTAGCTGGATTGCAGAGGAACGGCGACGCCTGCGTCATCGCGTTGGACCCCACCGCGGGCTCAGCCATTTGGGCAAACGGTAATCCGACGTTGACTGCGGCCTGTGGCATCATTGCCAACTCCACGGCCTCCAACGCGTTGCGCACCAATGGCGGCGGGGCGACTATCACGGGAACCTACATCGGCACGACCGGCAACTATTCTGGGTCGGGCTTCAATCCGACGCCGCAAACCGGCATTCTGCCGGCGATTGACCCATTCCTGAACATTCCTATCCCAGCGACTCCGCCCAACGGCTACACCACGACCGCGGCGACGAGCAGTGCGTTTGGCGGATACACGGCGGCGGCGGCGAATGGAAATAGCAACGGCAACGGCAATGGCAACAGCAACGGGGGAACCACTGGAGCCACGACCGGGGGAACCACGGGCGGCACGACTGGTGGCGGCCCCAGCGTCACTCACTACTGGCCGGGATACTACGCGAATGAAATCAGAATTCAGAACGGTACGGTTGTCTTCGAACCTGGGCTTTACGTGCTGAACGCTGGGCTGAAGATCTCTGGCGGCACGGTAACGGGTGAAGACGTCACGTTCTACAACATCAACTCGGGCGGCAATGACTACGTGGACATCGGCGGCAATGCCGTCGTTAATTTCTCCGCGCCGGACGATGACCCGGACTACGACTATTACGGGATTCTGTTCATGGGGCCCAGAAACGGCAGCACCGGCAACCCGGGCAATAAGATCGCGCGGGGTAACTCGGGCTCGTCGTTCACTGGCGCGTTGTATTTCCCCTCGGAACATCTCGATTGGGCGGGAAACCCGAGTTCGACTGTGAGCTGGGGCATGGTCGTCGCGGCCACACTAAACATCAGCGGCACAGCAGACACGCAGGTCATCAACCCGCCGACCGAGAGCCAGGCGCCCAAGACCTACCGCATGCTGTTCTCGGAGTAAGCAAGGGGCACGACAGGAGCGATCACATGAGACTACAACGAGGAAACAAAACACGCGGTGGAGCCATGGTGGAATTCGCCGTGACCATGCCGCTGCTTCTGCTGATGACGGTGGCAGCATCCGACTTTTCGCGCATCTTCTGGGAATCCACGGTGATGTCCCGCGCCGCCGAGACGGCCGCCAAGTATGGCGCGCAAGATAATCAATCGTCCGCGAAATATGCGGACATGCAGAGGCTGGCGAGCAATAGTTCGTCGCACCTCGAGAACGTAACGCCGACTGCGGACCGAGTTTGCGACTGTCCGAGTGCACCGGGGACCTGGGTCAATTGTTTGGACACCTCGTGCCCGAATTACGGTACACCGCGCGCCTACTCGCGCGTCCGCGTGGCGAAGACCTTTTCGACTATGGGATACTACCCCGGCTTGCCGCAGAACACCAGCCTGACCTGGCGCGGCTTTATGAGGGTGCAGTAATGACAAGAACGGATTCACAGCGCCGCCAGAATAACCGGCGCGGTTCAACGATAGTCGAGTTCTCGCTGGCGTTCACCGCCTTCATCGTGCTCTTGACCGGGATTTCCATTTTGGCCATCGCGACGCGTTGACGGTAGCAGAGCTTGCCCGCCGGTGCA
>JAQCLD010000045.1 GCA_027592785.1 Acidobacteriota bacterium
TTGCCTGGCTGTCACCGGGCTCCACCGGGCTCTACCGGACAGTCCTTAGGCCGGCCCCGGTTTGCCGGGGCCGCCATTTTTCGATTCCTCAATCGCAAGGGGGCATTATGGACAGATGACGTTCGGATTCCAATCTTCGAACATCCCCGCCGGATTGCGTTCCCAGACCCAGGCATGCAGAATGTACCAACCTAGGGCCGGGTTCAAGATATGCATCGGATGCCCCAGCACGGACGGCGGCGCCGTGTTCCCGGCGGCATGCCACGGGCCAGACGGGACGACCCATTCCACCGCGGCAAGCTGAAGTTGTCCGTTGGGCCCTGGCGCGTAGACCAGCCCCTCGGGCTGGAGAGCGTCCGGCGGCGACACATCCTCGAGCAGGTCCATATTGAAGTAGTGATACCCCATGGCTCCAACGCCCGGCTTTTGAATGCAACCGACCACGATTGGATGAGGGTGATAGTGCACCGCCTGCGCGACTTCGACGCGCTGGAACAAGGCGGTTGCTTGGCGCACGTGCGCAAGCTCCTTCCCCTGTCCGTCGGCTATCGCAGGGGCGACCATGAGAACTGGGCCCAGTAGGGCGATGAGGGGTAGCGCGACCTTCCGCGCACGTCGAGTTGATGTCTTCATAGATTCTTGCTCCTTCGAATTAACTGAATTGAGATCGACCGACTGAATCTGGTTCCCGGCTCGTTCTCCGGGATTCTCGGGTCTCACCCTGCTTAAACGAGATCCAGTCGTCAAAAGGGCCGCGGCGGCGCGATGGAAGAGCGAGGCCCGAAGCTTTCGACTATGATTAGGACGCTCTGTCGGCTTGAGACCGGTAGGGCGCTCTGTGGAAGAAAACATCTCAGCCCTGCTTCAGAAAGTTAACGCGGGCGACAAGAGCGCCGAGGATGAGCTCTTGACCGGCCTTTACCGAGAGCTGAGACGTCTGGCGGCCGGGTGCCTGCGGGGGGATCGCCGCGACCACACGCTCCAGCCAACAGCGTTGGTGAACGAGGCCTACGTGAAGATGCTGGGCTCGCAAAAGGTGAGCTGGCAGAACCGCGCGCACTTCTTCGGCGTGGCCGCGCGCGTGATGCGGCAGATTTTGATCGACTACGCACGGGCGCGCATGACCGAAAAGCGCGGGGGCGGCGTCGACTTCTTGCAACTCGACGAGGCGCTCGTATTCAACAAAGGGCGGCCCAGCGAGTTGCTCGCTCTCGATGACGCGCTTGCTCGCCTCGAGAGCGAGGTTCCGCGCTCATACAAGATCGTCGAGCTCCGCTTCTTTGGCGGGCTTTCGATCGAGGCGACGGCCGAAGTGATGGGCCTATCGGCCCGCACGGTGAGACGCGAGTGGAGCTTTGGCCGGGCGTGGCTTCGCACCGAGTTGGCGGCGGAGGCCCACTGACGTGGATCCCGAGCTCCAGCGAGCGAAGGAGATGTTCGAGCGGGCGATCGAGTTGGACGCCGAAGCTCGCGCCGGCTACCTCGAGGCGGCATGCGCTGACGACGCTTCTCTGAAGGACCGGGTCGAGCGGCTGTTGGTCGAGTACGATAAACAGGGAGACTTCTTGGCGAGCCGCGAGAGCCATCGAGCGCTTGGGCGACGGCGCACCCTGCCGCAAGTCGTCGGCCACTACCGTCTGCTCGAGAAGCTGGGCTCGGGCGGGATGGGCTAGGTTTGGAAGGCCGAGGACACTCAGCTCCGCCGCACGGTCGCTCTGAAGTTCTTGTCTTCCGAGACCGTAGGGAATGACGAGGTCAAGGTCCGCTTGATTCGCGAAGCCCAAGCGGCTGCATCTCTCGATCACCCCAGCATCTGTCCTGTCCTCGGTATCCATGAAGAGGACGGCGAGACCTTCATCGCCATGGCCTACATCGACGGGCCATCCCTGGCGGACAAGATCAAGGAACGCCCGCTACCGCTGGACGAAGCTCTCACGATCGCCATCCAGATCGTTGAGGGTCTACACGAGGCGCACGAGCAGGGAATCGTCCACCGCGACATCAAGCCGCACAACGTCATGCTGACCTCGAAAGGTCAGGTGAAGATCTTGGACTTCGGTTGGCCTCTCTGACCGGCCGCTCGAAGCTCACCAAGACCGGAACGACGCTGGGAACCCCGGCCTATATGGCGCCGGAGCAACTCAAGGGCGGAGAAGTTGACTGCCGGGCGGACATCTGGGCGTTTGGTTGCGTGTTGTACGAAATGCTTACGCAGCGGACCCCGTTCGAAGCCGACTACGAGCAGGCGACTAACTACGGCATTCTCAACGAGCACCCGGAACCGGTGACGGCGCTGCGCAGCGGCTTGTCACTAGAGATCGACCGAATCGTCGGCAAGGCGCTGGCGAAGGACCCGAACGAGCGCTACCAACATGCGGATGAATTGATCGTCGATCTGCGGGCCTTGAGTAAGAGCTTGGCAACGGCAACGTCCCGCTCCACGGAACCTCCTCCCACCTCGGGATGGGACGGGGCGCCGCCGCCGCTTGCGGGGGAACGGATTGTGGCCCCGCGAGACCCGTCCGAGGCAGGGGTTTCGAAGCGGAAGCTCCGCATCCACCAAGTCGTGCTTGCGGCCACCGCTGCATTCGCCCTCGCCGTCTTGATCCTGTATCTGCGGCAGAGCTCGCCCGAGGCGCCGCTGCGTCGATTTGCGATTTCGCCCCCGGCGCCGCTGGGCTTCGGCGCCGCGATCTCGCCCGACGGAAGACACGTCGCTTTCACTACAGCGGGGGCTGAGGCGAGGCTGTGGGTCCAAGACTTGGACAAGCAGCAACCACGGGCCATTGAAGGCGCCCAGGTGGACGGTGAGACGCTGAGCGCGCCGTTCTGGTCGCCTGACAGCGATTTCGTCGGGTACGAATCCGGCGGACAGCTCACGAAGGTCCCGGTGCAGGGCGGTCTCGCCGTCCGGCTATGTAAGCTGCCCGGCCCGCTATTGGGAGCTACGTGGAGCCCCGACGGCGAGTCGATCGTCTTCAGTACTAGAGATCCCTACGCACTCCATGAAGTCCCCGCAGCCGGAGGCGTCGTCAAGCGGATTCTCTCGCCGGAGGAGCCGTCGTCAGGGGGACCGTGGGGCGTAATGGTCAGGCCTCACTTCTTGCCGGCCGAAGCGGGAGCGCGCGTTGTCGTGTTCTCGTTCGGCTCTCCCAGGAACAACACGCTGATGGTTCAGGACCTCGAGACCGGACGCCGAGAGATCATTGGGCCAGGCAACTTCCCGTTCTATTCGTCCAGCGGACACCTGCTCTACCAGCCGGACTACTACACCGACGAACTGTGGGCGCTGCCCTTCTCTCTCGAGACGCTAACCGCCGATGGGAAGGCCTTTCCCATCTCCGGCAGCGGAAGACGGCCAACAGTCGCCGCCGATCAAACGCTAGCGTTCGTCGACCGCAACGAGGCCCGGGGGCGTCTGGTATGGCTCGATCGTCAGGGCCGAGAAACCGAGCTCAGCGCCCAGCTGGAAGGAGGAGTCCGCTACGCGACGCTTTCTCCCGATGGGCGGCTGATAGCTTACTCGTCCACACGAGACTAGAATCTGGACGTTTGGATCTGGGACATCGCCGGCGGAGTGAAGTCTCGCTTGACGACCGCCCCGGAAGATGACTTCTCTCCGGTATGGTCGCCTACGGGAGAGGAGATCGCCTTCCACTCGAATCGAGCGGGTAACTACGACATCTTCTCGGTCCGCACCGATGGGAACGGTGCGCCGCAGGCGCTGGTGGCCACGTTGGAGGGCGAGCGGGCGCAGGACTGGTCGCGGGACGGGAAGTATCTGCTCTACGAGCGAATCACGACGGAGACTGGGGTAGACCTTTGGTATCTCGAGCGCGCCGCCGGCACGAGCGATTGGGAGCCGCATCCGCTCGTGCAGACGCCCTTCGCCGAGACGGACGCAAGATTCTCGCCCGACGTTCAGTATGTCGCCTACGTCTCCGACGAAACCGGCCAAGACGAAGTCTACGTGCGCTCCTTTCCCGACGCAAACCGCAAATGGACGGTGTCGCCCGGCGGCGGCCAAATGCCGCGCTGGAGCCGTGATGGCAAGGAGTTGTTCTATCGCAAGGGGAGCGAGTTGGTCGCTGTTTCCGTATCGACCAACCCGAGTTTTTCATTACAGTCGGCGGCGCCTCTCCCAGGAGTGAGCCTGGGCGAGCACTACGATATCTCGCCCGACTGCCGGCGCATCCTGGCAGCAGTACCGACGAGCGGGGCGCCCGAGCGGCTGATCCGGGTCGTCCAGAACTGGTACGAAGAGTTCCGCGATCACGAGCAGGACTAACGCTCACCAGAGCAATGAGTTAGCGCCCGAACGGAGAAAGATGGCGAAATATCGCCTTCCCACTCTCGATGCGAGCCTTCGCTTTGAACCGGCCCCCAAGTGGACCAAAAAAGCAGGCGTCCTGAAAGGTGAACACTTTACTAGTACTACTGTGTTATGAAAATCCAGAACCGCAAAAAGGACAGCCGCACAGCTGCTGCAAAATGTGGCGAGTGATCGTGGCGCGCAGGGTGGCGATGGAGGTCGGGTTATGCCGCTCGGCTCGGACGGGGAGCACCGCGCGGGCGGAGGTCCGACTGTGGCTCGGAGACGGGTAGACGCAACGTCCCGACCCGTGTCGAGGGGGAAAAACGGGCTCGCTCCGCGACCAAGAACCCGTAGGCGGCGATCGATAAGGTCGCGTGGTGATGAAAGCCTCGCCAGCCGCGCCCTTCGTAGTGGCCCAGTCCGACTTCTTGCTTGAGCTCTTGATAGTCGCGCTCGATAATCCAACGCTGTTTCGCGATCGCAACCAGGTCTTTCAGCTTGGTTTGAGGCGGCAGGTTGGCGAGCCAATAGTGCGTCGGCTCGGCTTCGTCCCGCGGCCATTCGATGAGCAGCCATTGCTCGGGGTGGGGCTTGTCACGCCAGTAGTCGCGATGCGCCGGACGCACCCGCACGGCGGCGAAACGCGAGCGTAAACGCTGCTTGGTCCCCGCTCGCCAGCTCACGGAGCGGAAAGCCGGCAATAGCTCTGTGGCGAACTGCTTCAAGACTACCGGTTGGCGCTCGGCGCTACGGCGCAGTCGCTTCGGCTGCCTCCCCTTGCCCTTGTGCGGCTGCGGCGGCAAGGGCTCCTCGCCCGGCCTCCAGACCTTCGTCGAGCCGCGCACCGCCACGACGTAGTCCAGGCCAAGCTCTTCCAACTCTTCACGAAACGCGCTGTCGTTGCCGTAGGCGGCGTCGGCCAACACGACTCCCGGCTCGACTTCGTCCGCAAGCGCCTGTCGAATCTGGCCGAGAGCGATCTGAGGTTTGGTTTGAAAGCGAATCTCGTCCGGCACGCCTGCTTTCAGCCGCCGCTGCTCATCCCCGGCCCAAGACTCGGGCAAATACAAGCGCCAGGCAATCGGCAGCGACGCTTTCCAGGTGGCGACCGAGAGGCTCACCGCGACCTGACAGTTCTCCTGCTTGCCAACCTGCCCACAGTACTGACGCGTCACTCCGACCGAGTGCTTGCTCTTCTTCGGGAACCCGGTGTCATCGACCACCCAGGCCACGACGGGCGATTTCTTGGTCATCGCCGTGAGCGCTCTGCCGCGCACCGCCGCCAGCACAGCCTGGTCGTCCCACGGCGATGTCGCTACGAGGTGGTGCAGCGACTGATGGGCCTGCCGCACGTTGTCGGGCTCGAGCCGCGCCGCCATCGGCTCCACGCTCTTGCGCTCCAGAGGCAGCAACAAGCCGCGACAGTAGTTCTTCAGCGGCTCGCTTCGATCGGCGTGTTGCGCGGCGCGCGCCAGGCTTTCGAGGTAGGCCGCGAAACGTTTCTGTTGTTGTACGCCCGGCGCCCCAGGCTTGGTTGACACATTTCTAGTCTATCATGTTTTATAACACAGTAGTACTAGGAAAGTGTTCACTCGGCCTGCCTGCCGACGGCCTCAGATTTGACTCACTATGGGCGCGGCGTTCAGCGCAACCCCTCTATGGCCGGTGCTACGAGTTCCTGTATTGAATATGTAGGAAATGAACCGATCTGAGCTCCCTGAGAGCGATGAAAGGGCCTATTTTCTGGATTCTTGCCTACATGCGGGTTGGCGAGGGCAGGTGTTTGGGGCGTTGTTTACGATGACGCCCTGGCTGGCGCTTGGTTGGAAGGAGTTGTTTGAGCGGGCTGGAATGGGGGAGCGTCGCCGCGTTTCGTAACCAGCCTTAGAGGAACTGGCCTATCCGACGTTAGCGATTTGCCAGCGATTTCGTTGCTAATGGTTCGGGGCGGGCAACTCAACTTTGGTCGCAACGCCTCCAGCGACATCAATCTCAGACATCTTCGATAGGTCCGCAGGCACCAGACGGGCGTTCGCCGCCGTCGGGAACTGGACCGCAATTCGGTACTTGCCTGGGGCCAATCCATCGAACTAAAATCGCGACTGTTCGTCCGGGTAGGCGGCCAGTAACCGCCTTTCACGCGGCTGAGCGGAGAGGTCGCTGGGAACGACGACAACGACGTATCGTCGGCCAAGCCCGCCCAGCACCTGCCCTTCGATCGCCCCCGCCGACGCCACCGGGATGCGTACGCTGCGGGAAGACTCGCTGATTTCCACCACCACAGGTTTCGAAAAGCATGTTTCGCGGAGGTCCAGCGCGGATATACGATAACGGCCCGGCGCAATGCCCTCCACGCGTTCTCCCTCGAAACTCGCCTTGAGTCCTGGCAATGCCTGCGCCGCACGATCTTCCAAAGGGCGCAGGTTAATCTGTGCCGAGGTCGGACAAACGCCAACCGGCAGACGGTCCTCCGAGACGAGGCGGAAGGTGGTTTCGATTCCGGGGCTGACTTCGATCGACAGGCCCGTGACGTCCTGGCCTAAGACATCGACGCGGGCTTGGCCGTAACGGCGGCTGTCGCCAAGCAGCGAGTCTCTTGCTGAGAAGCCGCGTACCGGCCCGGAAACCAGCAAACGGTAGGAGCCTGGCGGAATGCCTTCGAGGCGGAATGATCCCTCCTCGGCGTAGGCAAGTGCGACCGTTAGATTAGGGTGATCGTCAGGCGCCAGTGCGACGGCATACCGTCCGCCTTCTTTGGGCCGGGTGACGCGACCTTGAATGGAATGCGATCCCGCAGGCATAACCAGGTCGACGTTGCCATGGTCGTCGCCGCCCGAGATATTGAACGTATCGCGATGAATCACGGCGCCTCCGCGACTGCCGCCTTGGGTGGTGGCCAACGACGCGGCCACAACGTATTGGCCCGGGAACAGTCCGTGGGCGCGGTACTCGCCGCGCGCATCCGTTATCGCTGAACCACCGATTGCCTGCCTCAGCGGCGCGGTGTCCGCGTCCTCCTCCGTCCGGACGAACACGAAGGCGCCGCTGATTGGCTGTGCGTTAGCGTCGATCACGCGTCCTGCGATAACGCCGAGCCGGACGAGCCGCACGATGAAGTCCGCATCGCCTGCAACCTGCACGACGGTATCTGCGTGGTTCGACTTCGAGACCTCAAGCCGGTAGTTTCCTTCCGGCAATCCGGGAGCGCTGAATTTGCCGTTGCGGTCGGTGTCGCGGTCCGCGGCTAACAGTTTCTGGCCGACTCTCACGATGCGCACTCGTGCCGAGGCAAGCGGCTCGCCAGAGTGGTCCGCGACGACTCGCCCTGTGATGTCGAGAGCGAAGCTCAGCGGGACGAGCAATAGGCCCACGAGCAGCCGATTCATCGCTGGAGCCTCTGGACTTCTACTTCGATATCCACAGCTGCGTTTGGCCCGATGTTGATTTCCTCGGCCTTGGCTTTAGCATCGAATAGCGCGGCAATGGTCTCGACGGCATAGTCCATGAAGTTGTCTCCGGTGGCCAACACCCAGTATTCGCCTGGAGGAACGGAATCAAAGGATGCCTCGCCTCGGTTGTTAGTGATTGCGGCCAGGCGTGTGTCAGCCAACTCCATATGAGTGGCTGTCTTCTTCGGAATGAGTACGACTGTGACATCGCTGGCAGGTTCACTCTTGTCATCGACGGCGTGTGCTCTCAGCGAGCCTCCGTCGTGAGCGAGTAAGACTTCAATTCCAGTGCCGGCGGGCTTGCTGCCCAGGCGCAATGTCTCATTCCAGACGCTCTCTCCGCCATAGGTGACGTCTTTCACATAGACGCCCTCCGGCAGCAGGCGGATGTCGACGCGGTAGTCGTCTATCAGCGGATTGTCCAGATCCCCGCCGATCGAAACGGTCCATTGGAGACGAAACTCTTCGGGGATCTTCGGCTGCGCGCGGATTACCCCGCCGAAGCCGTGGTGCAGCCGCGCCAGCTCGACGTAGATCGTGTCCTCGATCGGCTTCGCCGGAGGTCCTGATGCCCAAACAGTCGTTCCCGAGAGCGGAGTTCGCGGCTGAGCGGTGATCTGCAAGTTCTTCACATCCTCGTCTGTGATCGCAAACTGGGCCACGCCCAGACTCTCCGGAGGGCCGTCGTTTCCTGCGTAGATCATGAGCCGGTATTCGCCCCTTGGAAGATCGCAGATCAGCAAGCGGCCATCTCGTCCTACGCGGCCTGGGTTCTTGGCCGAACTCATGGCCATCGACCTTCCGGCGCCGAAAGCCGGCTGCAACGTGTCGATCAGAAAGTGTTTGTCTTCGGCAGGGCCAGCGATATTCGCTTGCGCTTCGACGCAGAACGACTGTGACCTTGGTAGGCGAATATTGACGTTCTCGCGTTGCTCTCCGCGTGCGAGTCGAATGACCGCGCCCTCTTCCGGTCGCACGCCGTTGGGGAAATACGTCGACTCGACCGCCTCTCGTCGCATAGCCGGATCTGCTGGTGCATCCGACATTGCTTGCAACTGGGTCTGCGGTCGCCTTGCCCACAACAACGCGGTAACATTCCCGGCGAAGTAACGCCGTTCGAGGCGATACTCGCCCAGGTCGTTAGTGCGTGTCACTCCGGTTCGCACGTAACGTATGCCTCCCATGTCGTACTCGCGGCGAAGGAAGGTCACTTCAATTCCTTCCAATGGCTCGTCGTTCTGATCGGTGACGAGGCCGGAGACCGATGCGTTGGGAAAGAGATGGAAGTCGATTGACTTCAGGTCTTCGCCGGAGCCCAAGGTGACTGATCGCTTCGCGGTTGAGTCCGTTCCGCCCGGCGGAGCGACGAGTACGGCGCGCGCGCCCGCTGGGCCATGCTGGATTCGGTAGCGCCCTTGTTAGTCGGTCGTCGCTTCAAGCCTAATCCCCCGGCCCAGCACCAGTACGCTAGCGCCGGCTAGCGGCTGTTGCGTCATGCCATCGATGACAAGACCGCTGATTGACCCCGGTTCGTCGGCTGTAGCGGCTTGCGGCAGTGCCGCCATTGCCAGAAAACTTAACGGCCTTGAGCGTGCTGCTTCGGCGTGCGGCATGACCGCAAAGCCTTGACACCCTCCGCGTGCGATGACCGAGCCCACGGCGCCAAACATCAAGAACGAACAGAGCGCGCCGCTGAACAGAACGCGTCCGGCCGGCGGCCTCCGTGCTGAAACCAGAAACATCGGCGCCGCTCCCGCTTGCGCGGCGCGGGAGGAGTGCGCGTCGCCGGGAACCCGTCGCACCGTCCATTGCCGAAGCAACGAAACAACTCCGTCGCCCAGCAAGCGCACGGTCTCCAGGCCATCCTCGGTCTGATCGAAAATCCACAGCATCTCTGCCGCGTAGCGTTCGCGGAACGCTGGAGGATGCAACTGGAGCAAGAGCCGATATAGGGTTCGCACCGCTAAGCCCTCCTCGGCTTGTTCGCCGGCAGCCGCAGCTTGGCGTCTTTCACAACGCGCTCGAGGCGACTGACTTCAGCGGTCAGAACGCTCTGGCCCCAGGTCGTGAGGCGGTAGTAACGCCGGCGGGCTTCCTGCTCCCCGTCGGGTGTGGCAATCTCTTCCACAAGCCGCTGGTCGCTCAAGCGCTGCAGGTTGTCGTAGAGCGTGCCGGGACCGAGCTTATACTTGCCTTCGGACTGACGCAGTACCTCCTGCATGATGCCGTAGCCGTGCAGGTCTTCTCCGGCGAGTGCCAGCAAGATATGCAGAGTCGCAGGGGTTAACGGGAGTTGTTGGGCGGGGTCGTCGCGCATGGTTGGATTCCGTTATATCGGAAACCGACTAGTGCGTCAACGAAAAAAATCTAAAGTAATTCGGGGACGGGCTTGCCGGCGATTTCTTCGGCTGCGCGATAGCCGAGCATCTCGGCTGCTGTCGCGGCGATGTCCACGTGGCCGATCGGCCTGTCGGTCGCTCCCGTGGCGATGCCCGCGCCGAGCGCCATCATCCACACGTTGCGGCACGACGCGTCGCCGGAGCGGTGATTCAAGAAGCCGTTCGCAGTATTCATGTCGCCGTCGCGGCCTAGCTCAGGGAGGATCAACAGCGTCGTCTTGTCTTTGTATGCCGGGTTGGACTGAATCTCGTCCCACAGCATGCCGCAGAGTCGGTCCGTCTTGGTGATGGCTTGCAGATAGAGGGAATAGGAACCCCAGTGGGCGACATCCATATCCCAGAAGTTCACCAGCATCACGCGCGGTGCAAACTCGCGCATAATTTCTTGCGAGATGAAGTAAGTTAGCTCATCGCCGGAGGTGGGGGCTTCAGGGCCGTAGATGTAGGTGACCAGCGAGCGCGTGAGCGTATCCTTGACTTGCTTGTCGAGCTCGCGTCCGCCGCGAAAGATCGTCCAGCCGATCCCTTCGTAGCCGGCGTTGAGGATGTTCTCTAACTGATTGAGTACGTTTTCGCGATTGGCCACGCCGGACTCGAGATCACGTTTGATGACGCCCTCGACCGCCTCCAGCAACAGCTGCTTCGGCAACACGACGTTGGCGCCTAAATCTTCACCGTAGTCGCGTGAACGCGCAGCGCCCATCGAGGCAAAACTCTTGTTGGTGCAGATGGCCCAGACGTCGGTGGCCGGAGCCCCGCTGGCCTTGCGGTAGTACTCGAACAGGGTTGGACTCTGCGCGCGGGCAAAGCCAAAGTCATCTACACGCTGCCAGTTGCCGGTCACGATCGAAGACGTGGAATTGTAGTGCGACAGGACGCCCGAATTGACGCAGTTCTTGAAGAACATGCCTTCCGGCTGCATCTCGCGCAGCCGCGGAATGTTGTGCAGGCCGTCGGGCGCGAATGTCTCGGAGTAGCGCACCCCGCCGCCGAAGGTCACGATGACCAGCTTGCGGTCCGACTCAGTAGGCTCGGCTTGAGCGGCCAAGTGCCGAGGAATAATCCCATCGGCGATCAACAAGCCCGCCAGTCGCAAGAACTGCCGTTTGGTGAATGAAAGCATTAGTAGTCGGTGATCTCGCCGCCCTTGATTCTTCTGCGAACGTCTTTACCGATATCCAGCGGGTGATCGTAACCTGGCAGAATGCGGCCATCCGGCGAGTAGTAGGGCCCGATATCGCAGGCCATCGAGCCTTTGCCTTCTTCGACGAATGTGATCTTTGTAATCAACTTGCAGGACTTGTAGCCGTAGCGAGCAGGATCGATCAGTCGCAGCGGCGCGCCGTGTTGATCCGTCAGCGGTGTTCCGGCCATGCGTAGCGCGAGCAAAACGCGCGGACTGGCCATCTCTTCGAGCGACATGTACTCGTACCACTTGTCGTGGCAATCCAAACGTATGGCTTTAGCTTTCGGCGAGGGTTTCACATCTTCCAGCAACTCGCCGAAGCGGAAGCCGCCCCAAGTCGCACGGCCCGACCAACATTGCACGCACTTCATGCGCGAGTTCTGCTCGACCTGCGAGTAGCCGCTTAAGTGCTCCACCGAGAACTGTTGCGGCTGCTCCACGAGGCCGCCAACTTGCAGCGTGTAGTTCGCCTTGTCGATGGGCGTCGGCGGGTTGTACCACATGATCCGAAACCCGTAGCGGTCTGGATCGTCGGTCGGCAAGAGAATCTTCTCGTCGCCGCGAGCGACAGCGGCGGAAGCAGCTGCCGCGGCCAAAAACTTACGTCGATTCATTGCTGATTCCTATCTCCGCCGCCGTGCTCATATTATCCCATCAGGGTTGTGCGAGAGGCGTAAGACCCGAGCCGATCGCCTCCCGTTCGGTCTCGGTGAGTTCGGCATGTTTCTTCCGTGCGGCTTCGGCGAGCTCGGTCTTGCCGAGACGTGTGTAAACGCGTGACAAGCGGTACTGCGGTTTTGACGATTGCGGATTCAATTCGACGGCCCGCTCGAGCTCAGTTTGAGCCTCTTCGTAGCGCTTTTGGCGTTCCAGTGCCTGTCCTAGCTCGAAGTGAGACTCCCAATAGTCGTTCTTCAGCTCAACTGAACGGCGCAGAACTTGCGCGCTTTGCTCATAGGCTGCTGGATCGTCCGATGGAGGCAGCGAAGCCAGCAGAGCTTGACCATAGAGGAACGAACCGAGGTAACTGTCTGGCTGGGCTTCGGCAAAGGCCCGTTGGCGTTCGAGAATGTCGACAAGGCGGTCGCCGGAGTGCTCAATCATGCGCCCCAGGAAGTAGTGCGGCTGGGCCGCTCCCGGCGCCAGACGCGCAGCCTTGAGGAAGGACTCGATGGCCTCATCGAAGCGGCGTAGGCCATAGAGCGCGGTACCCCGCGCCAATTCGATTCGAGGGCTCTTGTCGAAGAGCTCACGGGCCTCGTCCAGCACTTGCAGCCCCTGATCGAAGTCCTGGCGGCGCAACGAAAGGTAAGCCAGGTGGTAGCGGATCCCTTCGTCGTAAGGCTTGAGCCGGATGGCCCCGCGAAATGCCTCGGCGGCTTCTTGGTCGCGTCCAAGTTGAGCTTGTGCGGCGGCCAAGATTTCATAGAGCGAGGCCATCTCTCTTCGCTCCAGACCGCTCATTGCGAATTCTGCTGCGTTGGAGGCGTCGCCTGCTTCGAGATAGAAGGTCGCCGCCCTGCCGAAGCCGCTTAGGTCGTCAGGGAAATACTGCGTATAGGAGGACTCAATGCGGGCCGCCTCGGCGGCATCTCCAGCGTTCTCGAAGTAGATAGAAAGCCCGCGCAAAAGCGCCGGATTCTCCTCTGCCATCTTGGCCACGGCAGTGGTCTCTTGTTCCGCGTCCTGGGGACGGTCAAGCAAGCGGTAGGTTTCGGCGAGAGCTAGACGGACGCGCACATCGTTGGACGCGACATCTTTGGCCTGCTGCAGGGCGCTGAGGGCATCGGGGAGATTGTTGGACTGCAGTGCCACCAGGCCCGTGCGAAGCTGCTCGTCCGGAGTCTGAGCGGACAATGGCGCGCTCAACAGAAGTACTGCGATGAGCAGGAAGTAGTACACAACTAAATCTTCGCAGAAGCGAAGCGGCCCCCGCCTTCAATGAAGACGGGGGCCGCGGGTTAAAGGGTTACGTTACGCGCTTAGAACAGGAATTTAAGCGCGAACTGCATTTGGCGGGAGGTGCCGTTAGCAGTGCCGGTGATCAGGCCGAAGTTGTTGTTGCCTTGCTGCGAGTTCGGGTTGCTGAACTGCGGCGAGTTGAACAGGTTGAAGGCTTCGGCGCGGAACTGCACCTTGGTGCCTTCCGTGATTTGGAAGTCCTTGAACATCGAGAAATCGAAGTTGAACCGCGGAGGTCCGATGTTCGAGTAGTTACCCAGGTTGCCGAAGGTGCCTGGCGCCGGCGCCGTGACGGCGCTGGTGTCGAACCACTGATCCGGGGTGCGACCGCCGCTGGGAGCGTCGTTCGGGTTTTGGCCGGAAACAAGATCCGGACGGGTCGTACCGAACGAGCCGACGGCTCCGTTGGTGCCGAGGTTGAAGTAGTTGCCGGACTGCAGCACGTAGATGCCGTTGAACTGCCAACCGCCAGCGAGGGCGTCTGCGACCTTGCTATCAAAGCTCAAGGGCAACTCGTAGAGGAAGCTCGTCGACGAGCGATGACGGATGTCAAAGCTAGCATGGGAGTACTCTTCGGAGAGGTGCGTGTCGCGTTGGCCCGGTCCGCCCGAAAGCGTGGTGCCGACGTCGCTGAGTGCGTGTCCCCAAGTGTAGGAAGAGAGGAACTGCAGATTGTTCGAGAAGCGCTTCTCGAACTTGGCAGTCAACGCGTGATACGTGGAGCGGCCGAAGTTGTTCGTTTCACTAATGCCGCTATTGCCCAGCGCTTGGATGATGCGTCGCTGCGCTGTGGGCGCGCCCGCTATCGGGCTGTTGATCGGCCGGTTGGGGTTGTTGTTAATCGTCAGGCGGTTGCCCTTCGATCCGATGTAGCCGACTTCCAAAATGGTATTCCAACCCAGATCTTTCTGGATGTTGACGTTCCACTTGTTGACCAAGGGCCAACGGCGGCCCGGATTGGAAGTACGGAACGAAATCGGCGCCGGCAACGAGAAGGTGTCCAGCGGGAATCCGTCCGAGAAGGTGTTGATGAACGGGTTCACGTCCGTCGCGGTTGCTGCGTCGAAACGTACCTCTTGATTGAAGGGAATATTCTCGCCGCGGTTGGGGTTGCCGCCTTCGTTCTCCTCGGCGCCGTAGAAGATGCCGTAGGCCGCACGAATCACGGTACCGGTCTTGACCTCATAGGCCAAACCGATGCGGGGAGCGACGTTGGTCTTATCCCAGCCGTGAAGGTACTTGGAGGCAATACCACGCTCGACGACGACGTCGGGGAAGTCTGTCGCGAAGTTGATGGGTAGAGGCGCGTCTTGGTCCTTACCCTTGGGGATGACCAAAACCGGGTTCTCTAGGTTACGGTGCCAATCGAGGTGAGCCTGGCGGCCTAGCTCTTCGCCGATCGGCGAGGTGATCTCGTAGCGAACGCCGATGTTCAACGTAAGCTTCGAGCTGACCTTCCAGTCATCCATCGCGTAGAAGGAATAAGCTTCCTTGAACGAGGAGATGAAGTTCTGAGTGGTTAGCCTTGAGCCGTTGCTGGGTTCGCCCAACAGCCAGGTTGCGATGCCGTCGCCCGAGTCGCCGATCGAAGGCAGCTTGCTCTGGTTGCGGTTGAAGCTAAATTGACCGCGCGGAGAAGGCACCTGGAAGAACGGGAAACGGATCTGCCGGAACTCGGCGCCGAATTTGAAGGCATGCGAGCCCCTATTGACTGAGATGTTCTGGATGAAATCCCAAACGTTGTTGTACTCCTGAGTCGGCAGCCAGTTGGAGCCGCCCACGTTGGAATAGCCGTCCGGAGACAAGGCCATCAATCCGCCGTTGTTGGTGGTGAACGGATCGATTCCGCCGAAGCCGAGTTCCGCGAAAGAGTTCTTATCGGCGTTGGCTTGTACACGGGTGGTAACAAGACGCGTAAAGGCCACGCGCGATTCGCTGATGATCGACGGGCTCCAGATCTTGGTGTAGCTCATCATCGCGTTGCGCGACTTGTTAACTTCGCTCTGGCCGCCGAATCCGCCGGCATCGAGGTCGCCAGGTAGCGGAGGCGATTGGATCTTTCTCTCTTCGATGACGCTGACCGAACCGAAGATCGAGGCGTTGTCGGAGATGCGGTGATCCAAGCGAATGTCGAACTGATCGACATCGACACTGGCATCGCGCTGGGTGAAGAAGTTGCTGCCCGGCCGCTCGCCGAACGGTGTGAGGTTCTGATTCTCACCCGGATACTGGTCGATGAGTTGCTTCGCAATCGGATCGAAGCGCGAAGTCGGGACTATATCATTAACGAAGCGATCACGCAGAATCGAGCCGTCAGGCGCGATTGATTGTGAGCGGATGTCGTAGATGCCGCCGGGAATACCGCCGAAATCACCGTTCTTCATGCCCGCGGTCGGGATGGTCAAGGTGCTCGACAGAGCGCCGTTGGTGATGCGCGTGCCTTGGTAGTCGCCGAACCAGAAGGTGCGGTTCTTGATCAGCGGACCGCCGACAGCAGCGCCGAACTGGTTTTGCTTGTACGCGCCCTTCGCTTTGCCGTTGCGGTTCGCTTCCCAGGTATTGGAGTTGAAGCGATCATTTTGGGCGAACTCGAAGATAGAGCCGTGAATTTGGTTCGAACCTGACTTGAGCGTCACGTTGATGACGCCGCCGGCCGCACGACCGTATTCCGCGCCATAACCGTTGGTCATGATCACCATTTCGCCGATCGCTTCGGGTGAAGGACCAATGACGTAAGAAGTCTGGTTGATGAAGTCGATGACGTTTACGTTGTTGTCGACGCCGTTCAACAAGAAGTTGTTCTGGCCGTTCGAGCGAACGCCGTTAGCTGAGAATCCGCCGCCAGACGCATCGCGAGCGCCGGGTTCCGCCGGCACAACGCCGGGAACGGTGCGCGCCAAGAAAGCCACGCGGCGCTGGCCGCCGAGAGGCAGTTCCGATGTCTGGCGAGCTTCGAGCGTACCGCCCATCTGGGTGGATTCGGTCTGAAGCGCGGGCGGCAAGCCGGCAACTTCGATGGTCTCGGTCACAGCGCCGATTTCGAGGACGAAATTGGCCTGGACACGAGCCGTCGACTGCAGCTGAACGCCAGTCTGTACTGTTCTCTTGAATCCTTCGGATTCGGCTGAGATGGTATATGTGCCGGGCTTGAGCAAGGGGCGAATGTAGTTGCCCGATGCGTCAGATTCGACAAGATCTGTGATGCCGGTGGCATCTTCCGTGATAGTGATCGTAGCTCCCGGAACAGCTGCTCCGGAAGGATCCGTCACAATGCCAAGGAGAGTACCCATGTCTCGCTGCGCGAAACTCGGCGCTGCGAGAAGGCCGGCCATGCAGGCCAATAAAGTGACTCGGTGCGCGATGTTGTGCATATTCAAATTCTTATCTCCACCGTTTGCGATGACAATCGCGATTGGTGAGCGAAACTAGCCCCCGCGAATACCGGGTCTCCGCCAACAAGTATTCCAAATCACATTTTGGGCGTCAAGATCGTTTTGGCGGTCGAAATCGGGCAATCCGCAATCTCATATACCGGAAACGGTTACCGGTAACAGGACACGTAGGCTTTCCCGAGCGGACTTGCGTAAGCGACCAGTGACTGCTAGCGTCAGGAAGTCATCCGCCGATGTCTAGAAGTCGACATATCCTGTTTGTTGTGAGTTATTTAGCCCTATGTGGCTCGCTGGCCGGAGCAGCGGACCCGGCGATCCTCTTGTCGGATGTGACCGACTCCTGGGGGCTGGGAGCTTCGATTACCTACGGGAACACGGATAAAAATATTTACATCCTTGAGACGACCGGCACAGGCGCGGCAGTGCTTGATTTCGACTCAGACGGCGACAACGATGTCGTTGTCGTCAATGGGACCACTCTACAGGCGGGCTCCGGCAACGAGGCTCCCCTAGCAAAGCTCTATCGAAACGACGGTGGGAAGTTTGTGGATGTGGCCGGCGCCTCGGGTCTCGACCGACGCGGTTGGGGGCAGGGTGTATGCGTCGGTGACTACAACAACGACGGCAACCCGGACCTAGCGATGGGCTACTTCGGCGGCCCGGCGCTCTATCGCAATCTCGGCGGCGGCAAGTTCAACGAAGTGGCTGCGAAGTCTGGCCTGCAACAGGATGGTCGTTGGTCCGCGGCCTGCGCCTTTTTGGACTATGACAACGACGGATTTCTCGACCTGTTCTTTTCAAGCTACGTAGACCTGGACCTGGCCAAGACGCCGAAACCCGGCGAACGAGTCGATTGCAACTGGAAGGGCATCCCGGTGATGTGCGGCCCACGCGGTTTGCCGACGGCACGCAACTCGCTCTATCGCAATCTCGGCAACGGCCGGTTTGTGGAAGTTTCTGAGAAGGCCGGAATCTGGAAGCCCGGTGGCCGGTATGGCTTGGGCGTAACCGCGGCAGACTTCAATAACGACGGTCGAACGGATATCTACGTCGCCTGCGACATGACGCCCAGCCTACTATTCATCAATCAAGGCGACGGGACGTTTGACGAGGTTGGCGCAATATCGGGCACGGCTTTCAGCATGGACGGCCAACTTCAGGCAGGCATGGGAGTCTCGGTCGCCGACTACGACGGAAACGGTTTTCTGGACATCATCAAGACCAATTTTTCGGGTGACCTGCCGTCGCTCTACAAGAATGAAGACGGTGAGTTCTTCGAAGACGTGTCTTCTCGAGCAGGACTGGGCAAGAACCAGTTGCTGGGCTGGGGAGTCTTATTCGAAGACTTCGATGCTGATTCCAAGCCGGATGTCTTGATCGCCAACGGGCATGTTTACCCCGAGGTGGACAACAACGCAATCGGCGAGACCTATCGCCAACCGACAATCCTCTACCGCAACCTGGGCAGCGGGCGATTCGAGGATGTCAGTCAGTCAGCCGGACCGGCCCTGAAAGTACCTCGTGCCGCACGGGGCATGGCTGCCGGCGACCTCGACGGCGACGGGCGTCCCGAGGTGGTGATCGTCAACGTCAACGACAAGCCTGCAGTGCTGAAGAACACCGCCAAACAAGGGAACTTCTTCTGGCTCCGGCTTGAAGGGACCAAGTCGAACCGCAGCGCTATCGGGGCGCGGGTCACTATTACCGCAAACGGCATCACACAGGTTCGAGAAGTCACCGGCGGCGGCAGCTATTACTCGCAGAGCGACCTGGCCCTCTACTTCGGACTTGGGACCGCGGCGAAAATCGACCGCTTCAAAGTGCGCTGGCCGAGCGGCGCCGTGCAAGAGTTGAAAGCTGTCTCGGCCAACAAGCGTTATCGGCTTGTCGAAGGCGGGACGTTGACCGAGATTGCGAAGTAGTCGCGCCTCGCGCTAGGCCACAATAGAGTAAGACCCGATGGCGAAGGTCAGTCCCAAGCTCCAGAAACTTATCGACGACGGGCTGTTCAAGCGCCTGCCGCCGACCTTCGCGACTTACTCCTTCGATCGCATCAACGACTGGAACAAGTTGTTCCCGGCCGAACAAGCCTACTTCGAGCGCCTTTTTGGCTTGCTTGCTCGCTCGGAAGACGCTGCGGTGGAGCGGCTGTTTGCCCCACTTTTTGCCGTCGAAGAGAAGATGGGCGTTGATCGGCGTACCTGGAACGAGAAAGAGTTCACGCTCGAACATGTTGACTTTCTGGAGCGCAACCGGCATCTGGCGGAGTGGCGCGAAATTGTAGCGAGCATCTTCGCCGAGATCGATCCGTTGCTCGATGCGGAAGCGGCGCGCCAAGGCCGGCCGCGACTTGTCGTTGTCGTATCTCCTTCGCAATTGCCCATGGGGCCGGACCGCATGTGGCAGCGCCTCAAAGACAAAGGCAAGCTTGTTGATTTGGATCTCGGCGTCCTTGAGTCTGGCGATGCGATTCCTGACTATCTGGCGAAGCTATTTAGCGGCGCGCCGCGTGCGGAGCGGGCCTCGACGCTCTTCGGCATCCAGGGTCAACGCGCCGACAGTCCGTTCGATAGCTGGATTGTGGAAGCCGGCGACCAAATCCATCCGCTGATGCAGGAGTTCAGTGGTTGGACGGGGGTCAGTTTCGATCGTCTTTCGGAGCTTCGTCAGATCCTCATGACCGAGGTAAACGACCTGGTTCAAGGGGAGCAGATCCCCGGTCCGCGGCAACTCGGTGAACGCCTGCAGAAGATGAACCCCGGGGCACTGAATCGCGCTGCGGGCCGTGACGCCGTGCTGCGCGACTTCCTGCAATCCGTCCTGCTCAACGGCAACGGCACGCTGCTGGTCAACAACACGTTCGTAGAGTGGGCTGCGGTGCAGGCCATCCGTCGTGCCAAGCCTACGCTGATTGGCATCTCATTCGGCATTCGTAACAAGATCAAGCCGTTCTCGAGCCTATTGATCTACTCGGACCAAGAAGAAACCAGCCCGATCCCAACTCAAGAGGATGTCCTGGGCAGCTACATCGACCTCGAGATTTTCTACGAGTACATCTATAACGAGTGCGAGAAGTACGTCGAATACCGCCGCAACACCGGCTACATCTTCGTCGGTGAAGGAATGGACAAACTACTCGCCATCGGTCCTCCCGATTTTCCGCTGCTGCAAGGCGACCATCCCCGCCGTCTCGAGGATATTTTTGAGGAGGCTCGCGAGTGGCTCGGCTCCTGAGCCGCCGCGGCTTTCTTAGCGCAACGGCCGGTCTGCTGGCGACGCGGCCATCTTTCGCCGTTCCGCAGATTGCCTCTCCCGAGGTGTTTGCTGTTTCGTTTCGGCAAGCGCCACCGCACGAGAACCTTCGCGCGCTGATCCAGCCGGGCGCCGATGTTTTTGAGTGTGAGCAGCGGGCAGTCGAGATCCTTGCGGCACTCACTGACGCCGTGGCGAATCAGCGGCCTCTTCCGCTCGCCGCGGACTTTAAGGGCCTCAGCCCCGTTCCCACGCGTTGGGAGCAACTCGCCCCCGACGCTGCTCTGGCACACTTCGACACGGATAACGGCGACTTTGCCGCCGGACTTGAGACCTGGCGCGACGAACGCAGCGACTTTCGTTTCTATCCACTCGAAGATGGCATCGTTCGCTTTGAGGCTCAAAGTTCGGACGCCTACCACGTCGGTCACTGGAGACTCGATTGGCGCGAAGGCGCGTTGCACTCCTTTACTCCGATCGACGAAACTCGTGCGCGTCATCGCCCATTCCTTCCCGTCGGCATCATCGATCCTCAAGACCCCACGGCTCGCCAACTCGCAGTGGGCATCCCTGAGTGGCGCCGCCAAATCGATCTTACGGCGGGCATCGACGTCTACGGTCAGAACGGCATCGCTGTCGGCGACATCGACAACGACGGCTTCGACGAAATCTACGTTTGCCAGCCCGGTGGCCTGCCCAACCGCTTGCTCAAGCGCAGCCCAGACGGCCTCTATCGCGACATCTCAAAGGCCGCGGGCGTCGATCTGCTCGACAACACTTCTTGCGCCCTGTTCGTCGACTTCCGCAATAGCGGGCGCCAAGACCTGGTCGTGCTCAGCAACTCGCAGCCGTTTTTCTTTGCCAATCAAGGCGACGTAAGTTTCAAGCTTCAGGACGGCGCTTTCCGTTTCGCCAAACCGGCACAAGGCTCCTTCACGGGTATGGCCGCGGCGGACTACGACGGCGACGGGTTCGTCGATCTTTACCTGTGCACCTACATCTATTTTCAGAGCGAAGACCAATACAGCTACCCCTCGCCCTATCACGACGCGCAGAATGGTCCGCCGAATTTCCTTTTCCGCAATCGTCTCGCGGACGGCTACTTCGAGGACGTCACCGCCCAAGTCGGCCTCGACCAAAACAATGACCGCTACAGCTTTGCGCCCGCCTGGTGCGACTACGATTTCGACGGACGTCCCGAACTCTACGTCGCCAACGATTTCGGCCGTAACAATCTCTACAAGTTCGACGGGACGCGCTTCCGCGACATCGCGGCCGAAGCAGGCGTCGAAGACCTCGGCCCGGGCATGAGTGCGGCCTGGTTCGACGCGCAAGGCTCCGGGCGGCCTGATCTTTATGTGACGAACATGTGGTCGCCCGCCGGACGTCGCGTGATCAACGATCCTGCCTTTACGCTCGTCGCCCAACACGGCCTTCGCGAGCAATACCATCGACACTCGAAGGGCAACACGCTCTACCGCAACAAAGGCGACGGCTCGTTTGAAGAGACCGGCCAGGCTGAAGTCGGGCGCTGGGCCTGGACCGGTGACGCCTTCGACTTTGACGCCGACGGCACGCCTGAAATCTTCGTAGCCAGCGGCATGGTCTCCGAGCCGGGACCTGCCGCGCCAGATGCGATGTCGACTGACCTGATGAGCTTCTTTTGGCGTCAGACGGTGGCCCAGTCTTCCCCTGACGGATCGTTTGCAGCGAAGTACGAAGAAGGCTGGAACGCAGTCAATCAATTCATCCGCGAAGGCTACTCCTGGAATGGCCACGAGCCCAACACGTTCTACAAGCGCCGCGGCGAACGTTGGATCGACTCTTCCGCGGATGTTGGGTTGACCCCTCGCGACACACGCTCCTTCGCGGCGGTCGATCTCACCGGCGACGGACGCCTCGACCTCGTCCTCAAGAATCGCCTGGCGCCGCAGATTCAAGCGTTGCTCAATACGACGGAGAGCGCCAATATCATCGTCCTCGAATTGCAGGGTACGAAGTCCAATCGCGATGCCATCGGCTCCTGGGTTGTGGCCGAGTCATCGAAGGGCACGACTTCGCAACTCGTCAGCGCCGGGTCAGGCTATCTGTGCCAACACACCAAACGCGTACACCTTGGGTTGGGTTCCGCCGAGGTCGCGGAGAAGGTGACCGTTCGTTGGCCGTCGGGCGCTACCGAAACGATCGAGAACGTTGCTTCCGGAAAGCGTTATCACATCGTCGAAGGGCAGGGAATCACTGGGTCTGTTTCGCTGTCGGCCGCGCGACCAATTGCCGACGTCTCTCTTAGCGCGGGTCCTGCGGCTGCCGATGTCTGGCTCCTCGAGCCCGTCCCGCTTCCCGAGCAGCAGCCCGGCCCCGGCCTCGTGGTAATCAACCGAGCTGCTGTTGAAGACTCGCCCGATCGCTCCGCCTGGTACGCGCTGTTCCAGCGTTACCTGCTCGACTATCGCGGCCCGCTCACGCTGCCGCTCGCCTTACTCGTCGACGACCAGTCCCGCGCCCACAAGCTCTATCGCGGCGTGCCCGACGAACCAGCGGTTCGTGCGGACCTTGTCTCCATGCAAGACCCGGATCGCACGAAGCTCGCTTTGCCGTTCGATGGTTGGTACGCTTCCGGGCTGCCGTCGCGCAACTATTTTAGACACGGCGCGGCCTTCTACCAAGCTGGCTATCCCGACCAAGCTCTCCCTTATCTCGACGTCGTTCTCTCGCGCACTCCCGATAACTTCAAGGCCCAGCTGGCTGTAGGGCAAATCCACCTCGACGCCGAGCGCACCGAGGCCGCCCGACCGCACATCGAAGCGGCAGTGCGTCTCAACGCCAAGTCTCCGGAAGCCTGGAATAACTACGGCGGCCTGGCCATGCAAGAGCAGAGCTACTCGCTGGCGTTGGAACGTTTCCAGAAGGCCATCGCCCTGGCGCCTGACTCCGGTTATGCTTACGCCAACGCCGCCCAGGCCGCTGACCGCGCGGGACAAGACGCCGAGGCCGAACGTCTGCTCCGCCGGGCCCTCGACATCGACGCCTCCGACGCCGATGCCTTGAGCCAGCTTGGGCTGCTGCTCGCCCGGCAGGAGCGTTTCGACGAAGCCAAGCAGCTCTTCGAGCGCGCGATCCAACTCCAGCGCGACCATGTGGCGGCGATCAATAATCTTGCCGTGGTTTACCTGAGATTGAATCAGCCCAATGAGGCGACCGCCGCTTTGCGCTACGGTATTCGCGTGGCCCCGCAATCGGAGGAAACCTACATGAACCTCGCGCGCATCTATGTTCAAGGCGGCGACCGTCTGCAAGCCCGCGCCGTTTTGGAAGAAGCGCTCAACGAGGTGCCTGATAGTTCGCTCATGCGCCGCGCCCTTGAGGAATTGAATCGTCCATGAAGCGCCTACTCATTCTGCTGTTGCTGGCCGCTCCTGTTTTCTCTGCCGAAGACGTGCTGCAGCACATTCTCGATTCCGGCCGCCTTCAAACCATCGGACTCACGGAATCCCAACGCCTCACTCCTGCCGCGCTCCTTGCGCCCGGCGACGCGCCGCTGCTGCGCTTCCGCTATCTCGACGGCAAACGCCGCCAGCGGTTCGGCGATCTCGATCTGGTGATGGACGATGCAGGCCATTAAACCCATCGCGCTGCTCTTGCTGCTGGCCTCCAGCGCGATGGCGCAGGATCGCCAAGCCCTAGGCATTGCCGCCTTCGACAGGGGCGACTACGCGTCCGCCGAGAAGCTGCTCGCCGAGATCGATACGCCGTCCGCCAAAGCCGTCTTGGCATTGACCAAAGCGGCGACGGGACACTGCGCTGAAGCCGAACCAGTACTCGCAGCGAACTACACAGACGCTAAACTGCGGCGGCTCGCCGGCATCGCCCTGGCACGTTGTCTAATTGCCGCTCAACGATTCGATGAAGCTGCTCAGCCGCTAGCCAAACTCGAACGAGAATTTCCCGACGACCCCGACATCCTCTACGAAAACGCCCGCCTCCATCTCAAAGCATGGAACGGTGCTGTGGAACGCATGTTTGAGAAGGTCCCGGCCTCTTTCCGCGTCAACCAACTCTCCGCCGAGATCTTCGAAATCCAAGGCCGTTACGACGAAGCCGTCGCCGAGTACCGCAAGGCTATTCGAAAAAGCCCCGACACGCTTGCGTTGCACTACCGCCTGGGACGCGCCCTGCTGCTCCGTTCGCACGAACCCGAAGCCCTCAGCGAGGCTCGCCGCGAGTTCGAGGCCGAGTTGAACGTCAATCCCTACGACGCCGTCGCGCATTATCAGATCGCGCAGATTCTCGAAGTCCAGCAGCAGCCCGACGCCGCAGCCAAAGAGCTCGAGCGTACGCTGGAACTCAGCCCGGATTTCCCTGAAGCTCTTGTGGCACTGGCCCGCTATCGTTCACGCGGCGACAACCACGTCGGCGCCATTACGCTACTCGAACGAGTCGTTAAGCTCCAGCCTGCCAGCGAATCGTCCTGGTATGCGTTGATGGTTGCCTATCGCAATTCGGGCCGAAACGATGATGCTGTCGCTGCCAAACAGAAACTCGACGCCCTGCAACAATCGACCGCGGGTGAATTCTCTGACTTCCTGCGCCGCATTGGAGAAACGCCCCAGCCATGAGGCTTGCCGCGTCTCTCTTCCTTGCGCTGGCAATGTCCGCCAGCGCGACCGACTTCGTCAACGTCGCCACTCAAGCTGGGCTTACTCTGGTTTTCCCCAACGGCGGCGATGACTCCAAGCAATGGATTGTCGAAACTACTGGATCTGGGGCGGCCTGGATCGACTACGACAACGACGGATTGCTCGACGCCTTTCTCGTCTCCGGTCCTGGTGCTCCCAGCAGGCTCTACCGCAATCAAGGAGCTAATAAGTTCGCCGACGTCACCGCGACAGCGCTGCCCAAACTGGAGGGCTGGGGCCAAGGCGTCTGCGCAGGCGACTACGACAATGACGGCTTCACCGATGTCTTCGTCACTTACTGGGGACAGAGCCGCCTGTTGCGCAATGGCCAGGGCAAGACCTTCCGAGACATGACTCGCGCCGCGGGCCTTCAGCAGACGCGCACGCGCTACAACACTGGCTGCGCGTTTCTGGATTATGACCGCGACGGCGACCTCGACCTCTACGTCTCGAACTATCTGAAGTTCGACTTCGAGACAACGCCCAAACCCGGCGACAATCCGTACTGCTACTACCGTAACGTGCCCACTGCGTGCGGCCCGCGCGGCTTGCCTTTTGATCGCAATATCCTCTACCGCAACGACGACGGCAAGTTCGTTGACGTCTCCGAAGCCTCGGGCATCGCCGGGCCGGACCGCCATTACGCTCTCGGCGTCGTCACCGGAGACTTCAACGCCGACGGCTACACCGATCTTTACGTTGCCTGTGACCGCACGCCCTCGATCCTCTACATCAATCAGAAAGACGGGACCTTCGAAGATGAGGCGTTGTTCCGCGGCGCAGCCTTGGACGCAGACGGCCAGGCGCTCTCCGGGATGGGCGTCGCTGCAGCCGACTACGACGGCGACGGATACATCGACATCTTCCGTACCAATTTCTCGGACGAACGCTCAACGCTCTATCGCAATCGCGGCAAAGGAGACTTCGACGAAGCCACGGTCTCCGCCGGTATGGGGGCGAACACGCGTTACGTTGGCTGGGGCGCGGGCTTCCTCGACTACGACAACGACGGATACGCTGACGTCTTGCTGGTCAACGGACACGTCTTCCCGGAAGTAGATAAGATGCCCGGCGATATCCGCTATCGCGAGCGAGCGATCCTCTATCACAACGATGGCTCGGGTAAGTTTGCTGATGTCTCTGAGTCGTCCGGCCCGGGCATTCTCGGACTCCACGCTGCCCGCGGCGCCGCCTTCGCCGACGCTGATAACGACGGACGTGTCGACGTCCTCGTCAATAACCAAAACGAGACGCCGTCGCTTTTCACTCCGCGCACGGCGGAAGGCAACTGGATCACGATCCGACTCGAAGGAACGAACTCCAACCGCAGTGCCATCGGCGCTAAAGTCCGGCTTACGGCAGGCGGCAAGACCCAACTAGCTGAAGTCCGCGGCGGCGGAAGCTACCTGTCCCAGAACGCCCTTGCACTCCGCTACGGCCTCGCCGACGCAAAGTCCGCCTCTCTGGAAATTACTTGGCCCAACGGCCAAACCCAACGGGTCGCCAACCTCACAGCCAACCAACTCCATAGAATCCGCGAGCCTTGAGCCGCAGTCGGCAAGAGCGCGGTGCAGCGCATGCTAGTCTCAATGTGGCGTCGAACGGAGGCCAAGAATGATAGTTGTTCCCAGACCCCTTTCACTCGTGCTGACGGCGATCTTGACCGTCGCAGGTTTATTCGCCGTTTTGGCCGTTTCCCTGGCGCAAGAAAAGCCGGAAGTCCGCGAGATCGCAGTTACGGCAAAAAAGTATGAGTTCTCGCCCAGTGAGATTCGCGTTCGCCAGGGGGAGAGCGTCAAACTGTCGATCACCGCGCTGGATCGCAAACATGGATTCAAGATCGAGGCGCTCGAAATCGATCGCGAGTTGCCGAAGGGTGAAGTCGTCACGATCGAGTTCATTGCCGACAGCGCCGGTACTTTCCCCATCGCTTGTTCTAAGTTCTGCGGCTTTGGTCACAAGAGGATGAAGGGCCAACTCGTCGTCGAATAAACCTGCCTTCGCCCGGCGATATTCCTGTTTTCACTGCAGTTGATCGAGCCGCGTATACTGTGCTGAGGCTTAAGGAGCACAGTCATGTCAGGTCAAAAACAAAACTTCTCTAACCACACGCGATGGTACCCGGCGTATCACTTCGTTGCTGCTCCCATCCTCGTCGTCAATGCGGGATGGGCGATCTATCGGCTGTTCGGCGGCGTCTCTTTTGAGGCGATTCTGAATCTGCTGGTGGCGATTGCTCTAGTCATCGTGTTTTTTGTGGCCAGGGTGTTTGCCTTAAAAGCCCAAGACCGCGTTATTCGGCTTGAGATGCGGCTGCGGATGCGCGACTTATTGCCTGCCGACTTGCAGGGGCGCATCAATACGTTCACACCAGCCCAGATGGTCGGACTACGGTTCGCCGGAGATGGCGAACTGCCCGCGCTGGCTCGCAAAGTGCTAGACGAAAATATCACGACGCCTACGCCAATCAAGAAGCTGATCACAGACTGGCAAGGCGATTACGATCGCGTATGATGGGCCGCGCTGCGTATAGGGAGTTATTGATGAATAAGTTGGCGTATTTGTTGGTTTCCTCTGTGGCCCTATTGGTTTTCGCTTGCGGTGGAGCGCCCGAGCCTCCACCAGAAGCGTCGGCGCCCGTCATCGTACCCCCAGGTGCGCAACTGGAATTGCTGTTCACTCGCTCTCTGCCCTTGGTCGGCGGTCTCACCGAAGGGGCCGCTGCCGCGCCGGACGGGCGAATCTATTTCTCGGATATCTCATTCGGAGAGGTGCTGGGCAAGATCATGCGCTACGACCCGGCCACGGGTGAGACGGACGTCTTCGCGGAGGATAGCGGCAAGTCCAACGGCCTCATCTTTGACGCGGAAGGGTTTTTGGTGGCGGCCGAAGGGGCGGAGAACGGCGGACGGCAGATCTCGCGCTATGACGTCGAGACTGGCGAGAAGACGACCGTTGCCGACAACTACGAGGGCAAGCGCTTTAACTCGCCAAACGACTTGACCATCGACGCTCAAGGCCGCATCTATTTCAGCGATCCTCGCTATCTCGGGTCGGAGGGTCGCGAACTTGAATACATGGCGGTCTATCGAATCGACACGGACGGCAGCGTAGTTGAAGTGACGCATGAGGCGGAGAAGCCCAACGGCGTCGCGCTTAGCCCGGATGGCAGTACGCTCTACGTGGCTGACCATAACAACGGCGGCGAGAACATCTCCGACCCCGAAGCGCCTGCGGCCGTACAGGGAGCGATGAGGGTCTACGCGTTTCCGCTCGGCGACGATGGGCTGGTGAATGGGCCGCGCCGAACGTTGGTTGAATTCGGAAGTGAAGTTGGTTGCGACGGCATGACCGTCGACGAACACGGCAATATCTATCTCTCCTCACGCAGTCTGAAGCGCCCGGGCGTTTTGATCATCAACCCAGAGGGACAGGAAGTCGGTTTCATCGCTACAGGACCCGAGAATCAGCTGGATCCAGCTGCGGCACAGGGCATCCCCAGCAACGTGGAGTTCAGCGTGGGCGATGACTCGAACATGCTGTACGTTACGGTCGACACGAGCTTGTATCGGATACCGTTGGGCGTGGAAGGCTATCGCCCTTACTAGGCTTTGGACTTGGACGATGAAAGATCCTGCCAATTGTGACGAAGCCGGCAACAAGGAAACTTGTGCGTCTTGCGGTGCTGAGTTCGGTTGCGAGCCGACGGGAAACTGTTGGTGCTTCAGCGAGACCGTCCCGAAGGAAACTCTGGAGGCCATCAAGGATCGCTACGAACGCTGCTTGTGTCCGGCTTGTCTTCGGAAGGCCGTGACGGCGGTTTGATATAGTGCGCCGAGGACGGAGTACCGCGATGCGAATAGCCATTGGTCGGGTGTTGGTTCTCGCTTTGCTGGTTGTGCCGGCGCTGTTTGGCGCGAAGTTGTCGGTGACGGTTTTCGACGAGAAGACAGGCGAGCCGGTGAAAGGACTGACGGCGGCGGACTTTGCGGTGACGGACGGTGATTTGACGCTAACGGTGGAGAGCGCCGAGCCGGCGAAAGACCTACTAGACGTGATGCTGCTGGTCGATTCGAGTTTTATCTCGGATGCGATCCGGCCGCTGGTGCACCCGATGATTCAGGGCATGCCCGAAGGAGCGCAGATGGCGCTGGTCGCTTTCGATCAAGCGGCAACGTTGATGCAGGACTTCACCAACAGCAAGAGCCAGCTAACGTCGGCCAATCAGAAGGTTCGACAAGGCAATAATCCGCGGGTGATGGATGCACTTTACGCGGTACTCGACGACGGCTTTTCGAACTCGCCCGGAAGGCGCGTTGCGATGATGCTGTCGTCGGGTGTCGAAGGCAACAGCCGAATTCGGCTGCCGGAGATTGTGGCGATGGCCCAGCAACGCAATGTTGCGGTGTTTATTGCCTACGCAGACGGCCTCGACGCGGGACTGTTTGAGAAGCTGGCCGAGCAGACCGGCGGGGCCTGGTTTCACTTGAAGAAGTTGAAGTTGAATCCGCTGGCATCGGCGCAGCTGATCCATCGGACCTTGGCCGACGGGACCTACCTGTTGGATGTGAATGGCGTGGACCGTTTCGGCGACCGGCTAAAGGTCGAGATACCGCGCCTGGCGAAGTCGAAGATGAAGGTCGTCGCGACGGCTCGTGTCATCGAGTAGAGGGCGTCCAACCCGCCTATAATGGGAGGTTTCGCCCCCGCGCGGAGGGCCGGAGCCGCACTTTTGTCCCTAGAAGATCGTTTATTTCAACAGCGCTACGACAAGATTAACGAGATCGAGAATCTCGGTTTTGAAGCGTACCCGCGCAAGTATTCCTACACACACACGCCAACGCAAGTTCGCGAAGCTTTCGAAAAAAAGGAAGCTGAAGAGTTGGACACTGAGAAGCCGCGAGTGCGCGTTTGCGGTCGGCTGATGACCAAACGACGCCAGGGCAAGGCGGGGTTCTGCCACATACAGAAAGACGGCGAGCAGACGCAGCTCTATGTCCGGCATGATGCGGTGGGCGAGCGGGATTTCGATCTCTATAAAGTGCTCGATGCCGGCGATTTCATTGGCTGCGAAGGGTACGTGTTCCGCACCAAGACCGGCGAGCTGACGGTGCATGCGGAGAATTTGGAATTCTTGGCGAAGGCGATTTCGCCATTGCCGGAGAAGTACCACGGGCTGCAAGACATCGAGACGCGCTACCGGCAGCGCTATGTCGATCTGTTTGCGAACGAAGATGCGCGCGACGTTTTCGTCAAACGCAATCGGATGATCAAGGCGCTAAGAGGCGCCCTGGATTCGCGAGGCTACATCGAGGTGGAAACGCCGATGATGCAGCAGATTCATGGCGGCGCGTTAGCGCGTCCGTTCTCGACTCACCACAATGCGCTCGACATGGATCTGTTTCTGCGGATCGCGCCGGAGCTTTATTTGAAGCGGCTCGTGGTCGGCGGGCTCGACAAGGTTTACGAGATCAACCGGAATTTCCGAAACGAAGGGTTGTCGATGCGACACAACCCGGAGTTCACCATGCTGGAGTTCTACCAGGCATACAGCGACTATCGCGACCTGATGGACTTTAGCGAAGAGTTGCTGCGGACGGCGGCCGAAGCGGTGCTGGACGGCGCTACGAAGGCGCGCTTCCGGGAGCAGGACGTGGATTTTGCGAAGCTGGCGCGGTTCACGTTGCGCGAGGCGATCTGCGAGTTATGGCCTCATCCGGGCGATAAACCGACGCTGGAAGACTTGAAGGACCTCGAGCGGGTGAAGCAATTCGTGGCGGTGCATAACCAGAACGCGGATAAGAAGATCAATTTGCGGGACGGCGTGACGCTGGGCACGGCATTGCAACTGCTGTTCGAAGAGACCTGCGAGACGCGGTTGGTGCAGCCGACGCTGATCTACGAGTATCCGGTTGAAGCGTCGCCGCTGTCGAAGCAGAAGCCGGACGACCCGGATTGGGTCGAACGGTTTGAGATTTACGCCGCGGGTATGGAGTTGGCGAATGCTTACTCGGAACTCAACGACCCGCAGGAGCAGCGCAAACGGTTTGAGTTGCAAGTGGCCATGCAGGCGCATGACGCCGAGGCGCACCAGATGGACGAAGACTATCTGCGGGCGCTGAGCTACGGCATGCCGCCCACGGCGGGAGAGGGCTTCGGCATTGACCGGCTCACAATGATCCTGACCGATTCGCCGACGATTCGCGATGTGATTCTGTTTCCGCTGCTGCGGCCAGAGGGCGAGATTGGCATGGCGGAACGGTTGCGCGCGGCGGAAACGTCGACGGGCGGCGAAACGTAGTTCCCGTCATGGCCTTTGAGCTCTACGTCGCTCTGCGGTACTTGCGCGCCAAACGCAAGCAGAAGCTGATCTCGTTCGTCACTCTCATTTCTGTTGTTGGGGTGACGGTCGGCGTTGCGGCGTTGGTGATTGCGATGGCGATCAACAACGGCGTGCAAGGGTCGATTCGCGATCACCTGCTGAGCGCGAACGCACACATCAATCTGCTGGCCAAAGAGGCGATCCAGGGCATCCCGGATTGGCAACCGGTCGCCGAGGTTGTGCGCCAGACCGAGGGCGTGCTTGCGGTGGCGCCGGCGTTGTACGGCGAGGTCATGGTCACGACCCCGTTGCGGGCGCGCGGGGCTTTCATCAAAGGCATCGATATCGACAAAGAGATGGAGGTTGCCGACCTGCTGAGTTCCATCACGGAAGGTTCGTTGGAAGACCTACGGACTGGCGCCGCCGATGCGCCGGGGATCATCCTCGGGCGACGGCTGGCCGACCAGATCGGGGCTCGGCTGCAGACGCGCATTACGGTATTGAACCCGCAAGGGGAGATGACGATTTTCGGGCGGGTGGGCGTGACCAAGGCTTTTCGGGTAGTAGCGATCTTCGACTCGGGGTTTTACGAGTTCGACAACGCCTGGGCGTTCACGACGTTGAAGGCGGCGCAACAGACGTTGTCGTTGGGCGATGTCATCAACGCGATTGAGGTGAAGACGGACGACTTAGACCAGGCTGAGGCCATCGCGCGGCGCATCGAGCAGCGGGCCGGAGCGTCGTACGCGGCCACCACCTGGATGGAGCGCAACCGCAGCGTCTTCAACGCGCTGGAAATGGAGAAGCTGGTGACGGCGATTGCCATCAGTTTGATCATGTTGGTGGCCGCGCTGAACATTCTGATTTCGCTGGTGATGATGGTGATGGAGAAGAGCAGGGACATCGCCATTTTGAAGTCGATGGGATCGTCGCGGAAGCAGATTCGGCGCATCTTCATGTGGCAGGGGATGATCATCGGGACGCTGGGAACGGCCGCGGGATTGGTGCTAGGCCACGTGGCGAGTTGGGTCTGTAACTACTATCAATTGATCACGTTAGACGCAGAAGTTTATGGATTGGAGTATGTGCCGTTCGCGCCCACCGTGCAGGACGGCATCGAGGTCGCCCTGGCGGCTCTAGTGATCTGCTACCTGATTACGATCTACCCCTCGGGGTCTGCGGCGAAGGTGGCTCCGGTGGAGACGTTGCGCTACGAATAGGCATCGAAACAGCCGATGGATCGGGTGGGGAAACCGCCATGCCGATGAAAGATCCGCCGCATCCCGGCTTCAGCATCAAGTCGAATATTCTTGACCCTTTGAACTTGAGTGTGGCTGCTGCCGCCGGGGTGCTCGACGTCTCGCGCCACAGGCTGTCGCGATTGGTCAAGGGCCAGGCCCGCATCAAACCCGATATGGCGATTCGGTTGGAGAAGGCGGGCTGGTCGAATGCGCGTTTCTGGCTGGAGCGCCAGGTCGGCTACGATCTGGCACAGGTGCGTAAGCGCGAGCACGAGATCAAGGTGGAGCGCTATCGGGTGTAGTTGGACGGTTGTTTCTTGATGCGCCCTGCCGGGCGCGGGGTTGCAAGGAAGGGACAAGTAGCGAGTCGGCGGGTTCCATACCCCGGGTTCCGCGTTGCTGCACCCGGGGCTAAATGGCTACTCCGCCCCTCCGGGGCTGAAGACGGCCTTAAGCCGCGCTCTGGTAGGACCGCGCCCGGTACAGCCACTCGACGATGTTGCCTTCGTGGGGCTGGAACCAGTCCAGCTTCACCGTCGGCACCGGGCCGAGGTTCAGCCGGTCAATGTCGGTGCAGTCGAGCAGTTCTCGTTGGAGCTGCGCGTCGTTGGTGATGCCGGTGCCGACGAGGGTGTAGCCGATCTTTTCTAGCATTTGCTCTTGCGGACACTCGACGACGTTGACGAAGGGAAACATGAATTCCTTCGAGACGATCGTGGCGTCGGGGTTGTCGGTGTAGACAACCGTCGGCAGCAGGTAGGAGCAACGCTCTTTGGTGACAGCGCGGGATGTGCCGCGCGC